>NZ_JARBDC010000080.1:0-44716 GCF_036577625.1 Paenibacillus sp. GYB003 | reverse complement strand
CCTGCGCAGAGCGCGGGCCTGCTCGGCGGCGTCCGGCGCGCCCAGCGCCAGCACGCGGTCGGCGATCAGCTTGACGTCCTCGTCGTGGTGCTGGAGGCGCGCCCGGATAAGCAGCGCGCTCCCTTTTTGCGCGAGCGGGGACGCCAGCTTCCACACCTCCGGAAACAGGACGACCTCCACCTTGGCGATCCGGTTTTCCAGCTCGATAAACCCCATCGGCAGCCCTTTTTTGGTCAAAATCGGCTTGCTCGACAGCACCATGCCGGGAACGACCACGTCCGCGTTGTCCGGGTAGTCGGGCAGCTCGTGGATCGCGTCCGCGTCGATTTCCTCGATCAGCTTCTCGTAAACGTCGAGCGGGTGGCCCGACAAGTACAGCCCGAGCAGCTCGCGCTCGAACTCGAGCTGCTGCATTTGCGTATACGGCCGCACCTCCGGCAAATCGATCGTCCAGTTCGTCTCCTCCGTGAAGCCGAACAGGTGAAGCTGCAAATCTTCGCGCTCCTTCTTCCACTTTTGCGCCGCCTCCACCGTCTCGTCGAGCACGGCGATATGCTGCGCCCGGTGGCCGGGCAGCGAGTCGAGCGCCCCGCCCTGCACGAGCGATTCGATCACCCGCTTGTTGCATACGCGCAGGTCGACTCTGCGGCAAAAGTCGAGCAGGTTGGCGTAAGGCCCTTTTTCGCGCTCGCCGATAATCGATTCCATCGCATGCGTGCCGACGTTTTTGATCGCGCCGAGCCCGAAACGGATCGCTCCGCCGTCCGGCGTAAACGGGATGCCGCTTTTGTTCACGTCCGGAGGCAGCACGTCGATGCCCATTTTGCGGCATTCGTCCACGTATTCGGCGACCTTGCGGTGGCTGCCCATGACGGACGCGAGCATCGACGCCATGAACGGAACCGGGTAATGCGCCTTCAAATACGCCGTCTGGAACGCAAGCACGGCGTAGGCCGTCGCGTGGGCGCGCGGAAACCCGTAATCCGCGAAGCGGACGATCATGTCGTACACGTTGTCGGCTTCCGCCTGCGAGTAGCCCTGCCGCAGGCTGCCCGCCACGAAATGGGCGCGCTGCTCGTCCAGCACCTCGCGCTTCTTCTTGCTGACCGCGCGCCGCAGCGAATCCGCTTCGCCGAGCCGGAAGCCGGCCATGCGCGAGGCGATCTGCATGATTTGCTCCTGGTAGACGATAATGCCGTACGTGTCGCGAAGGACGGGCTCGAGCGACGGATGCGGGTATTCGATCTCGACGCGCCCGTGCTTCGCCTGAATAAATTTCGGAATGAAATCCATCGGTCCCGGACGGTACAGCGCCACGACCGAAATGATATCCTCGAACGTCGACGGCTTCAGCTCCTTGAGCACGCGCCGCATGGGAGGCGACTCGAGCTGGAATACGCCGGTCGTATCCCCCCGGCCGAGCAGCGCGAACGTTTGCGGATCTTCGTACGAAACGGCGTGAAAATCGACCGTTTCGCCGAGCTGCTCGCGAACCCATTTCAGCGTCCGCTCGATGATCGACAAATAGCGCAGGCCGAGAAAATCCATTTTGAGCAAGCCGATCGCTTCCAGATCTTCCATCGGATATTGCGTCAAAGGGACGCCGCCCGTCCCTTCCTGAAGCGGAACGTGGTCGGTGAGCGGCTCCCGCGAAATGACGACGCCGGCCGCGTGCGTCGAGGCGTGCCGGGGGAGCCCTTCGACCTTCCTCGCCATATCGACGAGCCGGGCCGTCCCTTCGTGCTTGGCGCACAGCTCCTTCAGCTCCGGACTGAGCTTCAGCGCGTCCTCGATCGTAATGCCGAGCTGATGCGGAATCGCCTTCGCCGCCCGGTCGACCTCGTGATACGGCAAATTCATCACACGCCCGACGTCGCGCACGGCGGCCTTCGCCGCCATCGTTCCGAACGTAATGATTTGGGCCACGTGCTCCCGGCCGTATTTGCGGGTGACGTAATCGATCACCTCGTCCCGCCGCTCGTCGCTGAAGTCGATATCGATGTCGGGCATGCTGACCCGCTCCGGATTGAGAAACCGTTCGAACAGAAGCCCGTACTTGATCGGATCGACGTCGGTAATGCGCAGCACGTAAGCGACCAGGCTGCCCGCCGACGAGCCGCGCCCGGGACCGGTGACGATGCCCTGCTCGTGGGCGTACCGGATAAAATCCCATACGATCAAAAAGTAGTCCGAATACCCCATATTGCCGATGACGTCGAGCTCGTAGCGCAGCCGGTCCTCCAGCTTCGACCGGTACTCCGGGTCGTTCCATTCCGGCAGCCCGGCATAGCGCGCCTTCAAGCCTTCCTCGCACAGCTGCCGCAAATACGTCCCCGCGCCGAGCCCTTCCGGAATCGGACGGTATTCGGGCAAGATCGACTTGCCGAACTCGAGCTCGAGCCGGCACTTGTCGGCGACGCGAAGCGTGTTTTCGAGCGCTTCGGGCGCATGCCGGAACAGCCGCTCCATCTCCTGCGGACTTTTCAAATACATTTGCTCCGTATGGAATTTGAGCCGGTCCGGGTCGTCCAGCGTCTTGCCGGTGCCGATGCAGATCAGGACGTCCTGCATGACGTGGTCTTCCGCGTTCACGTAATGGACGTCGTTCGTCGCGACGAGCGGAATGCCGGTTTCGCGGGACAGCGCGATCATGTCCTGCATTACTTTCTTTTGCTCGAGAAGCCCGTGGTCCTGGATTTCCAAATAAAAATCGTCGCCGAACATGCCGCGGAACCGGAGCGCCGCCGCCTTCGCCTCCTCGTGGCGGTCGTGCAGCAAATGCTGCGAAATTTCGCTGCCGAGACAGGAGCTGAGGCAGACGAGCCCTTCGGCGTGCAGCGCGAGCTGCTCCAGATCGGTTCGCGGCTTATAATGAAACCCGTTCAGGTGAGCGTCCGAGCACAGCCGCATCAGGTTGCGGTAGCCGGTCTCGTTTTTGGCCAGCAAAATGAGATGGTGCGTCGGCTGGTCTTGACGGGACGCCTTCGTCAGCCTCGATCCCGTCGCCACGTACACTTCGCAGCCGATGATCGGCTTCACGCCGTGCTCGACGCACGCCTTGTAAAACGGGATCGCTCCGTACATGACCCCGTGGTCGGTAAGCGCGAGGGCCGGCATCCCGAGCCGGGCCGCCCGCCGCGCAAGCTCCCCGATCGGGGAAGCCCCGTCGAGCAAACTGTATTCGCTATGTACGTGCAAGTGCACAAACCCGTTCAATGCATGACCCTCCCGCTGTTCGCATTTTGTTCGCTTCTTTATTGTAGCATATTCGCGGGGGGAATTCCCATACAATAGTGTAAACCCGCTTAGGCCAAGCCCGGCGGCCGAAAGGGCCGAACGGGAAGCCGAAAGACGCAATCGTCGGAATAAGGAGTGAGCCCGCCGATGAGTGTAACGCTAAAGGAATTTATGACCAATTTGGCGATCGATTTTTTCGTCGCCTTCGGCATCGTGCTGGGCGCGTGCATGCTTGCCGGAATCGGCTCGGTGCTGACGCTGCAGGCGCCCGCCTATAAAATGCTCGACATCGCCGGCCGCATCAAAATATGGGCGATGGTAGCCGCCGTGGGCGGAACGATCGACCCGCTCCGCGTCATCGAGACGAACTTTTTGGAAGGCCATCTGTCGCCCGCCTTCCGCCAGATCATGTACTTCGTGAGCGCTTTCGCCGGCGCCCATATCGGCACCGTGCTCGTCAAATGGATTTGCCAGGGGAGTGTCGAATCTTGAGGGCGCCCTCGCCGCATTTGTTTGCCCGATGGCTGCCCGGCATCGGCCTTTTTTTGTCCGGCATGATAATCGGCAGCGCCGTCTACATGAGCATGCACCAAACGAGCTTCAGCCTGCTGGTCGAGCGCAATTCGGTGCTGCTGGACGAAAACGAAAATATGAGGAAAGAAATTCAAAACTTGAAAAAGTTCCGCAACAGCCAGTCGGTCGTGAAAAAAATAACGGTGCGCTACGAAACCGTCTCCGCCGCGCCGCTCGATCCCGCCATCCAGCAGGAATTGAAAAAGCAGGTGCTGGCCAAGCTCGAGCCCGTCTACGAGGGACACAGCCTGTCGCTGTTCACCTCGGGCGAGGAGGAGGACCGCGATTCGGAAATCCGCAAGCTGCAGGGCGTCGTGTCCAACCAGTATACGGTCAAGGAGCACAGCTTCAAGGTCGAGGCGACGAGCGTCGCCGTCGTTCAGACGGAGCTGATCGTCTACATTAAAGCGGTCGCCTCCGGGGCGGCGGACATGTTCCGGTTCCGTTGATTTTTGAGGATAAAACGGATAAAGTTAAAGAAATACGGCCTGAAGGCCGGCGGCAAAGGAGTTTCGTCATCATGCAGTGGCTTCATGGAGCCCTTCTCATCGTTTTCGCCTGTTCGTTGTTCGGCTCGGTGTTTTTCAGCTTCCGTTACCGGAGACAGCTGTCGCGCAAAGCCCGGGGAATGGACGCCGCCAAAATGAATATGAGCATGGGGATCATGCTCGTCTCGATTTCGATCATTCAGCTGTTTCTGTTTTCCGGCTCGACGGTGCGGGTCATCGTCGGCCTCGTCATGCTGCTGCTCGGCTTGTTCAACCTGTTTGCCGGCATCCGCAATTACGGCCTGTACGACCGGATCAAGGAATGACGCCGGTCCGATCCGGTCCGGCGCTCAATCGATCGCCTGGGCGGCGAGCATCGCCTTGCACACGAGCGAGACGCCGTGGTAAATTTCGACGTCGACTTTCCCGTATTTGCGGCTCAGCTCGATGATCCGCGGACGAATTTCGATCTGGCTTTCCAACTGAAGCGGACGCAAGAAGTAGGCGGCGAAGTTTTCGAGGACGAAGTCGCCCTTTTTTTGCGTCTTCAGCGAGCGGTACGCGCACTGCGTCATCAGCGTCGTCAGCACGCCTTCGGACACGGTCCCGAGCCGGCCCGTCATCTGCGGCGTTATGACGCCCCGGTACGACAGCTGGCCGCCCTCCTCCCGCACCTCCTCGAAGCCGGCGACGATCAGGTCTTCGAACGTTTCCCCGATTTGCGGCTGCTTCTGGATGACCTGCAGCGCCTTGAGCACGTCCTGCCGGCTGATGACCGACAGCAGCTTTCCTTTCGAATCGACGACCGGCAGCAGCTCGATGCCTTCCCATACCATCATATGCGCCGCGGACGTAACCGACGTCTGCGGAACGACGGTCAGCGGATTGCGCGTCATCAGCTTGTCCATCGTCTGCTCCTTCGGGGCGCCGAGCACGTCTTTCGAGGCGATCATGCCGATGACCCGGTTCCATTCGTCGACGACGGCGAACCGGCTGTGGCCCGTTTCCTCGACCAGCCTCTCCCAATCGGACACGGTGCTGCTGCCTTTCAAGGCGCGCGGAGGCAGCTGCGGGGACAAAATGTCTTCGACGAGCGTTATTTTTTTCTTGATCAGCCGGTCGTAAATGGCGCGGTTGATCAGCGATGCGACGGTAAACGTATCGTAGCTCGTCGAAATGATCGGAAGTCCCGATTCGTCGGCGAATCGCTTCACGTCGTCGTTCGTGCCGAAGCCGCCTGTAATGAGCACGGCCGATCCGTGCTCGAGAGCGTACCGGTGCACCTGGTAGCGGTTCCCGACGATGAGCAGGCTGCCCGGCTCGATATAGCGGGCCATCGCTTCCAGCTGCATCGCGCCGATGACGAATTTGCCGAGCGTTTTCCCGAGCCCTTCGGCTCCGCCGAGCACTTGGCCGTCCACGATGTTGACCACTTCCTCGAACGTCAGCCTGTCGATGTTCGCGCGCGGCTTTTTCTCCACGCGCACCGTGCCGATCCGCTCCCTCGTGCTGACGAGCCCTTGGTTTTCCGCCTCCTTGATGGCGCGATACGCGGTGCCTTCGCTTACGTCCATCTCTTTGGCGATTTTGCGCACCGATATTTTCGTGCCGATCGGCAGCGTTTCGATATATTTCAAAATTTGCTCGTGCTTCGTGACCGCCTCTTGCAGCAGCTCGTCCATTCTGTTATACCCCGCTTCGCATAAACTGTACTCTTCTGTATTACACCCTATTATAGTATTCGAGCGGTTCGGCCGCAACAACGGAAGGCGGCGGGAAAGCTTTATACCACATTTGTAACGATTTGTAAACAAAAATTCCGACTGCCGAATTGAACTGTCATTATTCGCAAATATGCTTTATTCTGGAAATACACCCGAAATCGACTACTCACCCCGTATGTCCAGGAGGAAACGAACGCATGAGGAGCATCTTGTCGTCGCGGCGGCATTCCGGATCGACGACCCGAAGCTCGCTTTCCGACAGGGAAGTCCGCTTTTGGGGTTGTCCGCGATGAGTTACAAATCCATTTCGCCGCAGTTGAAATCGAGCTGCTACAACTGTACGCATTTTCAAGCGAGCCACGACATGCTGAACGGCTTGTGCTTCCGCTCGTCGCCGGAAGGCGTCGAGACGGCCGGAATCGGGACGTGCAGCCGGTTCGCGATGAAAAGCATGGCCGAATCCGCGGCGCTGCCGAGGTCGGCGCGACGCGCCGCCGACGCCGCATCGCGCAGGGCGACGGCCGCCCGCTAGCGAACGCGCCGGACGCCGACATGAAACAAAATAAAAGACAGCTTGCGCTGTCGTCGATTTTGCCGCTCCGTTTTGACGGAGCTTTTCTTTTTTTACGGCAAGACGAGAAAGAAAATTACTTCTTCGCGTCGAGCATCCGCAATTTGCCGTTCAGCCACTGCTGCCGCTGCGCCTTGCCGTACTTGCGTACGCGCGCCAGCTCCTTCTTCGTTTCTTCGTCCACGCCCAAAATATGATGCAGGTGCGCGGCGACGACAAGCAGCGCGAAACCGATCCAGACGATGCCGAAAACGGTTTCCGGCGTCCACCCGCGCCCGATGTCGAGCCGGGGAACGGCGTAAATGAGCATGCCCAGCGCGAGGCTCATGTACGCGACGCTTTTCCATTCTTTCACGGCGATCTCTCCTTGGAATGAACTTACATTCATCCTATGAGACAACCCGGCCGATTATGACCGTTCTTGTCCTCCCGTGAAAAGGAGGAGCGTTCCGGCTCCGGTGAACGGGTTCCCGTCCCCGGCCGCAACGCCCCGCTTCGCAAATGATTACTTGCCCGCCTGCTCCGCCACTTTCTTGTTGATCGCCTCTTCCGTTTCCCGGATGATCGTGTTGATGTCCTTGGCGTTTCCGAACAGCTGCAGCGCGCCGGAATTCAGCTGCGCATCGGCGATGGCGTCGTATTTCGAAGGATTGCTGTGAATCGGGACCGGACGGTTTTTGAAAATCGCCTGCACGTTTTTCCCTTTCAGCACTTCCGACTCTTTGCCGAAGCTGTCCCGGACCTCTTTGTCGACAAGCGGCGTGACGACGCTGCCCTTTTTGGAGGAGGCGAGCTGCGCTTCTTTCGACAGGACGGCGGAAATGACCTGGAACGCCTCTTTCTGGTGCTTGCTGCTCGGCGTGACGAACAAGTAATAGGCGTCCGCCTCGCCGTAGACGCCGGGCTTGTCGGGGAACACCGGGTAGGTGACCAAATCCCAGTCCAAGCCGCCCTTCGCCGCTTCCGCCATCCGGTGGAACAACCCGATAAACGGGTACATGGAAATCGTCTTGTCGTAGAGGAAGGCGTTGAGCTCGTCGCTGTTCTTCTTCTCGTTCGTGTTGCCGGGAATCGAAACGATCGACTGGTAAATTTGGTACGCCTTTTTGAACCCTTCCGTATTGATCGCGGCTTTGCCCGACGAATCGAAGCGGTTCAAGGCGAGCGGGGAAGCGATCCGGACGAGGTTGCTCGAGGCGAGCCCCCGGTATTGGACGCCCCCGTCGGTACGCGTCACTTTTTTGCCGAGCTCGATTACGGCGTCCCACGTCATGCCGTCCGTCGGGTAGGCGACCGCGAACCGGTCGAACAACGATTTGTTGTAATATAACGCGTCGTAGTTCAGGCCGTAAGGCATGGCGAAAATTTCGCCCTTTTTGCCGAACGCCTTGATCGTCTGCACGATGACCGGATCGAGCCGGTTCATATCGAAATTTTGCAGCTTGATTTGCTCATTCAAGTCGAGCGCGACGCCGAGGTCCAGCAACTGCTGAAAGTTGGCCGTCCCCATGATGACCATGTCGGGAACGGTGCCCGCCGCGACCATCGTCGTAATGTTGTTGGTCGAAGTCGCCGTCGTAATGTTCAGCTTGATGTGCGGGTATTTGGCCGCCAGCGGCTTGTAAAAAATTTGATCCAAATCTTCGTCCGTAATTTTCCAGCCGGCCAAAAGCTCGATCGTTACCGGCTCCGGCGGAGCTTCTTTCTTCGCTTCGCCGCCCTGGTTCTGCTGTCCGCCTCCCTGACCCGAGCCTCCGCCGCATGCGGCCGTCGCGGCGACCATGACCGCCAGCGCTGCCGCCGGCATGATGCGTTTGTAAAGCATGGCAAGTCCCCCCGAATAGTTGATGAATGGATGATCACATGCAAAGCTTGCCGACCGTCGCTCGAAACGTTTTTCACGCTTCCGGAATCCGTCTTTCGGTAAGCGCTTTCACGTAACCGGAACGACCGAGTCGCGCTCCGGGTCAAGCGCTTTCCTGCGCGCCACTTCGCGCCCGCTTCGTTCCTGCCTTCCCGGCCTCGCAGGCCGGAAATGCCGCCGGCCGCCGGCGATCCGCAGCCGGATGCCCGCTTCCCTCCTCTCGCTCGAACCGGAGCCGGCATGCAGGCGATGCCGATGTCCGATCTATCTGTTATTTCTGTGATATACTTAATGGTAAATAAAGCGCTTATCTTTGAACATGCACATTTTTGAAATGCGATCTATCCAAAATTTCTGGGACGGGGATGGAGGCGTACCGGATGCTCAAACCGCTGCTGTCCGGCTTTTTGCCGCAAGTCGAGTTTTCGATTTATTGGGAAAACAAGCAGAAGTTTTTGCTGTACGAAGACGTTTATCAGGTGTGGGTCATGTTCGCCGTCGAATCCGGCTCGTTCTATTACGAAATCGGCGACAAAAAAGGGTCGGCGACGTTCGGCGATCTCGTGCTTTGCCCGCCGGACACCCCGTTTCGCCGGGTCGTCAATACGCCGCTGACGTTTTATTTTTTCGAGCTGATCTGGGCGGACACGCAGCAGACCGGCGCGCCGAAAGACGAAGAGCTGCTTCCCGTCGGCAAAATCAGCGTTCTCGACACGGCGCGGCTCGCGCAAAATTACGCGATCATGAAAAAATGGCGCTCCTGGCCGCTGGCGGTTCGGCTGCCCCAATACAACCATTACTGCCAGGACATTTGGCTGCTGTACTGCGACGGGCTCGAAGAAGGAATTTTGCCCGCGGAAATCGAATCCGACCGGGAGCGCGACCCGCTCATGCAGGAAGCGCAGCGGCTCATCCAGCAGTACGCGTTTTCGGCGCTGAACTTGAAGCAGATCGCCTCCGAGCTCGGCATTACCCCGGTGCAGCTGACCAAAAAATTCAGCGCCTCGTTCGGGGTGACGCCGCTCCGCTACCTGACGTCGCTTCGGCTCAGCAAAGCCAAAATGCTGCTGCTCGAAACGAAAATGACGATCGAGCAAATATCGGAATGCTGCGGCTACCAAAACGGCTTTTACCTGAACCGGGTGTTCGTCAAATACGAGCATACGACGCCTTCCCTTTACCGGAAAACGCATCGCGTGTAACCTTGCGTATTTGTTCGCGCGGGCGGCAGGAAAACCAGTGTTCGAATGGAATATATTCCATATACTGGATTCAGCCCTGCGGCCGCCGTCCGGTTCACTATAGATCGTTCGTTTTCGTTCGGACAGAGGAGGGATATCGGTGTTTTGCATCGTCGGCGTGCGTTTCAAGAAGGCGGGCAAAATATTTTATTTCGACCCCGGCGACCTGCAGATCGAACCGGAGCAGCACGTCATCGTCGATACGGCGCGCGGTCTGGAGTTCGGCAAAGTCGTCATCGGCAAACGGTTCGTTCGCGAGGAGGAAGTCGTCCTGCCGCTCAAGCCGGTCGTTCGGATCGCCGACGGGAACGATTTTCGAATCGTGGAGTCGAACAGGGAGGACGCCCGGCTCGCCCTGGCCGCGAACACGGACAAGTTCAGGGCGCTGAAAATGAAGCTGATCGACGCGGAGTGGACGTTCGATCGAAGCAAAATTTTTTTCTATTTCACGGCCGACGGCCGGATCGACTTTCGCGAATTGGTGAAAGTGCTCGTCGGCATTTTTCGGACGCGCGTCGAGCTGCGGCAAATCGGGGTTCGCGACGAAGCCCGGATGATCGGCGGTCTCGGACCGTGCGGCCGGACGCTCTGCTGCTCCACCTTTTTGGGCGAGCTCGAGCCGGTATCGATCAAAATGGCCAAAGACCAGAAGCTGTCGCTCAATCCCGCGAAAATTTCCGGCCTGTGCGGCAAGCTGATGTGCTGCTTGCGGTTCGAGCACGACAACTACGAGCGGTCGAGCGAAGCGCTGCCCAAGGTCGGCGCCTTGATTCAATCGTCGTACGGACAAGTGAAGGTGGTCGCGGTCAATGAAGCGGGCAATACGATTCGCGTCAGGCTGCCGGGCAAAGACAAGACGGTCGAGCTCGATCTGGACGATCCGCAGCTGAACTGGTAGCTTCGCCGTCTTACGGCCGCGGCCGAGGGGCCGGAAGCGGACCGCTGTGCACGCAAAAAAATCCTCTCTCGCCGAATGCGAAGGAGGATTTTTCGCTGCGCTGCGCATCTCTAAAGCCCGATCAACCCAAATGCTTGCCCACGAAATCCCATACCCGCTCCTTGTAATAGCGGTGCCCGCCTTGCCCGACGTACAGCTCGCAGCGGTCTTCGGCTCCCATGCTCCGGTACACGTTCCGGAGATGGTCGAACGCCTCGCGCGTCCCTTCGATCGGATAGATGGCATCGTCGCGGCCGTGGACGACGAGAATCGGCCTCGGGGCGATCAGACCGGCCACGTCGTACATTTCGCCGAGCTGCAGCATGCCCGGCACGATATTGCAGGGGCAATGATGGATCGGGACGATCGAACGCTCGAACGTGCAAAAGTACGATCCGGGCACGGCGACGCCGACGCGTTCGTCGAGCGCGGCCGTAAACAAAGAGACGGTGCCGCCTCCCGAATTGCCGGTAATGGCGATGCGCGATACGTCGATCTCGCCGCGCGTGGCCGCGTAATCGATGAGCCGGCCCATATCGTGCACCCGCTCCCCGATCAGCGTGCGCCCGTACATGAGGGCGCTGCGCTGCAGCGTCTCGCAGGAGTTCGCTTTTCCGCGCGCCATATCTTCCTCCGCGGCCATTTCCCAAAAGCCGCGCACGTCCGGGGCGATCACCGCGTATCCCGCGCCGACGGCCTGCAGGGCGATATCGCGATCGCCCTCCAGCGCCTCGCTTCGTTCCCGGTCGTCCGCGAACCGCCCGACGTACACTTCCTTCCCTCTCCGGCCGTGGCCGTGCGGGGCGATCACAAGCGGAAAAGGCCCCGGCTTGCCGCGGGGGAGCAGCAAATAGAAAGGAATGACGATGCCCGGCTCCGTCGCGATATGCCATTTTTCCAACGTATACGCGTCCAGCTCTTCCGTTTCCTCGCATGCCGGGCGCAGGTCCGCCGGCGCCTCGATATGCCGCATGCCCAGCAGCTCGCGCAGCTTCAGGCGAAATTCCCGCCGCCAGTCGGCCCAGCCGCCGCTCTCCGCCGCTTTGCGGTAATCGAACGTTCTGCCGCCCGAACGGGCCAGGTTCGACAAGTACGCTTCCTTGTTCAAATACATGCTCCGGAACCCTCCTCCGTATCCGCCGCCGTCATTGTCGCGTCCGCCGCAGCAGCCCGGTCAAATAGCTGCCGCCCGCGGCGCCGTACTGCAGGCAGAGCCGCTTACCTTCCTCGCAGCCGCATGTTTGCCAATGGCCCACGAGCGTCCTCGCCCACTCGGGCGAATCGCCGAGTTCCCCGCGCGAAGCCCGTTTCAGACCGTTCATAAACAGCTCCCGATGAGCCGGCGTGAAAAACAAATTGTGCAGTCTGGCCGCGCTCGTCGCGGTGTTCCCCGCCATCCCGGCCAAAATCGCCTCCAAGCTGCGCGACATCCCGGCCAAACCGACCGTGTCGACGAACGCGTTCCAAACCGCCCGCACCGCGTCCGGGTCCGCCAAAAGCTCCGATACGGTGCGCAGCGCCTGCAAAAAGCCGGCCTTCATCGCTCCGCTCATCAGCGTCAGGCCGTTTCGCTCGATCAAGTACGGGCTGATTTCCAATCCCGCCACCCGATCCTTCGAAAGCTCCAGATGGACCATATAGCCGGTATGCCGGTAAAACGAGTCTTCCTCCTGCCAAAACACGAAATTGCCCTGGCTGTACACGATCGGCACGCCGCCGTGCAGCTCGAGTCCTTGCGGCACATGCGGGTGATGGGCGACGACCGCCGACGCGCCGGCTTCGGCCAGTTCCCGCAGGCCGTTCGTCACGTAGACCGGAGGCATGGGCGCATATTCCCGGCCCCCGTGAAAAATGACGAGCACATGGTCCGCCCGCGCCTTCAGCTCGCGGATTTGCGCGGCGATCGCCGGAAGATGAAATCCGTGCGCGCCCGGGCCGCCGTCCATCGAACAGCAGGCTTCGCCTTCCCCGCAATTGACGACGGCGACGGAGACGCCGCCGATCTCAAGGCGAAGCGGTTCGGCCGCCTCCTCGCCGGTCATGCCCGCGCCCACCGTCCGAAGCCCCGCTCCCCGCAGCACGTCCAGCGTGCGCCGCAGGCTGTCGGGACCGTAATCCATAATATGGTTGTTCGCCATGCAGGCGACATGGAACGGCGCCTCGATCAACGCCCGCACGGCGTCTTCGTCCGCGCGGAAATTCGGTCCCGCCTTCGGGATCGGCTCCCCCGACGGGCCGAGCGTCGTTTCCACGTTCACGATATTCAGATCGCTGCTTCGCAGCAAAGGCGGCACATCGCCGAAAGCCGCCAGGGCATCGCCGCCGCGCCCGACTTCAAAACCGCGCAAAGGCAGCCAATCCGACGCGACGGTCAGCCGAACGGTCGCCTTGCTTTCGATCGGTTCCGCGGTCCAAACGCCTCGGGACCAGTCCGCTTTCATCCATACCCCTTCCTTCCCGGTCTTTCCGTCCAACGATGCGGAAAGTTAAGTTCGTTGCGGCAAAAAAGCGAATCGCGGCTTATTTCGAAGCTTCGGCCGCCAAAAATTGATTCAGCTTGTCGTCCGCTTCCCTCAAGGCGGTGTTGACGTCTTTCCCCCTGTAGTAGTCGTAAAACGCCTCTTTAACGAAATTGGTCGCCTGCGTCGTATATTTCGGCCGGACCGGCGAGTTGATCATTTTGCTTTTGAACATGCCGGTTATGTTTTTCCCTTTGGCGTACTCGAGATCGGCGGCGAAGGCGGCCTCGAACCGTTTGTCGGCCAAAGGCGATTTCCGCGCCGTCTTTCTCGCCAGCTCCATCTGCGTTTCGTCCGACACAAGCTCGACGAGCACCTTCATGGCCTCTTCCTTATGCTTGCTCGTGCTCGTGATGAAGGTCAGATGGGCGTCGATGTCGTTGTAGACGTTCGGCCTGGCCGGCAGGCTCGGATATTGCGCCACGTCCCAGTTCAGCCCGCTGCGTGTCGGCTCCGCCAGCCTGAAAATCATGTTGTTGCCGCCGTAAATCGCGGAGATGCGGCTGCCGTAAAAGTTCGTTTCCGGGCTGATCGCGTTTTTCAGCTCGGCTTCCGTCCATTCGTTGCCCGGGATCGAAAGGATCGTTTTGGACAGCTCGAAAATCGATTTCCATTCCGGCGTATTCAGCGTCGACTTGTTCGTTTTCGGATCGTAAAACGTGTTGCCCAAAATGCGCTGAAACCGCGTTACCGCATACGGATCGAGTCCGCGAATCTGCACGTCGCCGAGCTTGCGGGTCATCCGTTTTCCGAGCTCGATCGCCTCGTCCCACGTCATGCCGTCCTTCGGATAGGCGACGCCGAACGAGTCGAACAAATCTTTGTTGTAAAACAAGGCGCTGAAGTTGAGCGCGTACGGAATCGCGTTGAGGGCGGCCGGGCCGGTGACGGCCATCGCTTGCATGACGACGGGATCGAAGCGGGACGTATCCAGCTTGTTCAGCCTGGCGAGCTCCGACATGTCGTACATCAGGTTCAGTTCTTGGTACGGACCGAAATTTCCGTTATGGGTCGTAATGAGGTCCGGCGTTTCGCCCGCCGCGATCAGATTGGCGATATTCGTCGTCGATGTCCGCTTCACGGTAATATGCGGATATTTCGTTCGGATCGGCTTCACGAACATCACCTCGAAATCGGCGTCGCTGAGCCCGTTTCCGTCCAGCATCGTCAAAGTGACGGGCTTCGCCGACTCGGCCGGGACGGCTTGCCCTTCCCCGGACGCCGGCGGCGGCTCCCCGCCCCCGCAGCCGGTCCAGACGGCCGCCCCCGCGGCAAGCAGCATCGCAATCTTCCCGGTTCGGTTCCCCATCGGAATGTCCCCCTTGCGATCACGTTTTCGGTAGCGCTACCATGGACTTAGTATAGCTTGAAACCGCTTCCACATCTTGTCGTATTTTGCGCCGGCTTCCGAAAAAGTTGCAAATCTTGCGACGAACCTCCCGGACCGGCCGCCCGCGCTGGTATAATGAAAGCAGCAAAGGAGGGACGCCCATGCCGGATATGCCGGGCTTTGACGACCCCTTGATCCGCACGGGGGAATCGTTCGCGATCGCGCATAACAAATTCGCCTCCAACCACCATATGAAAGAAGCCCATTTTCACGACCATTACGAAATTTACTATTCGGTCGGGGGCGAGAAAAACTATTTTATCAAAGACAAAATGTATCGGATCGGCAAGGGCGACTTATTGTTCATCGAGCCGTACGTCCTGCACAAGGCGACATCGACCGCGCGGCTGGAGCGGGAAAGGGTGCTCGTCTATTTCAAAACGAATTTGCTCGCCAGACCCGAGCTGCTCGGGGACCCGTTATCCCCGTTTCACTGCGGCTCGCCCGTGCTTTCCCTGCAAATTCACGAGCAGGCGTACGTGCAGGAGCTGCTGCGCAAAATGATCGAGGAATACCGCGACCGGCGGCGGAACTACATGCACTGCATCGAGGCGCTGCTTACGGAGCTGCTCGCGTTCGCGATTCGCGTCAGCGAGAGGCGGCAGTCGCAGCCGTCCAAGGAGTGCGGCGCGACGCACCCGAAGGTGATCGAAGCGGTGCGGTACATCACCCGGCATTACGCGGAACGGTTGACGCTCGGCATGCTCTCCGAACGGTTTTCCGCAAGCCCGTATTACATCAGCCGCCTGTTCAAAACGGTGACGGGGCTGTCGTTCGTCGACTACGTGGCCGCCGTTCGCATTATGGAGGCGCAAAAGCTGCTGCGCGATACGAGCCTCAAAGTGTCGACCATCGCCGAAGAGGTCGGATTCGACAATCTCGCCCATTTTCATAAAACGTTCAAAAGACTGACTGCCGCTTCCCCCCTGCAGTACCGCAAAATGAACCGTTAGCGGCGGCGTGCCGCCCGCAGCCCCGCATTCCCGCAGCGATTCCGCCGACCGGCACCCGCTCCGTTTTTCGCGTTCCGTTCTCCCTCCCCGCCTTCCCTGTCCGCTCCTTCGTTCCGTCAATCCGATCCTTTCCGGCACGTTCCCTGCGCCCTTTTTTTCCCGTATCCCCGCGCTTTCCGTCCCCGCGCCGCCCCGCGGCGGACAACCTTGCATCCGCCGCAAAAAAAGAAAGCCGATTCGGCAAATCCGTTCTCCGATAAGCCGTCCAGTCAATCACCACTGGATATATGTCCTCATATGATGGGAGTAGTCTTTGGGAAATAACCGAAAATCGCAGGATGGCGCTTCTAAAGGAGACACACCATGACCAGTACGAAAATGACAATCCATGTGCAAGGCATGGGCGGCCTGCTCCAGGATCAAACCGTGGTACTCGGGGAACGCGCGGTCCGCTTGAACAAAATTCCGACCGGCGCGGCGATCACGCTTCAATTCGGCACGGCAAGGCATCAGGTGAAGGTCGTCTCCGCCTCTCATCTCGACGGCCTCCGCATCGGCGAATCGCTTGCCGACAAGCTCGGTCTCCATCACGGCGCCGTCGTCGGCGTGCGGTACAAATCGAGCAGCCGAACGCTGACGATCGGCCCGCTGATCGGCGTCATGATGAGCCGCGTATACGCCAGTTCGCCCGAGAGACCTTTCGGCACCAACACCGCGTTTTGCAAAGAGCTGGTGGATACGTGCCGGTCGCTCGGCGCTTTCGTCTATTTTTTCACCGTGGACGATATCCCTTCCGGCCATTCGACCGTCAAAGGGTGGACGCTCGTCGGCCGCTACTGGCATAAAACCGATTTTCCGGTTCCGGACGTCGTGTACAACCGGCTTACGACGCGAAAGCTCGAAAACACGCCCAGCGTTCAGCATTTTATGAGAGAAGCGCGCTCCCGCCACGGAACGACCGTTTTCAACGAAAAATATTTGGATAAGACGGACGTGTTCGAGGCGCTCAAACAGGACGCCTCCCTGGTGAAGTATTTGCCCGAATCGCACTTGTTCAAAAATTACCAGATGCTCAAATCGATGGCGGCCCGGTATCCGGTCGTCTTCCTGAAGCCGATCACCGGCAGCCTCGGCAAAGGCATCATCCGGATCAGCCGCGCGGGCGGCCAGTCCTACGCGTGCCAGACGACGAGCCTGAACGGGACGGTCCGCCAAACGTTTCCGAGCCTCGAGGCGTTGTTCTCGTCCATCTCCGGCAAGCTGAAGCAGCGTAAATACCAGATTCAGCAAGGTCTCCATTTGATCGAGACCGGCGGCCGACCGGTCGATTTCCGCGCGCTCGTGCAGCGCGGCAGCGGAGGCGTCTGGGGCGTCACCTCGATCGTGGCGCGCATCGCCGGAAGCAACCACTTCGTCTCGAATTTGGCGCGCGGCGGAACGCTCAGCCGGGTGAAGGAAGCGCTCGGCAAAACGAATTTGTCCCAGCAGCAGCAGCGAAGCGCCTCCGCGCATTTGCGCAAGGCGGCGCTCGATATCGCCAAAGGGATCGAAACGCAGGTCAAAGGCCATTTCGGAGAGCTCGGCGTCGACCTCGCCGTCGACTCGAACGGCAAAGTATGGCTGCTCGAGGTCAATTCGAAGCCGTCCAAAAACGACGGCACGCCGCTCGCCGAAGGCGGAACCCGCCCTTCCGTCAAGCAAACGGTGCTGTACGCCCGGTATTTGGCCGGATTTTAACGAAGGTGAAGCCGATGAATACGAACAGAGCGCGGGCGTCCGCGCGGACGGTCGGCGTCATGGTTTGCCCCGTGCCCGGAGAGCCGCCCATACCCGAAAAACAATTTTTTCGCCGTCTGTCTTCGGTCGGCGAGAAGCTCGGACTGACCGTCTTCGTCTTCTCCCCGCACCGGATCGATTGGCAGCGAGAGCGCGTCGTCGGATACGCCTACTCGGCGACTGCGGGCCGGTGGCAAAAAAAATGGTTTCCGCTGCCGGACGCCGTGTACGACCGATGCTTTTATTCGACTCCGCAATCGTTCGCCGCTTTCCGGAAGCCGCTCCTTCGTCTGGCGAACACTCCCGGCGTCCGCTTTCTCGGCTACGGGCTCAAAGGGAAGTGGAACGTTCACCAAATGCTGATGCGCGACGAGCGGCTGCGCCCGCATATTCCGAAAACCGAGCTGCTGGAAGGCGCGGACGATATCGAGCGATGGCTGGAAGAAGAAGGCGAGCTGTTTCTGAAGCCGCACGGCGGCAGCCACGGCAGAGGCGTGCTGCACATCGCCGCATCGCCGAGGGGCTACGTCGCCATCGGCCGGACGTATCGGAACGAACAAGTCCGGTACAGCTTCCGCTCGCTGCCGAAGCTGCTGGAATGGACGGCCAAATTTACGGCCGGGCGCAAATATTTGATCCAGCGCTTTTTGCGTCTTACGGCCGATGACGGGACGGCGTTCGACATCCGCGCGCTCGTGCAAAAAAACGGCAAGGGCCGCTGGTCGCTGACGGGAATCGCCGTCAGGCAAGGCGCCCCCGGCAGCGTCACGTCCAATCTGCACGGCGGCGGCCACGCCGAGGAAGCGGAGCCGTTCCTTCGAAAGCTGTACGGCAAGGCGGCGGCGGACATCCTGCAAACCGTGCGCGACATTGCGCTGCGCGTGCCCGAGGTGCTCGAGACGCATCACGGCCGGCTGGCGGAGCTGGGCGTCGATATCGGCGTCGATGCGGAAGGCCGCGTGTGGGTGCTCGAGGCGAACTCGAAGCCGGGCCGTTCTTCGTTCGCGGCGCTTCCCGACAAGCAGGCGAGCCGGGACGCGATCGTCAACCCGCTGTTATACGCCAAATATTTGCTCGATACGCGCGGGCCGTATGCCGCGCCGCCGGGCTCGATGAAAAGCACGGACGCCATTCATGACGCTTCCGACGCCATATAGCGCTTCTCGCAACCTTTTAGGAGGGTAACTCATGAGTTTGACAACGTGTACTATCCATTTCGCGGCGCGGGGCGACAAGACGGTGTACGCCAGCTCCGCCCTGATGAAGTCGCTTGCGCTGACGGGGACGAAACAGGTGACGCTCAAGCTGGGAAGCAAGACGGCGAACGCTTCGCTCAAAGTCGTAAAAAAAACCGGCAACCATCTGTACATTCCGCTCCCCGTCAAAAACCAGCTGCAAGTGCCGCGAAGCGGAACATGCATGGCCTTATCGAACGGAGCGAAAGAAATCCAGCTCGGGCCGCTGATCGGCATATTGACGAACGGATCTTCCTCGAACCTGTCCCGGCCGTTCGGCTCGCGCTCCGGGCTGATCCGGGATTATATGCGTCCGGGTCACAAAAAGTCGTTCGTATTCGCCTTCGTGCCTTCGGACGTGGACTGGACCGCGAACACCGTCGTCGGCTATTTCATGTCGGAGGGCGGATGGACGCGCAAAACGGTGCCGCTGCCCGACGTCGTCTACAACCGGTTGTCGAGCCGAAAGGCGGAGAAAACGTCGTCGGTCGAGCATTTCAAGGAACGGTTCGTCCGCCGCGGCATCCCGCTGTTCAACTGGAGCTTCTTCGACAAATCGGACGTGTACAATTTGCTGGACGGAGACAAGGAAGCGTTCAAGCACGTGCCCGAATCGCATCTGAACCCGACGCCGGAGCGCGTGCGCGACATGCTGGAGAAGCACCGCTTCGTCTATTTGAAGCCGACGGGCGGCAGCCTCGGCATCGGCATCTACCGGGTCACCTACCATCCGAAGCGCGGCTATTTCGTCCGTTTTCGGCGAAACGGCAAAAACGTGCTGTACCGGTTTCAGCATTTTTCCGGCTTGATGAATTTGCTCAACGCGCGAAGCGGACGGCTGCGCAATTACGTCGTCCAGCAAGGGATACGGCTGATCGAAATCGACAGCTGCCCGATCGACTTCCGGTTCCATCTGCACAAAAACGGCCATAACGAATGGGTCGTCGCCGGAATCGGCGCGAAGAAAGCCGGCAAAGGAAGCGTCACGACGCACGTGAAAAACGGCGGCCAGGTGATGACCCCGGAGCAGGTGCTCGACCGCGTGTTCGGCAGCAAAGCCGACGCGATTTTGCAAAACTCGAAGCAGACGGCGATCAAGCTGGCCGAATCGATCGAGAAAAACAGCCGGCATCTGCTCGGCGAGCTCGGCTTCGACATCGGGATCGACCAGAACGAGCAGGTGTGGATGTTCGAGGCGAATTCCAAGCCGGGCCGGTCGATCTTCAAGCATCCGTCGCTGAAGTCGCAGGGGAAAACGTCGCTCGCCCTCATTTACGAGCATTGTCTGCATTTGAGCAAGTTCAAATCGAGGAGGGAATCTTGAGATGGAATTCTCCTCAACGCTCCCCCTTCATCGGCCGCTGCTCGGCATATTGACGATGGACGATCCGGCGGAGCTGTTCCGCGGCAACCGCAGCAACTTCATCGATTTGATCCGGACCGGCGCCGAGATGGGCGTCTCCGTATGCGTCGTCACGGTCAAAGATTTGAAGCCGGGGCACAAAAAAATAATCGGCTACACGTACGATTCGGCGTCGAAGCAGTGGTCGCAGCAAATCATCGGCATTCCGCGCGTGCTGTACAACCGGATTCCGCAGCGCGAGGACGAAGCGGATCCCGAGGTGCAGCGAACGCTGCAGGCGATCTTGAGGCAGCCGCAGGTGCGCATTTTCAACCCGACCTTTTTCAACAAATGGTCGCTGTTCGAATGGCTCAACAAGGCGAAGACGACGGCGCGCTACATTCCGGCGACGCGCAAGCTGACGGCGAGCCACGAGCTCGAAAGCTTGCTGAAGCTGTACCCGTCCGTCTATATGAAGCCGATCAGCGGCAAAGCCGGCAAAGGCATCATGAAGGCGGAGCGATACGTCGGCAAGCTGGACCGGAAGACGGAATACGCCTTGAGCGTCCAGGAAACGAAGGGCAGCGTCGTTTACAAATATCCGAAGTTTTCGCAGCTGTGGGCGAAAATCAAGGAGGAGATCGGCCGCGAGGAATATATCGCCCAGCAGGGCATCTCGATCGTCAAATACAAGAAGCGGCCGTTCGATTTGCGCCTGCTCGTGCAAAAAAACTATAAGGGCGAGTGGGACGTAACCGGCATCGGAGCGCGGCTCGCCGGCAAAATGAGCATTACGACGCACGTGCCGCGCGGCGGCTCGATCGACGATCCGGAGAAGCTGCTCGCCGCCGCCTTCGGTCCGGAAGGCACGAAGCGCATATTGGGCAGGGCGCGCAAGGCGGCGCTGGCCATCGCGAGACAGGTCGAGAAAAAATCGGGCCATATGCTCGGCGAAATGTCGATGGATATGGGCGTCGATGTCCACGGCGGCATCTGGTTTTTCGAAGCGAACTCGAAGCCGATGAAATTCGACGAGCCGCAAATCCGCAAAAAGTCGCTCGAGCGCATCGTGCAGTATTCGCTTTATTTAATCCGGACGAATCAGGCGAAGACGGGCGGCATGCCGGCCGGCAATCCGAACTCGTAACCTATTCGTAAAAGCAGGTGATCCGCATGGCGGCTGGGCCGACGCTTGGCATCGCAACGATCGACATTCACGACAAGGAGGAACGCAGCTACTTTCGCAAGCTGATCGCGAGGGGGAATCAGCTCGGATTGCGGACGTTCGTCTTTACGCCCGAACATGTGCATGCGGGGAGCAGGCGCATTTTCGCTTACGTCTACGACGCGTCCGCGAACAAATGGGTGCGGGAATGGAAGCCGTTTCCGAACCTCGTCTACGACAGGTGCCGCTACAAGGAGACGGAGCCGTACCGCCGGTTTCGCCGGTTTCGCGACGCCGAGCAGTCGCGCCTCATTTTTTTGAACAGTCCGATTACGCATAAATGGGGCATGCACCAGTTGCTGACGGCGTCTCCGCTCGTCCGGCCTTATCTGCCGGAGACGCGGGTATATACCGATCACGCCGTCCTGCTCGACTCCTTGCAGCGTCATCCGCTCGTCTACTTGAAGCCGATCAACGGCACCGGCGGGCGCGGCATATTGCGCATCGAGCGAAAGCGCGGCGGCCGTCTGCTCGTCCAGGGCAGACAATGGAACCGCCGCATCATCGCGCCGAAGCTCGTGTCCGAAGGCCGGCTCGCTTCCACGCTGGCCGGCTGGAATTTGAAGGACCGCTATTTGGTGCAGCAAGGCATTCTCAACAAGCTGCCGGACGGGCGCGTGAACGATTTTCGGCTGCTCATCCAAAAAAACGGCGGCGGCGAATGGGACATTACCGGCTGCGCCGGCCGGATCGGACCGCGGCAAAGCATAACGTCGAACCTGCACGGCGGCGGACGGGCGGTGCCGATGGCCGACCTGCTGAACCGCCGGTTCGATTCCGAGGAGCGCGCCGAATCGATCCGCAAGGAAGTGTACGATCTCGGCCGGCATACGGCCGTGGCGATCGAAAATCATTTCGGCCCGCTGTGCGAGCTCGGCATCGACATCGCCGTCGATCCGGACGGTCATCCGTGGCTGCTCGAAGTGAACCCGAAGCCGGCCCGCGAAGTGTTCGCGCGCATCGGCGAGAAGGAGACGTACGACAATGCGATATCCCGACCGCTCGAATACGCGCTGTGGCTGTACGACCAGCATCGGAAAAAGAAAGCCGAGTCGCGCGCTCGCGCGCGAAAACCGCTTTCCCCGCGCGTAAGGCGCACGGCCGTCCGCCGCAAGTAAGAGCGCCGGAGCGAAAGCGAATAGGACGGACGGCAAACGGCCGAAAGCCGGGTGGAAACCCGCTTTCGGCCGTTTCGGTTTTACGGGCCGCTTCGGCCGTACACGCCGCTCGGCCGGCCGTCAATGCTTCGCCGCTCCGTTCGCTTCGCCCAGTCCGTATTCCAGCAGCTTTCGCGCATCGGGGTATACGTCCTTGGACGTGGAATGCAGCACGACCGCGATGACCCGCTTCCCCGCCGACGCGGCGGACGACACGAGGCAATAGCCGGCCTCGTCGGTAAACCCGGTTTTGATGCCGGTCGCTCCTTCGAAATAGTTGGCGCTTCCCGGCTGCAGCAGCTGATTCGTATTGGCGAGCGGCAGCTTCGCCGCCCCTCCGGAGCCGTTCGCCACGGTCGCGGCGTAGTCGGTCGCCTGCACCGCCTGGCGGAACAGCTTGTTGTCCATCGCCGCCCTGGCGATGACGGCCATATCCCGCGCCGTCGTGTAATGCCGCGGGTCGTGCAGGCCGCTCGCCGTGACGAAATGGGAGTCGGACGCTCCCGCTTTTTTCGCCCGCTCGTTCATCAGCCCCGCGAACCGGCGCTGCGCCTCCGCGATATCGAGCCGCGGATCGCCGGCCGCCTTGCGCCCGAAATGGACGGCGATCGAGCGCGCCGCGTCGTTGCCGGACGGAAGCAGCGCCGCCTCGACGAGATCGTACAGCTTGATGCGCTGTCCTTGCCGCAGGCCGGCGCGGCTTTCCTCCGGATCTTCGGGATTCGCCTCCGCCCCGATCGTCACGAGCTCGTCCGGCCTGCCTTGCTCCAGGGCGATCAAGGCGGTCAATATTTTCGTCGTGCTGGCCGGATACGCCCGCTTCCGGTCGTTTTTGGCGAACAAGACGTCTCCCGTGGCCGCATCGATGACGATCGCCCGGTCGGCCTGAAGCGCGATGCCCGGCGCGCCCCCGCCCGCGCGCGAAGCGAAGACGTTTTTCGCCGTCGTGACGAGCTTTTCCCCGTTCGCCGCCGCGATCAGGAGGATGACGAAGGCGATGCCCAAACACCCCCGCAAAGCGATGCGGGCCTTTCGAAGCTTTTTCCCCCCGCCTTGCGGGGTCCCCGGGTTACCGGCTGTCTTGCGCATATCGATTCCGTTCCTTTCTTGCGTTGTCGTCTTCCAGTGTAGGGGACAACGTTTAAACGAAAGGGAAGGAATCTTTAACTTTTCCTTAACGTTCTTTAAAAGTCGGGTAAGAAAGTCGCTCGATCGTTAAAACGGCCGATCCGCCGATAACAGAAGTCCCGAACGTCCGCTATTGGGCCGAGCCCGGCGGCATACCGTACGCGCGCGGCGCGAGGCGAGAGGCTGCTTCGCGCTCCGCTCACCTCAAGCCGGTATCGCCGAACCGGTTGCCGATCGACTCCCGCAGCAGCGAGCGGATCGCCGCGATCGCCCGCTCCTCCGCCCGCCTCGCCTTCTCGAGCAGCCGGATCAAGCGAGGCGCGCGCCCGTCCGCCTCCGTCATCGCCTGAAACAGCGCCGCCGCTTCGGCGTACGCTTCGGCGATCGCGCCGCACTCCGCCCAATCGTCGCGAACGGCGGCGGCGTACAGGGCGATTTGCCGCTTGGCGGCCGCATAGCGGCGCAGCAGCTCGCGCGCGCCGCCCGGATCGCATTGCCCGCTGCCAAGCGCGGCGATCGCGGCGTCGTAGGCGTTTTTGCCGCACGCGTATTCCGCTTCCGGGAGCATCGGGTCGTGCGACTCCCATTTGGCGACCGCCTGCATCCACGATTCCTTGACGACTTCCCGGTCGTCCAGCTCGATGATGTCCTCGGCGATCTGGTAATACCAGTACGGCGACTCGTTCCGTCCGAACGACGCGTACGGGATCGCGCCGTCTTCGTCGGCTTTGCCGTCGCTGCAATACAGCAGCGCCTTCTCGTCATCGTAGCCCGTGACGACGACGAACGCGTCCTTCCATGCGATCGCGCCGACGCCGCGATCGATCGATGCCTTGATCGCCGGGACGGCGTGCTCGCGATACAGCGGAAACGTCGCGTCGAACCGGAAGCCGGCTTGCTGGGACGTGACGACGCCGATCAGATCGGCCGCCACGAAATGCTCGGCCATCCAGTTGTATGCGGTCGCCGCTTCCGCCGTCAGCCGGCGATCGACGACGAACCGGAACGCGAACGCGGTCATGCCGGAAAGCATCGGCTTCGACAGCGACGTCCATCCTTTATGGGACAATACCGCATGCAGAGCGTCGACGTACGATTCCGCGTCCGCCGTCATCCGCAGCCCGGCCAGCTTCGCGACTCCCATCTCATCCCCCCCTTTCCCGAGCGGGTCATGCTTCTTATCGCGGCGTATGGGCGCCCCATCTCGGGACATGCGAACGCTTCGCGTCCGGATACCGGGCGGATATGGCGCGGAACCGATCGATCGCGAGCGATTCGAGACGTTCGGCGGCCGCCAGCCCGTCGCAAAGCTCCCCGATGCTCGCCCGGTCCGCCCGGGTGCCGGCGGCCCCGCCCGGCAAACGATCCGCGAGGCCCGCGCCGGTCCGGACGAGATCGCCGTACAGTTCGGCCGCTTCCTCCAAGCCGGGCAGCGTATCCCGGACGTCGCGCAAATAATCGCGAATTTCCGTGCGCGCCTGCACGTACGATCGCAAAATGTAACGGGCGCCCCGCTCGTCGTAGTCCCCCTGCCGCAGCCCGCGGATCAAGTACGCGTAAGCCAGCTTGCCCGAGGCGATGGCGGTGTCCGGCAGCGTCTTGTGCGGCGTATCGTAGTCGCGGACGGCAAGCCGCAGCGATTCGAGCACGGCGTCGGGCAGCCCGATTTCGATTTTCGGGCCGAACGTCCGGCAGTACCAGAACGGCGTGACGTTCAAGCCGAAGTTGTCGTACAGCACGATTTTGCTGTCATCCCCGATCCCGTCCTGCGCGAAAAAGACGCCGTCCTCGTCGTCGTATCCGTGAATGACGCCGAATTCGGGGAGCCAGCAGACGGCCCCGACGCCGCGGTCGAGACCGCTTTTCACCAGCTGCACCGCCTTCCGTTGATAATACCGGAAGGTCGGATGCCGAACCCGACCGCCGTCCCCGATCGTGAATACGCCCAAGTTGTCGATCGCCGGGCGATGCTCGGTCCCCCACTGGCCGTAAGCGGAAACGGACAGCGGCAGCAGCCGCTCGTGAACCGTAAATTTGAACGCCATGCCGCTGAGCCCGGACAGCATATGCTTCGGCCCGTCGAACAGGCCGGCCGCGGTCAGGACGGCGTGCACGGCGTCGGTGAACGATTTGGATTCCCGCTTCATCCGAATGTCATCGAGGAGAACCGTAGACACCGAATCCCTCCTTTCGCCTGCTGCGTCGGCTTGCAGCCGCCCCCCGTCAAGTCGCCGCGTCATCGCCGTTCAACCGGGCCAGCGCCCGTTCGCATTTGTCGCGCAGCATCGTCCGCAGCCATTTCGGCGAAAGCAGCCGCTCCCACTCCGCGACGAGCAAATGCCGGACAAACGAATCGGCGTCGTAAAACGATATCTCGTAAACGGAATCGCCCGCGAGACGCGCCGGAAACCCGTTCCACGCCCCGTTTCCGGGAGGCTGCGCCAGCCTCAGCCGGGCCGTGAACGGCTTCTTCCCCGGAGCCGGCTCGCCCCATCGGTCCGTCTCTTCTCCCGCATAGTCGAACGGCTCCGCCGTTACGACGGCTTCCCGGATTCCGTCGAGCCGGAACTTCCGCTCTTCCCGCAATCGTTCGCAATAAGCGATCGCATAGTCCGCGTTATAGCGTGAGACGAGCTTGAGCGGCCATATTCGCATGCCGGCCGTTTCCCCGTCCTCGTCCCGGTACGTCATGACGACGACGAGCCTCCCCCGGATCGCCTGCGACAGCAGCTCGACGTTTTGGAGCAGCCGCGGGTTCGTCTCGAACACCGGCAGCCGGCAGCCGGCAGCCGTCTCCCCGTCCGCGAACCGTTCGAGCAGGTCCGCGATGCGGGCGACCGACGCCGCATTATCGTACTGATAGCCGCGGTACCGGTGCGCGAGATAGTTCAGCACCCGTTTCTCCTCTTCCGTCATGTACAGGTGAGGCAGCGCATACGTTTTGTCCCCGTAGCAGTATCCGCGCTTTCCCGCCACATAGACGAGCGGGGCGCGCAGCGAATCTTCCATATATTCGATGTCCCGTTGGGCTTGCCTTCGCGATATTTCGAACTGCTCCGCGAGACGTTTGCTGTTCGGATAGCCGCCTTCGCGGATTTGCTGGTCGAACCAGCCGATTCGATGCATGTTGCCCATCCGGCGGTACAAGCTCCTTTGCGGAAAAGTAATGCCATCGTCGTCTTCTTCCTATTACATCATGCGAGAAAGCCGCCTGGCAAGCCGCCCAAGCGGAAACGTCCCGTTCCCGGGCGGGAAGGGACGTTCGTCGCGGGCTCCGCCGCGGATTATGTGGCGGCTGCGGCATCCACCTTGCTCTGATCCGCTCCCGCGCACCGCTTGCATACTTTAAGCGATTGGCCGCCGGACGTCGAGCGCGGATACAGCAGCTTGATCCGGGTGCTGGCGCATATCGGGCAAGTTCCGCGCCCGCGGGAAGGCAATCCCCAAAGCGCGCGTCCCCTTTTCGTTTTCGGCATCGGTTGTCCCTCGTTTCCGTCTTCGTTATTATCCCGTATCGGGTCCCGCCTTATAGAGGCGAGTCCGACACGCCTACATCATAACCGGTGCGATACGACATAAAATGTCGCAGCAAAACGGACGAACCGAAACCGCGCGAATGAACCCCGGGCGATTCGGATTCGTCTTATTCGGGTAAGCAACTGACAGAGAGGGAGTGAACTTATGAACATGCGGCGCATGCGCCGAAACGCGCTGTTCGCCCTGTACGCCGGCGTAACGATCGCGACCGCGCCGGCCGCGGCGGTATTGCCGCCGTCGGTCGCGCACGCGGAGGAAACGTGGCAGCGGCCTCCGCTGACGATCGTGTCCGCAAACTTGACGATCGACGGACAACCCGCCGTCGTGCCGGCCGCGAACGACCAAGGCACTACATACATCGGGCTGCGCTCGTTGAACGAGCGGCTCGGTCTCGCGACCGATTGGGATGCGGACCAACGGAAAGCGACGGTGAGCGGACGGGGACGGACGCTCGTTTTGGACCCGGACAGCGGGTCGTATACGATGAACGGGCAAACGTCGTACGGATCGCCCGCCGTTTTGCAGGAAGGCTCGATTTACGTGCCGCTGCGGTTTTTGCTGGAGCGGATGGGCTACGGCATATCGTACGATCCCGTCACGCGCTTGATCGGCATCGAAACGATCCGGGAAAACGAGCTCGCCGTCCAAACCGCGACGATCGAAGAAACAGGGGACGGCCGGTCGCTTGCGATCCATTACCCGCAGTTGAGCGGTTACGCCAACCCGGACGTGCAAAGCGCCGTCAATGCGTTTCTGAAGCAAGAAGCCGAGGATCAGGCCAAGTGGGGAAAGGAAGAGCTGGCCAAAGCCGCCGACGCGCTGAAGGAGATGCCGGCAGGCGACGGGGAAACGAAGCCCGAAGTCAGCTACGGCGGCGCTTACACCGTGACGTACAACGAGAAAGGGCTTCTCAGCCTTTACGTCGACTATCACTTGTATACGGGCGGCGCCCACGGAATTACGTTCCGGAAGCCGTACACGTTCGATCTGGCGACAGGCAGGACGCTGTCGTTGAAAGAGGCGACCGGCGGGGCGGCCGACTACGTGCCGATCATCAACGACGTCATCCGCACGCATCTTCGCGAGACGGACCTCGCCCTGCTGACGCCGTTCGAAACGATCGAGCCGGATCGGCCCTTTTTCCTGAAGCATAACGGCGTGGTCGTCTATTTCGACCTGTACGAGTATGCGCCTTACGCGGCCGGAATGCCCGAATTCGAAATCCCGTTCGACGCGTTCGCCAAAACAGGATGACGCCGCGTCAAAGCGAAACGCCCGGGCTCGCGAGCCCGGGCGTTTCGTCGGTTTAAGGCACGAGCTTCAACGAATTGCGGAAAAAGATGTCGTCCAGCACCTCGTCCGGAAGCTCCAGCGTCCGGAGAAACTCCTGCAGCTTGTTGTCCCAAATGTCCCGTCCGTACAAGACGCGGTCGCGGAATTCGAGCAAAAACGCCTTGGCGAACGCGGCGTCCCGGGTCAGCGCGTTCAAGCCCGAGCCCGCGGACAAATCGCAGTACAAATTGTCGTACGCGCGCATCATCTCCGTTACTTTGCCGCCGGGCATGACCGGGCCCGTCGGATAGCTGTGGGTCGCATACAGGTCGTCGCCGGAAATATGCGCCCAGAAGCCGGGGCCGTGGCCGAGAAATACCGTATCCGGGCATTGCCGGACCGCCCGCTCGAACGCTTCGATGCCGCCGCCGTACCAATAGCCGGGCGTGGCGTACGGCCCGCCCCCGCCGTGTCCGTAGTTCACTTCGACGACGACCGGCAGTCCCCGTTTGCCGCAATAGCGGAACACGCTCAGAGCGTCGGGATTGTCGTACGTCATCCGCAGCATCACCTCGCCGTAGACGCGGACGCCGTACATCTCGATCGCCGCCTCCAGCTTGTCGATCGCGTACGGCTTGCGCGGATCGGGCGCATAGCCGAGCACGAACCGGTCGGGCGCCTGCTGCGCGCAGGCGAGGCAGTTCGCGAACGGGATCGGCCCGTCCTCGTTTCCCCGCGTCATGCGGTGGTAGGCCGGAGAATATTCGAACTCCGGCGTTTCGAGCGTAAGCAGCCATGTCCGGTCGATGCCGTACTTCCGCATGTTGTCCAAAATCGCCTCGCAGGACATGTTCAAATAGTTCGGATGGTTGTGCGAATCGATAATCACGTTCATTCGCCTCCGTTCTTATACGATCGCGCTCCGGCCTCATTGAAGCGGCAGCACGACCTCGAACACGGTGCGGCTTCGGTCGCTGACGGCCCGGATCGCCCCGCCGTGCAGCTCGACGATTTGCTTCGCGATCGCCAGCCCGAGCCCCGAGCCGCCCGTATCTTCCGATCTCGATTTTTCCACGCGGTAAAACCGGTCGAAAATATGCGGCAAATCTTGCGGCGGGATCGGATCTCCGTAATTGGTCACTTCCGCGACCGCCTCCTTGCCGTTCAGCCGGACGGATACGTCGATGTAGAGGCCGTCCTTGCCGTAGTTGACCGCATTGGCCAGCAGGTTGTCGAACACCCGGGCCAGCTTGTCGCCGTCCGCCTCGATCATCGCCTTGCCCTGCGGAAACGAGAGCCGGATTTCCATGCCGGCCTGCCGCATCTCGTATTGAAACTGGGCCGTCAGCTGGCCGATCATCTCGACCAGGTCGAGGCTCGTCTTTTTGAGCGACAGCCCGCCGCCGCTTAACCGGGTATATTCGAACAGATCGTCGATCAGCGCGTGCAGCCGTTTCGATTTTTCGTACGCGATATGGACGTAGTGACGCAGCTCGATTTCGTCGCGGTACCGGTCCTGCTCGATCAGGCCGAGGTAGCCGGATATCGACGTCAGCGGCGTCCGCAAATCGTGGGACACGTTCGTGATCAGCTCGCTTTTCGTCCGTTCCGCCCTGCGCTCGTCCTCGATCGACGTTTTCAGCTGCTCGGACATTTTGTTCAAATTCGCCGCCAGCTCGCCCATCTCGTCGTTGTAGCGCACCGGGATCCGCTCGTCGAAACGGCCGTCGGCGATCCGCTGAACGGCTTCGGTAATGCGCATCAAATAGACGATCCGTCTGTGGCTGAGCACGAAAATGTACAGGACGAAAAACGCGATCCCGGACACGATCAGGACGAGCGGTACGCCGAACATGTCGCTCAGCCTTCGGGCCAATCCGTAAAAGACCCGAATATTCATTTCGTTCGTAACAAAAATGACGAAAATAACGCCGACGATGCTGAGCGCCGACAGGGCGAGACTCATGACGAACAGGGCGACGAGCTTCCAGCGGAGGCTGTAGAACAGCTTACCGATCAAATTTGTAGCCGACCCCCCATACCGTATGAATCCACTTCTGCCCCGAATCTTTCTCCAGCTTGTCCCGCAGCTTGCTGATATGCACCATCACCGTCGTGAACGTGGGGGAATACGGCTCGTTCCATACGCGCTCGTAAATCGCCTCCGCGCTGAAGACGCGGCCCGGCTGGCTCGCCAGCATATGCAAAATGCCGAACTCGATCGAGGTCAGGTGTACCGGCTTGCCGTCCATCGTCACCGAATGGGTGCCTTTGTCGATCTCGAGCCCGTCGAACGTCATAATGTCCGCGCCGCGGCCCCGGTTCGCCTTCGGATTCAGCCCGTAAGCCCGGCGTATCAGCGAACGGACGCGGGCGAGCAGCTCGAGCGGATTGAACGGCTTCGTCAAATAGTCGTCCGCCCCCGTCATCAGCCCCATAATTTTGTCCATGTCTTCGGCTTTCGCGCTCAGCATCAAAATCGGCACCGTCTGATCGGCGCGAATTTGCCGGCATACTTCCAAGCCGTCCAAGCCCGGCATCATGACGTCGAGGATGACGAGCCGGATGTCTTTCCGCGCCAGCCTCTCGAGCGCCTCCGCACCGTCGAACGCTTTGACGACCTCGTACCCCTCGTTGACCAAATAAATTTCGATCAGGCCCGCTATCGCCCGATCGTCGTCGACAATCAGTATCGTATCGTTCAAATCCGAATGCCTTCCTTTCCACCTCCGCTTTCCTGTATCATACGCCAAACCGGAAGGGAGCGGCAACCGCCGCGACGGCTGCGACGCATCCGGCCCGCCCGCCGGCGCGGAACGTTTCGGCCGCGCTTGACGGGCTCCTACGTTTCATTATAAACGTTTTTTACGGAAAATTATTTTGCATCGCGGAAAAAAATGGATTATAGTAATGGTTCGTGAAACTTATTTTTTCCGAAACCAAGAGGTGAACGATGGATCGCAAGCAAACGAAAATCAATTGGGTCGTGGCCGGCCTGCTCCTCGGCATGTTCGTCGGGGCGCTCGACCAAACGATCGTCTCCACGGCGATGCCGACGGTCATTACGGAGCTCGGCGGCTTCGAGCATTATGTCTGGGTGTTTTCGGCCTATATGATCGCTACCGTCGTGGCGACGCCTATATTCGGCAAGCTGTCCGACATTTACGGGCGGAAGCTGTTTTTCCAGCTCGGACTCGTCCTGTTTTTGATCGGCTCGGTGCTGTGCGGCATCGCCGGCACGATGACGGAGCTGATCGTGTACCGGGCGATTCAAGGGATCGGCGGCGGCGCCCTGATGCCGATCGCCTTCGCCGTCATCTTCGATATTTTTCCGCCGGAGAAGCGCGGCAAAATGAACGGCTTGTTCGGAGCGGTATTCGGGCTGTCCAGCGTATTCGGACCGGCGCTCGGCGCCTACATTACCGACTACATCGACTGGCGCTGGGTGTTTTACATCAATTTGCCGATCGGCCTTGTCGCTTTCCTGCTTATGCATCTCGGCTATCGGGAGAAACCCGCGCTCCGCAAGCAAACGATCGACTGGGGCGGCGCCACGACGCTCGTCCTGGCCATTCTCGGCTTCATGTTCGCGATCGAGCTCGCCGGCTCGGAAACGTACGCCTGGGGCTCGTGGCAAATCATCGGCCTGTTTCTGCTGTTCGTCGTCTGCTTTCTGCTGTTTCTCGCCATCGAGCGGAAAGTTGCCGACCCGATCGTGGAGCTGAAGCTGTTCAAAAGCCGCCTGTTCACGGCCAGCCAGGCGATCGGCTTCCTGTACGGGATCATCATGGTATCGGGCGCGACGTACATCCCGCTGTTCATTCAGGGCGTTTACGGCGAATCCGCCAGCGCGGCCGGCCAGACGCTCACGCCGATGATGCTCGCGGTCGTCGCCAGCAGCATGCTGGGCGGACCGCTCGTCAACAAAATGTCGTACCGCGGCATTATGCTGATCTCGACGCTGATTCTCGCCGTTTCGATGGCGCTGCTCGGCACGATGACGGTCGATACGCCGCGATGGACGGTAACGCTGTACATGGTGCTCGTCGGCTTCGGCATCGGGGTCAACTTCGTCGTCCTGAACATATCCGTCCTGCACGGATTGCCCGGACAATATAAAGGCGCGGCGATTTCGCTCATCACGTTTTTCCGGACGATCGGCTCGGCGCTCGGCGTCACGGTGCTCGGCGTCGTCCAGAAGGTCGACTACAAGGCGCGCGTCGAAGCGGCGCTTCCCGATCCGGCCGCGGCGTCCCAATTTTCCGACCCGAAGGCGCTGCTCATTCCGCAGGTGCGCGCGGCGCTGCCTCCGGACATCGTCGCGAACGCGACGAAGGCGCTCGCGGGCTCGATCTCCTACTTGTTCCTGATCTCCATCCTGATTATCGTCGTCGGCTTCGTGTTCGTCATGATGCTCGGCAAAGCGAGAATGGAGCTTCCGTCCGCGGCGGCGAAGGGCGATAAAGGAAACCTGGAGCCCGGTCCTGTCGGGCATATGTGAATAAACCCCCGCCGGCGCAAGCCGACGGGGGTTCGTCTGTTGGGGATGCTTCCCCTGATTCGTCTCTATGTGTTACGCGGTCGGGCTTGAAGCGCCCCGGCGTCAATTCGAATCCGGCGGGACCGGCCCAATGTTCCGTATGCGAATCCGGCAAAAACAGCTCCGGTCGTTTGTCGTTCCCAACCGGAACCGCCGCGAATCGGATGCGTCGGATCGGACCGGTTGCAAACAAACGTCCGCCGATCTGCCGCCCCATCTTGGCGCGTTACTCCACCAAATTCAGCAGCTGGCCGAACTCCGTAATGATCGCATCCGCGCCGTCCAGCTCGCTCGCTTCGCCGAACTCCGCATAGCGGCAGCCGACGACGGTCAACCCGTTGCCTTTGCCCGCCTCGACGTCGGACGAGCGGTCGCCGACCATCCAGGCGGAACGAATGCCGTGCCGTTCGAGCAGAAGCCGCACCAGATCGACCTTCGACTTCGTTGCGTATTCGCCCGCGCTGTACAGGCCCGTAAACAGCTCCGCCAGCCCTTTGCTGCGGATCACCTCTTTGACGTACGCCTCCAGGCCGTTGCTCGCCACGAACAGCTTGACGCCTTTGGCGCGAAGCGCCCGCAGCGTCGCCTCGACGCCTGGATACAATGCCCCGTCCCCCCGCTTCAGCCCTTCCATCTGATGGCGAAGCAGCAGCTCGTCCGCCCGGCGCCGCACCTGCTCGTCCGCGTCGGGAAGCACCCGTTCCCATATATGCTCCAGCAGCATGCCGAGGCTGCTCAAAATGCGCTCCTTCGGCGGCGTTCCCCGCGTATACGTGCCTTCCCGGTTCAATTGCGCGAACGCGGCCTCGTACGCGGGCAGCAGCAGCGTTTCCGTTTGGAACAGCGTCCCGTCGAGATCGAACAGCATCGCTTCCGGACAATTTCGCTTCATTTTGGTTAAGTCTCCTTTTGCCTGTGTCGAATTGAGGAAATAATAACTATCTAAGCATGACGCGTCCGCCTTGTCAACGAAGCGGGGCGATAAACGAAAAACCGATGGCAAAGAAAATGTTTTTCGTGTAATATGGAAATATACAAAAATCATTTTCATCCGGGCCCCGGTAAGAGAGGTGAACCGTTTCCGTATGTCAGATTTGCTCAGATCGATCCGCGAGCAAATGCCGGGCCTTAACCCGAAGGAACAGGCGCTCGCCTCATTTATTGCCGATCATCCGCAGCTTGTCGTGCGCATGGGCATTACCGAGCTGGCCGACCAGTCCCAGACGAGCGCGGCGACCGTGTCCCGCTTCTGCAAAAATTTCCACGCCGGCGGCTTTTCCGGCTTGAAAATGCAGCTGGCGACCGAGCTTGCGCTGCAGCCCGCGGCGGATTCGTACCAGGACATCGTGGCCGGCAACACGCTCGAAAGCATCGTCTCCGCGATGGAAGCGAACCATATCCGCTCCATTTCCGATACGTCCCGCCTGCTCGATCCGAAGCTGCTGGAGCAGGCGGTCGCCGCGCTGCGCTGCGCCGGGCAAATCGACATATACGGCGTGGCGACGTCCGGCGTCGTCGCGCAAGATTTTTACCAGAAGCTCGTCCGCATCGGCAAACGGGCGACCGCCTTCTCCGACCCGCACATGCAGGTGACGTCGGCTTCGAGCTTGGGCGAGGGCGACGCCGCGTTCGCCATCTCCTACTCGGGCGAGACGCCGGAAACGATCGACGCGCTGCGCTGCGCCAAAGAGCGCGGAGCGACGGCCATTTCGCTGACGAAGTTCGGCCCGAACACGCTATCCGCGCTTGCGGACATCCCGCTGTACACGTCGTCGCTCGAGGAAGGGATGCGCCGCGGCGACATGGCGTCCCGAATCGCCCAGCTGCACGTCATCGACGTTTTGTTCACGGGACTGATCAGCGAATCGTTCGACGACTACGTGCCGAAGCTCGAGCTGTCGTATCAAATGGTGAAAAAATATCGCAAAGAAAAAGGGAGATAACCGATGAACATTTTAACTTTCCGCTCCACCGAAGAATTGAACGAAGCGGGAGCGGGCATCATTACCGGTCTCGTCCAGACGAACCCGCGGGCGGTGCTCGGCCTCGCGACAGGCGGCACCCCGGTCGGCATTTACGAGGAGATCGTCAAGACGCACCGCAAAGGCATGGTCAGCTTCAAAAGCGCGACTTCGTTCAATCTCGACGAATACGTCGGCATCCCGGAGGATCATCCGGAAAGCTACCACGCTTATATGAAGCGTCATTTGTTCGACCATGTCGATTTCGCTCCGGAACGGACGCATATTCCGAACGGCAACGCCTCCGACCTGGAGCAGGAATGCGCCCGCTACAACCAGCTGCTCGACGACGCGAAGCAGATCGACCTGCAGCTGCTCGGCCTCGGCCATAACGGCCATATCGGCTTCAACGAGCCGGATCACGCGCTCGTCAGCGGCACGCACATCGTCAAGCTGAAGGACGAGACGCGCGAAGCGAACGCCCGCTTCTTCAACTCCATCGACGAAGTGCCGACGCATGCGCTCACGATGGGCGTCGGGACGATTTTGAAGGCGAAAATGATTTTGCTCGTCGTGCGCGGCGCGGACAAGGCGGAAATCGTCCACAGGGCGCTGACCGGACCGATTACGACCGAATGCCCGGCCTCCCTGCTGCAAACGCACCCTCACGTCGTCGTGCTGCTCGATACCGAATCGGGGAGGTTGTTCAACGCATGAGCCGGACCATTCTCATTACGAACGCCAACGTAGTTACCGAGCGGGAAGTGATCGAAGGCGGCCATATCGCGCTCGCGGACGGCAAAATCGTGTCGCTCGGACGGACGGCGCCCGACGAAATCAAGCGGGAGGCGGCGGAAACGATCGACGCGGCCGGCGGCTGGGCGCTTCCCGGCTTCGTCGACGTGCACGTCCACGGCGGCTATGGCGCCGACTTTATGGACGCGAGCCGCGAATCGCTCGACACGATCACGAAGTTTCACGGCGGCAACGGAACGACCTCGATCGTCGCCACCACGCTGACCGGTCCGAAGGACCATTTGGCCAAAGTGCTGGAAACGGTGAACGCCTATATGGCCGGTCCGATGCCGTACGCGCAGGTCGTCGGCGTCCATTTGGAAGGTCCGTTCATCAACGTCAAATATAAAGGCGCGCAAAATCCGGCCTACATCGTGCCGCCGCAAAAAGCTTGGCTCGAAGAATGGCACGCCAAGTATCCCGGCCTTATTCGCCAATTATCGCTGGCTCCCGAAACGGAAGGCGCGCTCGAGCTGATCGCCTGGCTGCGCCGAAACGGCATCAACGCCGCCGCCGCCCATACGGACGCGACGTACGACCAAGTGATCGCGGCCGCCGACGCGGGGCTGAACCAGGCGGTGCATACGTACAACGCGATGACGCCGCTCCATCACCGCAATCCCGGCGTCGTGGGCGCCGTATTGACCGACGAGCGCATCCGCGCGGAAATTATCGCCGACGGCCATCACGTGCATCCGGCGTGCATCCGGCTGCTGACGAAGACGAAAACGGACGACACGCTGATCATGATTACCGACGCGATGTCCGCCGCCGGCCTCGAGGACGGCATTTACGATTTGGGCGGACTCGCGGTCAATGTCAGCGGCGGCGTCGCCACGCTGAAGGAAGGCAACAGCCTCGCCGGCAGCACGCTCACGATGATCGGCGCGCTCCGCTACGTGACGGACAAGGTCGGCGTCTCCGTGCAGCAGGCGAGCCGGTACATGAGCGGCAATCCGGCGCGACAGCTCGGCATTTTCGACAAAACCGGCAGCCTGGAAGTCGGAAAGCAGGCCGACGTTTTGCTCGTCAGTCCGGACCTCGAGCTGCAGCGCGTATGGGCGCTCGGCCGCGAAATCGAACCGTTCCGGGGGTAAGCGGCGGCTGACGCGATACGAAACGCGCAATATCGAAAGGACCGTACGCCTTTGCGGCTAACGGTCCTTTTCTTTACGGCGTTCTTTACGGCGTGCCGCCGATCGCGTCAATCGTTAAGGCCCAGCCGGGCGGTCGGCCGATATCAAGCTAGGCGGTTTCAGTCCGCGCTCCAGCTCGCAATCATCCCTTTGGCCATTTCCATATCGGACGGCTTCCCCGTCACGAGCGCGAACTTGGCAACCAAAGCCGGGTACGCGGCCCACTGCTCGGCGATATGCTCGTGCATGCGCGGCCAAACGCGGCCTCCGAACGTCTCGTACCGGCGCAGCAAATCGCGAAGCCCCTCCATGCCGAACAAAGCGTAGAAAATGACGAAATCTTTTCCCGGATCGGCGCACTCCGCCTCGGTCCAGTCGATTAATCCGGAAACGCGCTTCGTTTCGTCGACGAGGATGTGAGGCGGATGCAAGTCGCCGTGGTTGAACGTCGAATGTCCGGGCCAGTACGAGTCCGTATCCAGCCATCGGCTCCATCGCTCTTGAAGCCGGTCCGGGATCGCGAAGCTCCGTTTGATGTCCTCGATATTGGCGGAAAACGCTTCGCGCGCCTCTTGCGGGCTTTTGACGCGAACGCCGGCTTCGGCCGCCGCGCCGTGGTCGATGCCGTGCAGAGCGGCCAGCGTTTCGGCGAGCGAGTCGAAAAACGGCTCCGGCAGCGTATGCTGCTCGTATTGCCACGCATATCCCCCTCCCGCCGGGTCCACGGTCGCGACGGGCCGGCCTTCGAGCAGCGGATACGCGATCAGCTCGGGAGTGCAGATGCGCCAATCCGGAACGCGAACCGGGACGTTCGCGCGGACAAGCTCAAGCGCCTTGCGCTCGTTTTCCGCCCGCTCCCAAACGTCGGACCGTCTCGGCTTGCGCAATACCCAAGCTTGCCCGGCTTCGTCGGTCGCGAACGCGACGAGAAAATCCATCCCGGATTCGTTCACTTCCGCTGTCGTTCGGTTCAACCGCAGCCCGTTGCGGGCGGCGGCGGAAATCATGGCATCGATAACGGCTTGATGTTCGTTGGAATAGGGCATAGTCATAGTCGGGCTCATCTCCTTTTTCAATGAAAACGCAAAAAGCACAGACGCATCGCCGCCTGTGCAGCCGTAATCGGGAAAAAGGACATGATCGACCGGCACGTTCGTAAACATGCGCAAAGACAACCGTTCCGAATCGTTTCGGCGAACGTTTCTTCGGGCGCATGGCAAATAGACGAAGGCAGCGACGCAGGCAGACAGACCGATCCCGATTACTCCGCACAGAGGCAGAGCGCAAAAAGCAAGCTGCAAATTAGTTGCATTGCTTTCTCAATCGGAAATGATCTACCACACGTAACCCTCCGTTCCGTTCGAATACGTTCACCATACCATAATCGGCTCGCCAGTTCAACTGCTGTGTCGTCGCTCTAGGCAGGCTAGGGCATATAGTGTGCAAAAGCGCACTATATGCCCGCTCCCCCGGCGTTTTTGCGGACATAGTGTGCAAAAGCACGCTATTCCCAACCTGTTGCAGCTTCAAACGGGGGGCGGCAGGCATATAGTGTGCGAAAGCGCACTATCCGCCCGCTCCCCCGGCATTTTGGCGGGTATAGTGTGCAAAAGCGCACTATTCCCACTCTGACGCGGCTTAAAACAGGGGGGCGGCAGGCATATAGTGTGCGAAAGCGCACTCTCCGCACGCTGCCCCCGGCGTTTTTGCGGATATAGTGTGCGAAAGCGCGCTATTCCCGCAGCGGTGCAGGCGCAGTCGGAGGCAGGCAGGCATAAAGTGTGCAAAAGCGCACTATTTGTCTGCTCCCCCGCCGTTTTTGCGGGGATAGTGTCCAAAAGCGCACTACTCCCACTCTGACGCGGCTTCAAACGGGGGACGGCAAGCATAAAGTGTGCGAAAGCGCACTCTCCGCACGCTCCCCCGGCGTTTTTGCGGGTATAGTGTCCAAAAGCGCACTACTCCCACTCTGACGCAGCTTCAAACGGGGGGCGGCAGGCATATAGTGTGCGAAAGCGCGCTATCCGCACGCTGCCCCCGCCGTTTTTGCGGGGATAGTGTCCAAAAGCGCGCTATTCCAACAGCCGCTCCAACGGGGACGCCGTTACCGGCCCATATGGATCGAAATGAGCTTCAGCTCCGTCAGCTCTTCGACGGCGTAGCGGATTCCTTCGCGCCCGAAGCCGCTCTCCTTGACGCCGCCGTACGGCATGTTGTCGACGCGGAACGTCGGGAAGTCGTTGATCATGACGCCGCCGACTTCCAGCTCCATCGCCGCCCGCATCGCGGCATGAATATCATTCGTATAAATGCCGGCCTGCAGGCCGTAGCGGGAGTCGTTCACGTCCCGGATCGCCTCGTCCAGCGTGGAGAACGATCCGATCGTGACGATCGGCCCGAACGCCTCCTGGCACGAAACGGGCTCGTCCTTCGGCACGCCGGTCAAAATCGTAGGCGCAAAAAGCCGGGAACCGACCGCTTGCCCGCCCGCGACGACTTCGGCGCCTTTGGCGCAAGCGCTGGCGACCCATTGTTCCATTCGTCGCACGTCCTTCTCGCTGATCAAAGCCGACACGTCGGTCGCTTCGTCCAGCGGATCGCCGACGACAAGCTTGCCCGTTTCCGCCTTAAACTTCTCCACGAATTCCGCAAACAACCGCTCGTGAACGAGAATGCGCTGGATCGAGATGCACACCTGCCCGCTGAAGGAAAAAGCGCCCGTCACGCAGCGCCGGATCAGCTCCGGCGTCAAGTCGCACGACCGGTCGATGACGAGCGCCGAATTCGAGCCGAGCTCCAGCGTCATCCGCTTCAGGCCGGCTTTGCCCCGCATCGCGATGCCGACGGCCGGGCTGCCGGTAAACGATATCGCCTTGACCCGCTCGTCCCTCACAAGCATCTCCCCGACGACCGAGCCCGGGCCCGGAACGATATTGAGCGCGCCGGCGGGCAAGCCCGCTTCCTCGAAGATGTCGCCAAGCGCGAGCGCCGACAGCGGCGTTTGCCCGGCCGGCTTCAGCACGACCGTATTGCCCGCGGCGATCGCCGGCCCGACCTTGTGAGCGACCAGATTGAACGGAAAATTGAACGGCGTTATCGCCCCGACGACGCCGATCGGCCGGCGCAGCGTGAAGGCGATGCGCCCTTCGCCACCCGGAGCGGCGTCGAGCGGGACCGTTTCTCCGTGTATGCGTCGCGCCTCCATCGCCGAAAACAGGTACGTCTGAATCGTGCGGGCGATTTCGCCCCGCGCCGTCTTGATCGGCTTCGCCGCTTCCATCGCCAACAGGCGCGCGAGCTCCTCCGAACGCCGCTTGAAGATGGAGACGACGCTGTCCAAAATCGCCGCCCGCTCGTGGGCGGGCATCGCGGCCATCGTGGCGGCTGCGCCTTGCGCCGCTTGGATCGCCAGCTCCGTTTCCGCTTCCCCGGCTTCGCCCACCTCCGCGATGAGCTCGCCTGAATAGGGCGAGTGCAGCGGAACGTACCGGGCCGCTTCCTTCCACCCTCCGTTTATATACAGATGGCGTTTCATCGTTCATCCCCGCTTCGTTGATTTGTCGGCTTACGGACGGCCGATAGGTCGGCTTTCTCCGATCATATCCGATTTCCGGCTTCTGGAAAATAGCGGGCCGCATTCGTATGTAATGATTGTTACCGATTCCCCGGAAAATATCCGACGTAGCGAGCGGATCAAATCGATACGCTTGACCATGGGGAGGGAGCGGGGATTAGGCTCAAAGCGGACGAACCGTGCGATCGTTATCGGAGCCAAATATGTAGGTTTGAACTTGTAACGAACTCTGGCAACGGTATTACCCGCGAATCGGATCGTTTTCCTCCCATTTCGGCTCGATAACGATGCACCGATTCGTTAGGCTAGAAAAACGATCGTTTTTCCGCCTATAAGCATGGTAAAGTTCGTTAGCCATCGATCCGGATCACGGATCCGCCCGAAGCTAAAAAAGAACCGCGGCGTCGTCCGACGCGCGGTCCCCATATTCGTGCGGCCGCGGACAACCGTCCCTCGGCTTATTTGCCAATGAGCGCCTTCACGCCGCCATAAATCAGCATGCCCGAGAACACAATCATAGACAACATTCCGACGCCGTCCAGAATCGGCTCCACGCTGGACAAAAACGTGCCTTCTACCGGCATGGAAGTCAGCGCGTATCCGGCCAAAACGCCTCCGACATAAGTGAGGAGTTTATCCATGGATCTCACACCTCCCGTCCGTTAGATACTGCCAGTCTATGCTTGGTTCTCGCCGCGTGCTTGGACAGGGAGCCCGATTCTATCACGAATATGCGCATTCTAACGAAAGTCTCGCAAAAATAGGGTGGCATTGAGGATGTCCGCAGCCCCTCGCCTCGCCTCACCCCGGAAAGAACGCAACCGCATCCGCGCACGGCAAAAGGGACCGTCAGCGCCAGCGCGCCCGGTCCCCTTGCATGTTCGAACTGTTATTTCCTCAGCATGCCGGAAGCATTCATCAACATTCAGCATCCAGCCTCCCGCCGCCTCCGCCTTACTTGACGAAGCCTTGCTCCTTGATCTGCTTCGCGCCTTCGTCGACGTACGTTTTATATTTGAACGTCGTCTCCAGCGTCTTGAGGAAGTCGGCGTATTCCGAGATCGGTCGCTTGCCCGTCACGAACTTGATCATCTCTTCTTCGGCGAACCGGTCGGCATCCGCTTTATTGAAGCCGGTCGGCGGAATGACCGAGCTGTCGAACGAGGAAATGCGCGGCGTCTTGATCGCGAATTCGGTCGCGGCGGCCTGGTTCGGGAATTTGATCGCCAAATATTCCTTGTTCGGGCGCCCCGTAATTTGATACAGGTTGAAATAGTTGCCTTCCTTCGCCATCAGGTCGGTCGGCACGAGCTTGCCGTCCTTCATGTTGTAATGCTTGCCCTCGAGGCCGTACATGACGAGATTGTTGCCTTCCTTGCCGGAAACGTAGTTGATCAGGTCGAACACCTTTTGCAGCTTCGCCTTGTCTTTTTCCAGCGCCTTCGGAATGACCCAATAGCGCGACGGCCGGTCGTAATCGTAGGAACCGTCGAACTGGCCGCCCGGTCCTTTCACCGGCGTCATTTGCACCCAGTCCGCTTTCGGGTTGATCGCTTTGTACTGCGCGACGAATTCGTCCTTGGCGATATCGGTCCAGCCTTTGAAAATAAGGCCGGCCTTGCCCTGAAACGCCTTCTGCACCTCGACGTTCCCTTTGTTCGTCATAATTTCCGGATCGACGACGCCCGCGTCGAACAGCGACTTGATATATTTCAGCGCCTCCGGCATCGCGGGGTCGTAATACGCGTTCATCACCTTGCCGTCTTTCTGGTAAAACGAGCCGGGCTGGCCGACGCCGAAAGCCCCGAAAATCGTGGCGAAGCCGTCGAGCTTGGCGCCCGTAATGCCGTACGTGTCTTTTTTGCCGTTTCCGTCCGGATCCTGCTCGGTGAACGCTTTGGCGACCGCCATAAATTCGTCGAGGTTCGTCGGCGCCTTCAGGTTAAGCTTGTCAAGCCAGTCTTTGCGCACCCACATCGAGGAAAACGGCACGTCGGCGGTACGCGGAACGGCGAATATTTTGTTGTTCACCGTCACCTTTTTCAAAATGTTCGGCGTCAGGCCGACGACGAAATCTTTGGCCGGCTTCAGCTCTTTGTCCATATACGGCGTCAGGTCGAGCAGCAGTCCTTTGTCGGCGAACTCCTTCACGTCGGAAAATTCGACCGAGAACAGGTCCGGATAGTTGCCGCCGGAGATGCGGACGCGAATCTGGTTTTTGTAATCGTCGTTCGAGGCGATCGCCGTCAGCTGCAGATCGATGCCGAGCTTCTGGTCGATCGTCTTCTTGATGTCGTCGGCGTCCGGCGAAGGCAAGCCCGAGGCGGCCATCGCCATCTGGATTTTCACCGGCGCGCCGCCGGCCGCCGGATTTTGCGCGCCGCCCGGGCTGTCTCCCGTTTTGCCGCCGCCGGAGCCGGAGCCCGAGCCGCAGCCCGCAAGCACGCTTCCCGTCAGCAGCATCGCCGTAAGTCCGACCGGAACCCAACCTTTTTTCCCTTTCATGCGTTTCCCCTTCTTTCTGCTGGATTAACCGCTCACCCTTTAATGGATCCGAGCAGCATGCCTTTCGTAAAATGCTTTTGCAAAAACGGATATACGATCAGCACCGGCAAGCTGGCGAAAACGACCGCCGCCATTTGCATCGTCACGGTCGGCACCTGGTCCTCCGCGTTTTCGAGCGGCTGCTGCGACAGCATCAAAATTTCGCGGACGACGACCTGCAGCGGAAACAGCGTCCGGTCGGTGACGTACATGATCGCGTTGAAAAACGAATTCCAATGGCCGACCGCGTAAAACAGGCCGACGGTGACCATGACGGGCAGCGACAGCGGAACGGCGAGCCGGAACAAAATGCGGAATTCTTTGGCGCCGTCGATGCGCGCCGATTCGAACAGCTCTTCGGGCAGCTGCTCGAAGAAGCTTTTCATGATGAGCACGTTGAAGCTGGACACGGCGGTCGGCAAAATGAGCGCCCACAGGCTGTCGATCAGTCCCGTCGCCTTGACGACCAGGTACGTCGGGATGATGCCGCCGCTGAACAGCAGCGTGAACACGACCATGAGCAGAAAGACGGACCGTCCCGGCAGCTGCTTCCGGCTGAGCGGGTAAGCGATCAGCGCGGTCAGGATCAGGTTGATCGTCGTGCCGACGACCGTAATATACACCGTGACGGCCAGCGATCTCGGGATGGCCGACGTGCCGAGCAGCTTGTTGTAGGCGCTGAACGTCAGCTCCTTCGGGATGAGCACGTATCCGCCGTGGCGGAGCACTTCCGCGAACGGGGTCAGCGACACCGAGAAGACGTACAGCAGCGGAACGACGGCGGCCAGGCCGACGATCGCCAGAACGAAGTAGCTGAACGCGCCGAACAGTTTGTCTCCCGCGTTGTTCACCATATGCTCTCCCCCCATCGTTTGGCGATCCGGTTCGAGAAGTAGACGAGGATGAGCCCGATCGCCGATTTGAACAGGCCGACGGCGGAAGCGAGACTATAGTTCCATTGCTCGAGTCCCGTGCGGAACACCCAGGTGTCGAGAATGTCCGCGACCGGATACACGTGCACGTTGTACAAAATGTAAATTTGCTCGAAGCCGGCGTCCAGCATATGGCCGAGCCGCAAAATGAGCAGCAGCACAATGACGTGGCGGATGCCGGGCAGCGTAATGTGCCATACCATTTTCAACCGGCTCGCACCGTCGACCCTGCCCGCCTCGTACAGCGTCGGGTCGATTCCGGCGATGGCGGCCAAATAAATGATCGCGCCCCAGCCGAGGTTTTGCCATATTTCCGAGCCGACGAGCACCGACCGGAACCATTCGGTCGAGGTGAGAAACGGAACCGCCTTGAAGCCCGCGTCGACGAGCCACCGGTTGACGATGCCGGAATCTTGGGACAGAAACATGAGCAGAATGCCGTAAATGATAACCCACGACAAAAAGTGCGGCATGTAGCTGAGCGTCTGGACGAGCGACTTGAACCATTTGACGCGGCATTCGTTCAGCAGGATGGCCAGAATGATCGGCGGCACCATCCCGAAGACGAGCTTGTAGACGCTGATCAGAAACGTGTTCGTCAGCAGCTGGGCGAAATACGGCGATTCGTAAAATTGCTGAAAATATTTGAACCACGGATCGGCCCAAGGGCTGCGCATAATGCCTTCCATCATGTCGTAATCTTTGAAGGCGATGATGACCCCGTACATCGGAACGTATTTGTAAACCAAGTAGTAAATTACGCCCGGCAGCAGCATCAAGTAAAATTCTTTGTAAGCCCATACGGCTTTCAGCCCTTTGCGCATCCGGGCGCCGGCAGCGGGCGTCGGCGTCCGCTTCGTGTCGAGTATGTCGGGCTGCATGCAGGTTCCTCCTTTCGCTTCGGGGCGGCGTGCGGCTGAGCCGGTCCGGCTACCGCGGCAGCTCCCGCTTGCGCCGCAGCAGCGCGTACAGCGTCGCGGCGAACTCGCCGCGCGTCACCGCCTCGCGCTGCTCCGCGGGCAGCGCCTCGGCCGCCGGCGCTTCGACGCCGAGCGCCCGGGCCGC
>NZ_JARBDC010000079.1:0-361 GCF_036577625.1 Paenibacillus sp. GYB003 | reverse complement strand
CGAAGTCGGTGAGGTAACCGCAAGGGGCCAGCCGCCGAAGGTGGGGTAGATGATTGGGGTGAAGTCGTAACAAGGTAGCCGTATCGGAAGGTGCGGCTGGATCACCTCCTTTCTATGGAGTACCTCGCGTTCTGTTGGAACGCGGTACAATAATGAAGCGAAAGCTTCGAACACGGTCCGTTTTCATTTGTTCAGTTTTGATGGAATTTTGTCCATCTACTCCACTTCATTTGTGGAGGACAGCATGGGGCCATAGCTCAGCTGGGAGAGCGCCTGCCTTGCAAGCAGGAGGTCAGGAGTTCGATCCTCCTTGGCTCCACCAAACAACGTATTGCGGACGCGGACGACAAACAAGATTTGC
>NZ_JARBDC010000078.1:0-36169 GCF_036577625.1 Paenibacillus sp. GYB003 | reverse complement strand
CTTGGACCGCAGGGTCCTGGGAGAGTAGGACGTTGCCAAGCGATTCCCATTCCCTGATAGCTCAGTTGGTAGAGCACTCGGCTGTTAACCGAGTTGTCACAGGTTCGAGTCCTGTTCGGGGAGCCATATGGAGAGATGTCCGAGTGGTCGAAGGAGCACGATTGGAAATCGTGTAGGCGTCAAAAGCGTCTCGAGGGTTCAAATCCCTCTCTCTCCGTCGCTTCATCTTTTAGCTTGGCCCGTTGGTCAAGGGGTTAAGACACCTCCCTTTCACGGAGGTAACAGGGGTTCGAATCCCCTACGGGTCACCATTACCTTTCAAAATAATCAACAAAACGGTTGATTTTTGCGTAAAGATTTGATATATTAAAGCTTGTCACTTTCCTTATGGACGCTTAGCTCAGCTGGGAGAGCATCTGCCTTACAAGCAGAGGGTCGGCGGTTCGATCCCGTCAGCGTCCACCATGATTTACTTTTCGACGCGGGGTGGAGCAGCCCGGTAGCTCGTCGGGCTCATAACCCGAAGGCCGCAGGTTCAAATCCTGCCCCCGCAATTTTCTTAAGGTAACGAAGAGACGTTTCGTTCGGTTTGTTGCCCGGAGAAATTTGTTTCGCGGAGCTGTGGTGTAGAGGCCTAACATGCCTGCCTGTCACGCAGGAGACCGCGGGTTCGAATCCCGTCAGCTCCGCCATAATGTATTACCCGAATCATACGGAATGAGTATGTACGATCATTAAGTCATTACCGAATTGGCCTTGCATGGCTTGGTAGCTCAGTCGGTAGAGCAGAGGACTGAAAATCCTCGTGTCGGCGGTTCGATTCCGTCCCAAGCCATCATCATGTTTGCACTACTTGTTGGTGCAGGCACGATATGCCGCTGTAGCTCAATTGGTAGAGCAACTGACTTGTAATCAGTAGGTTGGGGGTTCAAGTCCTCTCGGCGGCACCATACGGAATCCGGCAGCGTACTTTTCGAAGGTCGCGGGAAACCGAATCATATGGAGGATTAGCGAAGTGGCCAAACGCAGCAGACTGTAAATCTGTTCTCTGACGAGTTCGGTGGTTCGAATCCATCATCCTCCACCATCACATTTTTTAACCGATATAGGGGCATAGTTTAAAGGTAGAACAGCGGTCTCCAAAACCGTTAGTGTGGGTTCAATTCCTGCTGCCCCTGCCAGTACAAATTATGCGTGGCGGTCGTGGCGAAGGGGTTAACGCACCGGATTGTGGCTCCGGCATTCGTGGGTTCAAGTCCCATCGATCGCCCCATACTTTTATTGGGGATTAGCCAAGCGGTAAGGCAACGGACTTTGACTCCGTCATTCCTAGGTTCGAATCCTAGATCCCCAGTATTTCCAATATGCGGACGTGGCTCAGTGGTAGAGCATCGCCTTGCCAAGGCGAGGGTCGCGAGTTCGAATCTCGTCGTCCGCTCCATTATATTTCGGCGCCATAGCCAAGTGGTAAGGCAGAGCTCTGCAAAAGCTTTACCCCCAGTTCGAATCTGGGTGGCGCCTCCACCACCTATTTTACATGTGCCCTTAGCTCAGCCGGATAGAGCGTTTGACTACGAATCAAAAGGTCAGGAGTTCGAATCTCTTAGGGCACGCTTTTTTGCCGGTGTGGCGGAATTGGCAGACGCGCGCGACTCAAAATCGTGAGGGAAACCGTGGGGGTTCGAGTCCCTTCACCGGCATCGTGAGAAGGAAGCTATGCAAGATCATCCGATCTTGGCACAGCTTCTTTTTTTTGTCGCGCCGAACGTTACGTTCGGAATCGGCCCCGTACCGATTTCGCATACTCGGTCGGCGTCATGTCGACGATCCGTTTGAACGATTTGGAAAACACATGCACGGAGCTGAAGCCGAGCCGCTCGGCGATTTCCGTAAAATTGTACGTTCCTTCGCGAATGAGCAGCTTCGCCCGGTCGATTTTCATTTGGGAGTAATAGTCCATAATCGTCCGGCCGGTGTTTTGTTTGAATACGTCTTTGAGTATCGTTTTGGAAACGCCGAGCGATTCGACGATCTCCTCGAGCGTCACGTGCGCATCGATCGCTTCGCTCAGCATCGCGATCGTCTGCTTCGTCAGCCGATCGTATTCTTTCTCTTTGGCCGGACGCGTCAGCCGCGCCGGCTTCGCTTCCCAATCGCCGCGGCGAAGCAGGCGGATGAGCAGCGACTCCAAATGCAGCTTGACCATCTGCTCCGCACCGACAGGGGCGTCCGCCCGACGTCGGAGCGGGAAACGGAACGGAAACTCGAACGCGGCGACGGCTTCCTGGATCAGCTTGGCGAGCAGGTCGCGTTCGTCGTCGAGCAGCCGGATGACTTGATGTTCGAATCGTTTCATCGCTTCGGAGTCGCAGTCGAACGTCAGCACGATCAAGTTGGGAGCTTTCCCGTTTTCGGCGTGAAATTTATGAAATTCGTTCGGCTTGTGAAAAATAAGGGTACCTTGATCGACCCGGTAACACCGGTCGTCGGCCCAAACCTCGAGCTCGCCTTTGTCGACGTACAGCAGCTCCCAGAAATCGTGAGCTTCCCCCTGGAACACGAAATGTTTGCCGAATTCGAAATAGTAAATCGTGATCATGCGATCGATGACGATGACGGGCGTAAGCCGCGTTCGTTCGTATTGCATCCCGGTTGTTCTCCTGATCGGCCTGTATTTCTTTTCATCTTATCGCATGAGGGCGCAAGGCGGAAAGAGGATGCGGCGAAAAAAACCAAAAATGCGGCTTTCGCGACAAAGCATCGGCTGCGTTTTGTTTTTACAATGGGAGGGAAGGCAAATCCGGGAGGGAAACGATCGATGAAGCTGGGTGTGATCGGCTATGGCGGCCGAATCAAGCATGTGATCAAAAGCATACAAAAAGAAGAGCCTGCGTGCGTCGTTCAGGCGATTGCCGATATTCGTCCGGATGTGGTCGTCGAAGGACGGGCGGAAGGAGTCGCTCCGGTTCCCGTATACCGCACGCCCGAGGAGATGCTCGCCGCGGAGAAGTTGGACGGCGTTTTGATCGGTACGCGCTGCTCCCTGCATACGGAGATGGCGCTGAAGGTGCTGCCGACCGGGATTCCGCTGTTTTTGGAAAAGCCGGTCGCCACGACGATGGAGGACGCCCGCAGACTGAAGGCGGGCTATGAAGCCGGGAAAAGCCGGGTCGTCGTCTCGTTTCCGCTTCGGGCGACCTCGATCGTCCGGCTCGTGAAGGAAATCGTCGACTCGGGCAAAATCGGCACGGTGGAGCATGTCCAGGCGGTCAACAACGTTCCGTACGGCGGGGTATACTATCATTACTGGTACCGCGACGAGCGGGAGACCGGAGGGCTCTTTTTGCAAAAGGCGACGCACGATTTCGATTACATCAACTACGTGCTCGGTCTCGAGCCGACGCACGTGTGCGCCATGACGTCGAAGCAAGTGTTCAAAGGGTCGAAGCCGGCCGGTTTGAAATGCGCCGATTGCGACGAAAACCGCACTTGTCCGGACAGCACCGTATACGGGCCGCAAAAAACGGCGAACTGGGAGTACTGCTCCTTCGCCGAGGATACCGGCAACGAAGACTCGGGCAGCGCGCTCATTCGCTACGCATCGGGCATGCACGTCTCGTACTCGCAAAACTTTTTCGCCCGGCGTTCGGCCGGCATGCGGGGAGCGCGATTTATCGGCTACAAAGGCACGATCGATTTCGACTTTTATACGAACGAGGTAAAGGTTACGATGCATCACGCCCCGCGGACGGAAACGCATCGGTTCGAGTCGTCGCAGGACCATTTCGGCGGCGATGCCGTTCTCGCGCGAAGCTTCATCGGCCTTATGCGGGGGGAATCGGAGTCGGTCAGTCCGCTGGAGGACGGACTCGCAAGCGCGCTCTTATGCTTGAAAGCGAGGGAGTCGGCGCTGACGGGAACGTTCCAGACGGTCGAGTGGTAGAGCGTTGGGCGTCGGCCCGGCAACCGGGAACCGTGTCGGTCGATGGAACGAATCGCAGCATGCTTACCGGCGGAAATTAGCGATACTGGAGTTCGTACGCGTTGACGAATCGGCTTGTACGTAAAAAAGGACCGCTGGAGCGTTTTCTCCAGCGGTTTTGTAGGGGAAAGATCATTTCAGCATCGCACCGGCTTTCGCCAATTCGGCCTGCAGCTCGTCCGTGTCGACGTCGGCCGGCATGATGCCGCGTTTCACGGCGATGGCCGCCGCGGTGCCGGCCGCTTGGCCGGTTGCCATGCAGCTGGGCGTAAGCCGGGTCGTGGCGAGCGCCTCGTGCGACGTCGATATGCAGCGTCCGCCGGCGAGCAAATTCGCGATCCGTTTCGGCAGCAGGCAGCGAAACGGAATATCGTAGGCGCCGTCGCCCTGCACCCAAGCGGCCGTTACGCCTTTGCCCGATGGGTCGTGGATGTCGATCGGATACCCGCTCCGGGCGATGACGTCGTCGAAGCGGCGGCCCTGCACGACGTCGTCGACCTGCAGCGCATAGACGCCGTCGATTCGCCGCGTCTCGCGGATGCCGATTTGCGCGCCGACGGACGAGATCGAAGCTTTTTCAAAGCCGGGCAGGCGGCTGCGCATAAACTCGGCCACCATCAGCACCTGCCGCCGTCCGGCGTCCTCCGCCTCCGTCAAATGCTCGACGTCGGTTCCGTCGAGCCCCTGCACTCTCGTCGTATTGACGAGCACCTCGTCCTCGGCCGGCCCCGTGAAAAACAAAACCTGATCCCGATTGATCGGCAAATTCGCTTCCTTCCAATGCTTGTAGAAGCCGAGAACGCCGGACAACGGCAGCCGATCGAGCTCCGCGAAAGGCGTTTTTTTGTAAAACTCGTCCGGATGGTCGAGCATGTATCGCTTCACCCGCTCCAAATCCACGCCCCGCATGCGGAACTTCATCGTCATCGGCTGCGTCAGCTTGTCGCCGTCCCGCCCTTGCAGGCACGGAGCGCCCGACAAGTAGGCCAAGTCGGCATCCCCCGTCGTATCGACGAACAGCCGCCCTTTCACTTCGATTTTGCCGGTCTTTGTCGTCAGACGCACCGATTCGATCGTATCGTCCCGTACGCGGGCTTCGTCGACGAAGCTGTGGGCGAGCAGACGGACGCCGGCTTCCTTCAGCATGTCGAGCGCGACGACTTTGTATACTTCCGGATGATACGGCGTAATCGTATGCACGAACCCGACCGTGTCCCGCACATGACCGGGCGAGGCGCCGGCCTGCATAAGCCGGTCGACGATTTCCTGAGCGATCCCGCCGATAACCTGCCTCCCGTCCGCCGTATGAAACGTCATCCACGGATAAACTAAAGCGGCCGTCGACATGCCGCCGAGAAAACCGTATCGTTCGACCAATACCGTTCGCGCGCCGCCGCGTCCCGCCGCGATCGCCGCATTAATGCCCGCCGGTCCGCCGCCGCAAACGACGACGTCCGCTTCAATCGTTTTGTTCATGCGAAAACTCTCCCGTATATGCGATAGTTTGAAGCTATACCCTAAGTATAGCGGGTGCCGGTCCATTGCTTTAGTTTAAAATTGGTTTAAAATTAGGAAAGGACGTATCGAGGAGGCCGGCGCATGAAACGCCGCAGGGTAACGCTAACTCATTTGGCCGAAGAGCTCGGCTTGACGATCCAGACGGTTTCGAAGGCGCTGCGCGGCTTGCCGGGCATGTCCGAGCAAACCCGCAGCGACGTCATCAAGCTGGCCATGGCGAAAGGCTATTTGACGAAAGATCAGAAGCTGGCGCTGCGCTACGAAAACATCGCACCGTATCCCGTCGAGCAGCGACGCTTTTTGCTCGTCCAAAACGAGCGCTCGCTCAATTTCAACCGGCTGCTGCTGCAAGGGCTGCACGAGAGGTTCATGGAATTCGGACATACCGTCGAGCCGCTTCTGCTGCCGCCCGGACTGAAGCCGTCGGAGTTCGGCGAGTGGGCGGAGGCGAGCGGTATCGGGTACGCCGAAGGCTTGTTCATCGCGCCGAGAATGGGCGGCGACGCGATGGAGCGCAAGCTGCTGGAGCTGCCGGTCCCCCGCATTTTGCTGAACTACCCGCCTCCGGAAGCGAAGGTGGACAGCGTTATTTGGGACGTGTACGAGGCGATGCACCAATCGGTGAGACATTTGCTGAGACTGGGGCATAAACGGATCATGTACGTCGGCGATGCGAGCGGACAAAGAGGCTTCGCTTTGCGGCTGCACGCTTTCGCCGAAGCGATGTCGGAGGCGGGATCGCCCGTGAATGCGAAGGACCACTGCACGGCGCGGGACGACGGCGGGCGATGGCCGGACGAATTCGGCCGTTTGTACGAAGCGACCGCGCCGACGGCGATCGTGTGCGGGCTCGACGAGGAAGCGGACGCGCTATTCGATAAACTGGCGGAGATGAAGGTCGATATCCCCGGGCGATGCTCGATCGTCGCTTTTTTGAACGAGCCGTCGGCCAAACGCCCCGCCTGCTCGCGTCCGCAGCTGCTCATCCGGGAAACGGGCTACCGGGCGGCCGACCGGATGCTTTGGCGTCTCGCCAACCCGCATATGCCGTACGAGCATATTCGGCTGAGAGGCGAGTTCGTCGCCGGGGAAACGACGGGCGCTCCGCCGGCGGAATTTTATTGTTAGAAACTCTCACATATTGACGATGTGAACCGCTTTTTATGGTACAATAATAGGCAATAAACCGATCGATAGCGAGAGGGGTGACGCGGTCATGTCCGTTAAGCTGACCGACCGTTTCGGGCGCGTGCACGATTATTTGCGCATTTCCGTTACGGACCGATGCAATTTGCGATGCGTCTACTGCATGCCGGAGGATGGAATGGAATTCGAACCGGACGAATCCATGATGACGTTCGAGGAAATCGCCGCCGTCGTTCGGGTGCTCGCAAGACGGGGCGTGAGCAAGTTGCGGTTGACCGGCGGCGAGCCGCTGGTGCGCAAGCATTTGGAGCAGCTGGTCTCCATGCTGTCGGCCGTTCCGGGCATCGAGGATATCGCCTTGACGACGAACGGCATCTATTTGGCCCCCCGGGCGGAACGGCTGCGCGCCGCCGGAATTACCCGCGTCAACATCAGCCTCGACTCGCTGCGGGCGGACCGGTTCGCTCTCGTCACCCGAGGCGGCGACATTCGCAAGGTGCTCGCGAGCATTGCGGAAAGCGAACGGGTCGGCTTCGAGCCGATCAAGCTCAACGTCGTTCTGATGAAAGGAATCAACGACGACGAAATCGGCGACTTTTTGCGATTGACGGCGGAGCGGGGCTTGACCGTCCGCTTCATCGAATATATGCCGATCGGCCATGCCGACGACGGGTGGCGCAATCGCTATTTGCCGCTTTCCGCCGTATTGGACTATTGCGCGCAGGCCGGCTTGACGGTCGAGCCGGCGGAAACGGTATACGGCAACGGACCGAGCCGAAATTACCGCATAGCGGGAGCGAAAGGCTCGTTCGGGCTGATTCATCCGGTCAGCGACCATTTCTGCGCGACGTGCAACCGGCTCCGCTTGACGGCGGACGGCCATATTAAGCCTTGCCTGTATTGGACGGACGAATTTAACGTGAGAAAGGCGATCGGCGACGACGAGGCGATCGAGCGGCTGTTTTGCCGCGCGCTCGACATAAAGCCGGAAAACCACGAGATGGCGCAGGCGCTCGCCCGGGCCGAGCAGTCGCATACGCCGACCTCGCGGCGGATGTCGCAGATCGGGGGCTGATCCGGTGGGAGCGGAAGGGACAGCGAAGTTTGGCCGGACGGGCGTAACCGTCGAGGAAGCGCAAAGGCGGATCGCCGAGCGGATCGGGATCGGCTGCACCGGTACGGAGCGGGTCGGTCTGCTCGAGGCGTTCGGACGAAGGCTGGCGGAGCCGATATTCGCGGACGCGCCGCTGCCGCATTTTCGCCGCTCCGGCCTGGACGGCTACGCGGTGCGGGCGGCCGATACGGCGGGGGCGACGCCGCAATCGCCGGCGCGGCTGCGGGTGACGGAGACGATCGCGTGCGGCGCTGTGCCGGCGGCGGACGTGGCGCCGGGGACGGCGGCGAGAATTATGACCGGCGCGGCCGTGCCCGAAGGCGCGGATGCGGTCGTTATGCTGGAGATGACCGAGGCGGAGGATCGGGACGGCGTCCGGTTTGTTCTTGTAGGGAAGCCGATGGAGCCCGGGGCCAACGTGGCGGGAATCGGAGGCGAAGCGGAGACGGGGCGGCTGGTGCTGGAAGCGGGGAGCGTCGTCTCGGCGGGGGAAACGGCGGTTCTCGCCGCGTTCGGCCATTCCGTCGTAACGGTCGCTCGCCGGCCGAAGGTGGCGATCGTCGCGACGGGGGCCGAGCTGCTGCCGGTCGACGCCCCCGCGCCGCTCGCGCCGGGCCGCGTCCGCGACAGCAACTCGGCGATGGTCGCCGCGCTCGTCCGCGAAGCCGGAGGGACGCCGATTCTGTGGGGCGCCGTCGACGACGATCCGTCCGCCGCGGCTTTCGCCGTCCGAAGCGCCCTTGCGGAAGCGGACGCGGTCGTGACGACCGGAGGGGTATCGGTCGGCGATTACGACGTCATGACCGACTTTTGCCGAACGTGGGACGGCGAGCTGCTGTTCGACAAAGTGCTGATGCGCCCCGGCAGCCCGACATCCGCGGGCGTGCGGGACGGGCGCCCGCTGTTCATGCTGTCGGGCAATCCGGGCGCGTGCTATGTAGGATTCGAGCTGCTTGTCCGCGGGGCGCTGCTGCTCATGCAGCGTTCGTCCGAGCCTGCGTATCGCGCCGTCCAAGCGGTGCTCGGCGAGGGACAGTATCCGGGGATCGCGCTTCGACGTTACGTCAGAGGACGATGCCATTCGGAAAACGGGACGCTCGTCGTCGTGCCGACGGGTGCCGACAAATCGAGCCATCTCGTCTCGCTGCCGGGGACGGACTGCCTGATCGTCGTTCCTCCGGGCGGACGGGGCGTTCGCGCGGGAGACGCCGTTTCGGCGTTGGTTCGCCGGCATTCTCCGTTTGCGTAACGCGACGGCCGGCGCGAACCGTCCCGCGGAAACAGTGGACGACCGGGGAACGAAGCCATTCCCCGGTCGTCAGGATGCGCCGTTAGTGCCGTTTAGATCCACCCGTAACGGCTTACGATAACAAGCAGAATAAAGAGAACCAGAATTACGGCAGTCGAAGTGAAAACTCCTCCAACACCACTCATACTCGCATCCTCCTTTCGCAAGCAGGTAATACACGATATTCTTCCCGGCGCAAATCCGTTTGGACATATGCCCGCCTATAGCACCGTTTTTTGCCGAAACGGCCGAAAATGGCCGATAAGTCCCGATGAACGCAGCGGCTGTTCGCCGCGCCCGCAACCTGATACAATGAAAGGGCGACGCGGAGCGATCGGCTTCCGCGGCCCGAACGGTCGAAACGGCCGGAGCAACTGAAACGATCGGAACGCATACCAAGCGGAGGTCCGGATCATGGACGAAATACGCACGCTGCGCCAGGACGAGCTGGACGACAGCATTACGCTGTCCTGCTACGCTTTTCAATACGACGTAACGCCGGAGGAGCGGGAAGACCGCAAAAAGCGGATGAACCCGGACCGGATCTGGGGCTATTTTGTGGACGGGAAAATGGCGTCCAAAATGCATATTCACGACATGCGCATGTACATACAAGGCAAGCCGATCCGGATGGGCGGCGTCGCCAGCGTGGCGACGTGGCCGGAATACCGGCGCAAGGGGATGGTCGCGCAGCTGCTCGAACGAGGGCTTCTGGCGATGAAGGAGGACGGGCAGACGCTGTCGTGCCTGCATCCGTTCTCGATATCGTTTTACCGGAAATACGGCTGGGAGCTGTATACCGACTATAAAACGTACGAGCTGAACGCGACCCAGCTGCCGAGCGGAAACGCCGCAGACGCCGCGGGCCGCATCGAGCGGGCCGACCGGGACTGGAGGCTGCTCCAGGGCGTGTACGACCGGTACGCGCGGCGTTATAACGGAACGCTCGTTCGGGACGAGTCGTGGTGGAACCATACCGTATTCAAGCAAAAGGGCGGGCAGGCGGCCGTTTACTTCGACGATTCGGGCGACGCCCGGGGATATATGCTGTACAAAGTGAAAAACCGCATCATGGACATCGGCGAGATGGCGTATGCGGACGAGTCGGCGCGGAGAGGGCTGTGGCGGTTTATCGCCAGCCACGATTCGATGTGCGACAAAATCAAGCTGCAGGCGCCGGCCGACGACAGCTTGCCGTTTTTGCTGCCCGATCCGCGCATCGTCCAAAGTACGGTCCCATATTTTACGGCCCGGATCGTCGACTTCCGGGGGTTCGTGGAGCAGTACGCGTTCGAGCCGACGGGGCGGGAGGAAAGCGTGCGCATCCGGCTCGGCGACCGGCAAGCGCCGTGGAACGACGGCGATTTCGTCTTGCGCGCGGACGGCGCCGGCGCCGGTTCCGCCGAAGCGGCGGGGGACGATGCGGCCGCCTTCGCTCCGGAGCTCGCATGCGACATTCAAACGATGACGGCGATGCTGATGGGCTACAAGCGGCCGCGGTTTATGCGCGACGTCGGACGGCTGAGCGGCGGGGACGATGCGGTTGAACGGCTGGAGCGGATCGTTCCGGCGCGTGCGACGTATTTTCCGGATTATTTTTAAACCGCCAAATGCCAAGGAACGTCAAGCCTGGAAACAAAAAAAGCCTCCGATCCCGCCGGCAGACCGGCGGTTCGGGGGCTTCTTTCGTTATCGTCAGCCGAGCGAAATTTCCGAGCGGCGTTCGGAGGAGTCGTAAATCGCCTGAATGATTTGCGACGACTTGATGACGGTGTCGATATGCGCCGGCGACTTTTCCCCGGTGCGCACGCAGTTCAGGAAGCTGTCGATTTCGTTCTGGAACATGTCGCGCGACGTATATTTCGGCGTCGTTTCGAGCAGGGCGCCGTTTTTCGCGCTATATAAAACGAATTCTTTGCCGTATTGCAGACGGATGCCGGCTTTGTCGCCGAGGAAGTCGATGAACATTTCGCTGACGCCGATGTTTTGCGCCCAGGCGCCGTTCACCGTAATGGTCGGGCCTTCGGTGCGGATGAGCGCCGTCACGGAATCGTCCACGTCGTACGTGCCCGCATAATTCGGAGGTCCGGCCCACATGCTCGTGTAGGCGTAATTTTCCATATCGACGCCGAGCTTGCTGAACGCCTGGCCGGTTACCGTAAGCGGCTTCGGATCGCCGGAGCAGTACATGACGATGTCGAGAAAATGGACGCCCCAGTCGATCAAAGCGCCGCCGCCGGCGATCGCCTTCGTCGTAAACGCGCCGCCGAGCCCCGGGATGGAGCGGTGCGAACGGAAGCTGACGTAAACGTGGTACAGCTCGCCGAGCTCGCCGTCCTCGATCATTTTCTTGATGATGTTGACGCCCGTGTTGAACCGGTTGACGACGCCGATGTTGAGCACTTTGCCGGTTTCATGCTGCACCTTCTGCATTTCCAGCGCTTCGGCGTACGTTCTTGCCGCAGGCTTCTCGCACAGCACGTTTTTGCCGGCGCGCAGACAGTCGATCGAAATCGAGGCATGGCCGTTGTTCGGCGTACAGATCGAGACGGCTTCCACCTCGGGATCGTTCAAAATGATGCGGTAATCGTCGATCGCTTCCCCGCAGCCGTAATCGTTTACCGCTTTCTCGGCCTTTTCCTTGATAATGTCGCAAAAATATTTGATTTCCGCGTGCGGATTGGCCAAATACGCTTTAATGTGGGCGCTGTTCGCGATCGTCCCGCATCCGATAATGGCCACCTTGATTTTACTCATCGTTTTCCCTCCCGCTAGAGCGATTACAACCCACATTCAATTGTAGCTTCTCGCGGGAAATAAACAAACCTTTTTTTCATTTTTCGCATATGTTTCGGAGATTTTCTCCCGTACCCGGCCCGCGAGCGAAAATAAGACGGCGAAATCGCTTCGCCGCCTTCCTTTAAGTTCCGCTTCGAAATTCCGGCGCGCCCGACAAGCCCTGCCCGTTTTTGAACCGCTCGACGAACGATCCGGCGTCGGCTTTGATGATAAACATTCGCGGGCTCCCGCCGGCTCCCGTCAGCATCATCCTCGTATCGTGCGGGGCTTTCGGGTCCCACATAATGAACAGCTCGCGCACTTCGCCGCGATACCAGTTGTTGCTCACGCGAACGACCGGCTCGAACGGCACCTTCAGCACGTAGCCGCTCTCCGGATCGAGCCGGAAGCCGCCCCAGGCGCTTCGGATGGACGCGATCCACGACTCGCCGAGTCGCCGGAACGACATCGAGTTCGGCACGGATCGGATGACGCGGCCTTGCGCCACGTCGAACAATTGGACGAAGGACGCCGTTACGGCGGCGGCTTCGGCGGACGGGCGAGCGGGCCATGCATCGCGCGCGGCGGCCGGCTGCGGGCCGGACGGCGGTTGGCACAGCGTCGCGGCGAGACTGCAGGCGATCAACCATTTTGCCAGCATCGGCCGTTTCCCTCCTTCCTTGAACCGGATCGGGACATACTCGTATACGGTTTACGCTTCCACGGAAAGCTCCGTTTTATTCGCCCATCGTGCAAACAACCGCGCGCCGGACCGCCCTAACGATCCGAATCCGCTTCCCGCCTCGGTTTTCGCCTTTGCTGCAAGGGCTGCGCGTCCGTTCCCGGGGCGGGGAGACGGGACCTCGAGACGGTCTCCGGCACTCGACTTAGGGCCAGTAGCAAAAACCGTCGCGGGTCCGTTTTGACCGGCCCCCTAATCGCCTACAATGAGTACATAAGCGAAACACAACTAACGAAAGGCGGTGAATGGACATGAAATTGAACGGCAAAACCGGCCTCGCAATTTTGCTTATCGGCTGCGGCGCGTTGATTTTGCTCGGCAAGATCGGTCTCGGCCTCGGGTTTCTGATGAGCTACTTGTTCCCGATCGCGCTGCTCGGTCTCGGGTATTACGGAATCAGAAACGGCAGCAAGTTTTTCGGCTGGGCCATCTTCGTAGTCGGCTTGATCGCGCTGCTCGGCAAGTTTTCCGGATTGTTCGCCATCATCTTCGCGGTAGGGCTCATCTGCTTCGGCATTACGGTGTTGAAAAAGAAAGAACGCAGCTGGCTGTAACGCAATCGCGGACTACGCTCCAACACATACATTCGAATCGAAAAAGGAGGACATAAGCGATGAGCCTGATGAGGCGGATGAGAGACATAACCGTCGCCACGCTGAACGATCGGCTGGAGCAGGCGGAAGATCCGGTCAAGTTGATCGATCAATATTTGGCCGCCCAAAGAGAGCAAATTACGCAATCGGAAAAAGTGTATCGCCAAATGATGGCGCACGCCCAGTCGCTTCGCCAGCAAGTAACGGCGGCGGAGCAGCTTCGGGACAAGCGCGAGCAGCAAGCGATGATCGCGCTCAAAGCGGGAGAAGAGCATGTCGCCAAAATGGCGCTGCAGGAAAAGCTGCTTCAAGAAGAAAAGTACGAGCAGTACAAGGAGCTGTACGAGCAAACGAAGCTGTCGATCGTCGAGCTGGAGGAGCAGCTGGACCAGCTCAAGCGCGATTTCGACGAGGTGCTCAGCAAGCGGCAGTACTACATGGCCCGTCTCGAGTCGGTCCGGCTGCAGCAGCGGATGAACGAGTCGATGCGCGGCGGCTACGCCGGCATTAGCGGCCGCACGTTTCATCGCCTGGAAGAGCGAATCTCCGACATGGAGATCGAAACCCGAACGCTGCGCGACGTGCGGCAGTTCGGCAAAGAGCTGGCCCATACGGGCAGCGCGATGAAGGAGGCGCTCGAAAACGAGCTGTCCCAGCTGCGCAGCAAGCTGGAGAAGGAAGGATGGTTGAAATGAAGAAGCTGTACCGTTCCCAGAGGGACAAGAAGCTGTTCGGCATATGCGGAGGGCTGGCCGAGCTGCTCCAGGTCGATTCGACGCTGCTTCGTTTAATCATCGTCGTGACAACGTTTTTCACCGGCGGCGTTCTGATCCCGATCTATATTCTCGCGGCTCTCGTCGTTCCGAAGGAGCCGGGGTTCGAATCGGCGCACGCGGGTCACTGGAACCATTACGGTCCCGGCCCGGGCTACCAAGCCTATACGGCTGCGCCGGGCGCCGGGTACGGCTACCGGAACGCGCCGAATTACAACGCCGCGCCTAACGCCGGCACGCAGCCCGAGTCGCAATCGAACATCGACGGCATGATGAAGGACATCGAAAGCAAAGCGATGTGGAACGAAATTCAAGAATTGAAAGCCAAACTGTCCAAATACGAGAAGGGAGACGTGTAAACAATGGGAGTTTTTAAACGGATCAAGGATATGACGAAAGCATCGGTGCATGAGCTGCTCGACAAGGTGGAGGATCCGGTCGTTATGCTGAACCAGTACATTCGCGACATGGAGGAAGAAATCGCCCAGGCGGAAGTGACGGTCGCCCGTCAAATCGCGAACGAGCGCAAGCTGCAGGAACGTTTGAACGAATCGGTCCGCCTCAGCGCCGACCGCGAAGCGAAAGCGGCCGAGGCGCTCAAGAAAGGCAACGAAGCGATCGCCCGCCAAGCGCTGGAGGAGAAGCTGTATTACGATCAAAAGATCGTCGAATTGAGCGAAACGCACGCGCAGTCGAAAGGGCAAGCCGACGAGCTGCTCGCTCAGCTGCACACGATGAAGGACGAGTATTACAAAATGCGCAACAAGCGCAACGAGCTGGCCAGCCGCGCCGAGCTTGCGAAAGCGAAAAAGCAAATGGCGCAAGTATCGACTACGAATTCGATCGAAAGCGGCCAAGCGTCCCGCGGCTTCCAGCGGATGGAGGAAAAGATCATCCAGCTCGAGGTCGAAGCCGAAATCGCCCGTACGCCTTACGTGCCGGCAACCGCCCTGCAGTCGGTGCAAACGATCGACGCCGCCAAGCAGCAAAAAATCGACGAGCAGCTGCAAATTCTCAAGGAGAAGCTGTCCGTCGCCCCGGCGGCCTCGGAATAACGTTTTGTAGGGTCGGACGAATTGTGATATTCTAGTCTGGGAGCAAAGGCCATAGGGCGAGGCGTTCGCGCTATGGCTTTTCCCGTCTGCTGCTGCCGGGCATATCGAAAGCGATTCAGAAGAGGAGGTGCGGCAATGGGAAATCGGAACCGCAATACGGCCATCGTGCTTATCGCAGCGGGACTGTTCATCTTGATCCAGCACTACGTCAGTTTTTTTACCATTGCCGCCCTGTTGTTCATCGCGCTCGGCGTCTACAAAATAAGATCGTCGCCGGATAAAACCGGCTATGTTATTCTAGTAGTGGGCATCGTTTTGCTGTTCAGCGGACATTTTACGTTTATATTGTCCGTCGTGCTCATCTCGCTCGGGCTGTTCTATATGAAGTCGAAGCAGGCGCACCGGGACGATACGTACACGCAAAAGCAGAGCCTGCTGGAAAGCTTCAAACGGGACAAAGAACCGTGGGAGCTGAAAAATACGAGCATGTGGAACGTCGTCGGCGAAATCTACATGGATTTGTCGCTCGTCATCCTCGATCAGAAGGAGACGACGATCGTGCTGCAGGGCGTGCTCGGGGACGTCGACATCATCGTGCCGGAATTTATCGGCGTGAGCGTCAACGCATCGGCATTGGTCGGGCAAATCAAGGCGGGAAGCGAGAAGGAAACCGGACTCGTCAATAAAGTCGTTTGGCAGTCGCCGAACTACGAGACGTGCGACCAAAAAGTGAAACTTCTCGTCTCGTACGTCGTAGGGGATATTGACATTAAAATGGTGTGACGTTACTGCTCCGAGGAGGATCGCTCGTGAACAAGAAACTGACGAACATGATATGGCGAAGCATGGGCGAGTCGATCCTTCTCAGCCTTTTTTTGTTCGGAACGATTATTTACATATTGAATTATTACGGGTACATTCGGCCTTTCGCGAACTGGAGGGAGGGCGTCCTGATCAGCCTTCTCCTGATCGGCGTCGTCGTCGTGCTCGGCGGCGCGTTCGGATTTTGGTCAAGCTCCCGGACGACGCGGAGGCTGGAGCAGCTGCAGGACGCCATGCTTCATTTGGAAAAAGGCAACCTGAGCCGCCCGATTCCCGACCTCGGTCAGGACGAAATCGGGCGCATCGGCGAGCAGCTCGGCCGGATCAGCACGAGGTGGGAGGAGCAGGTGTCGTCGCTGCAGCGCCTGTCGACGAACAACGCGGAGCTGGCGGAGAAAGCGAGATTGTCGGCCGTCGTGGAGGAGCGGCAGCGGCTCGCCCGGGAGCTGCACGACGCGGTCAGCCAGCAGCTGTTCGCCATCTCGATGACGGCGACGGCCGTCGGCCGGACGCTGGATAAAGATTTCGACAAGGCGAAGCGGCAAATCGCGCTCATCGAGGAAATGTCGTCGGTCGCCCAGTCGGAGATGAGGGCGCTGCTGCTTCATTTGCGGCCCGTCCATCTCGAGGGCAAGCGTCTGTCGCAAGGGCTGCGCGAGCTGCTGCAGGAGCTGCAGGCGAAGGTGCCGATCGAGATCACCTGGGATATGGACGAAACCATCCGGCTGCCGAAAGGAATCGAGGATCATCTGTTCCGGATCGTCCAGGAGGCGCTGTCGAATACGCTGCGCCATTCGAAAGCGACCCTGCTCGAACTGAAGCTGCAGCGGCCGTCGGACAACGTCCGGCTGTCCGTGCGCGACAACGGCGTCGGCTTCGAGCTGGACGAGAACAAGCACGCCTCGTACGGCATTCAATCGATGAAGGAGCGGGTGAACGAAATCGGAGGAGCGATCCAGTTCGTCACCGCTCCGGGCAAAGGGACCCGCATCGAGATTCGCGTGCCGATTTTGACGGAAGATGGAGGAGAAACGACCGATGGAAGCGGAAATCAAGGTGTTGTTGGTGGATGACCACGAAATGGTGCGCATCGGCCTGGCGGCGGTGCTCGGAACCGAGGACGGGATCGAGGTCGTCGGCGAAGCGAGCAACGGGCTCGAAGGCATTCGTCTGGCGCAGGAATACAAGCCGGACGTCGTCCTGATGGACCTCGTCATGGAAGGGATGGACGGCATCGAAACGACCCGCAGGCTGCTGCAGCAAATGCCGGACATTAAAGTGATCGTGCTGACGAGCTTTTTGGACGACGAGAAAATGTACCCGGTTATCGAAGCCGGGGCGTTCAGCTATTTGCTCAAAACGTCCCGGGCTTCGGAAATCGCCCAGGCGATTCGCGCCGCCGTCAAAGGCCAGTCGGTGCTCGAGCAGCAGGTGGCGGCGAAGATGATGAACCGGTTCCGCCAGCCGAAGCCGGCCGCCGAGCCGCACCACGACTTGACGGACCGCGAGATGGAAGTGCTGAAGCTGATCGCCGCGGGCAAGTCGAACCAGGAAGTCGCCGACGCGCTGTTCATCGGGATCAAGACGGTCAAATTTCACGTGACGAACATTTTGGCGAAGCTGGGCGTGGAGGATCGGACGCAGGCGGCGATTTACGCCTTCAAGCACGGCCTGGCGGAGTGATCGCGCCGCCCGGAACGAATACGAATATGCGTGTCTCGCTCTCATCCACGGTGAGAGCTGTTCGCGTTTGTCGGCACGGGCGCCGGGTGGACGACGCGGATACGCTTCGACTCCCCGGCCGATCGGGAACGCCCGGTCGTTTCCTTCGCTAGACGAGCGTTCCGCGCAGCTTCGCCGAACGGGTCCGGCCTCCCGCATGGGCAACGTCGACAGACAGGATGACGCTCGGCTCCAGCCGCTTTACCTCGATACCCGGATCGGCATACAGCACTTCGGTTGCCGCGGCCGCGATTTCGATCGCGATCGGCGAAACGCCTTGTTGCGTCGGGTCGGCTACGGCGAGGTCGATTTCCCCGTCGCCCGCCTTCAGCATGACCGCGGCTTTTCGGTCGGACGCGATCGGGCCGACTTTCTTCGCTTCGTCGTTCCAAAAGTGAACGCCCCACACGTTTAGCCGTTTATGATGCACCGCGTGCGCCGCCGACGATTGCTCGACGATTTCGATCGACGGATCGGCCGTATAGGCGGCCGTTCGATCCGCGCTTTGTCCCGGCAAAAGGACATACGCATACGTTCCCCGCTTCGGGCTCACCCCGTGATCGAACCAGACGGTCAAATAGTTGCGGGTTACGGCCGCGCTATCGTTCAGTTCGTTCGCTTCGCCGTCGTTAATGTCCGACCATCGTCCCGTTCTGGCTTCGCGCAGCGCCCGCAGCGCCGGCGTACCCGGGAAATAATATCCGATGCCGGATCGCTCGTCGTCCCCCGCCACATGCATCCATCCGGTTTCCGGCAGCTCTTCCGCCCATCCGGGCGCCGCAGGCATCGGCCTGCCGTTCACGATGAGACGGTTATCGCCTTTTTCGTTCAGCTTGCGATTGTCCACGATCGTTTCGACGGAGACCGGCTGCTCCGTCCGGATATCCGAACCGAGCGCGACGATTTCCTCGTCGAACAGAAACCACGATTTTTTCGCCGTCATGCATCGTTCGTCGTCGGGGCTCGCCCGATAATCCTCCAGCTCCATGCCGACGGCTCCGTATCGGTCCAGCAGCTCGACGCCGCCAATCCAGCTTTTCGAACTGAGCCGGCTTCGGCCGAAGCCGTTATCGCGCGCCGCCGTCGTCACCGTCGTACCCGGCAATCGGTACGGATCGACCGTCGGCCAGTAGCCGTCGGCGAATTGACCCAGGTCGCCGTTGTATAAATAGACAGCGCCGTGCGCCGTATGCCAGCCTTTCAAATTTTCGCCGTTGATCGACTCGTAGCTGGCGATGCGGCTGGAAAACATGGCGATCGCGAACGCGAACCGGTCGCGGTGGTGAACCGCGCGGTCCATCGCGGCGAACATTTTGAATTTGGCGTAGCCGTCCCGCGGCTGCAGCCGTCCGTCCTGCAAAAGCTCCTTCGCGAGCGCGACCGACTCCAGAGAGGTAGCCATGCCGAACGGCACCGTCGCGTAATCCCCGAACGTCATGTAATCGTCCGTCAAAATCCAATGCTTCGCCATCCGCCGCATCCGCTCGGCGTCCTCGGCCGGCGCGATTCGCGCCAGACGCATGACGGCTTCGATAACATGCTGGCCGGAATCGTGCTCCTGCGAATAATATCGCGCGATTTCCCGCCCTCTTACGAAATCCATCAAGGCGCCCCTGTACATGACCGGCTCGAAGCTGTCGAACACCCAGCGGAACACATGGTCCCGCAGCGGATCGACGACTTCCCATTCCGTCCCGTTCAGCAAGTACAGCAGCTTCGACATGTCGAGCAGCATGCTTCTGCCGTAGCTTCCCGTATACGCGAAATGGCCGTGTTGAATGAACGAGCCGTCGGCATAAAAGCCGTCGCCGGTCCGCACATAAGGGAACACCGGACTGACGGCGTCCCTCGCGGCGGCAAGCATGTCCGAATCGTCCAAAACGATCGACCGCAAGGCGACGACCAGACAAACCCAGATCCGATTCGCCCCCGTATAGTTGTCCGGATTCGGCGAAAAATGGTCGACCGCCCGCATATAAGCCGCGATCCGGTCCGCCGGAATGCTTTCGTACAGGAGAATGACCGCGTCGGTCAACGCCAGCGGCGCCCCGATTTCCCAATGCCACCAGTTCGAGTAGCGGTTCATGCCGTCCCGGTAGCGGTTCGCGTACATCCATTCGAGCGCGTCGAGAATGTCCGTTTTCAACGCGGTGTTGTTGTGCAGGGCCGAGCCGCGGAGCGCGTACGCGATCGCCATTTCCTTGATCCGGATATAGGCGACCGTCACCACATTGGAGCTGCTTGTTGATGCCAAGTCCTCCCATATATAGTCGCGATCCGGCGACTTGTTCATCGACGTCCAAAAGGCGGAAGCCGAGGCGGCGATCCGTTCGATGCGGGCGGCGATTTGCGGGTCGCGCGCGTCCAATTCCGGACCGCCGAGCAGAATGCGCTTCCATTTTTCTCTCAAATGCTTCATCAGGACGTACAGCTCCTTTCCCGATTGACCGGTCGACGGCCGCCGATCCGACCGTTGGCCGGCCGCTACAACCACCATACCAGACGGCATGCCGAACCACAATATGGAACAAGGAGCGATCATCCTTCCGTGATACGAATACAAACAGACCCGAAACGACCCGTCGGATCGACTCCAAAGTTGACATAAGTACATGGAATTATATATTATTGTCTATATAATGTGTAAGAAATAATCGAACAAGAAGCAGAGCGAAGGATGGAGCCGACGATGGATCAACAATTGCAAACGCAGCCGCTTATTATACAGAAGCAAAATATTAGCGAAGAACTGGTGAAATATATCAAGCAGCAAATTATCGCCGGCGACTTGAACCCCGGCGACCGGATCGTGGAGACGAAGCTGGCCCGCGAGCTCGGCGTCAGCCAGACGCCCGTAAGGGAGGCGATTCGCCATCTGCACGGGGAGGGCGTCATCACGATCGTGCCGAACAAAGGGCCGATGGTGCGCACGCTCGATATGAAGGACGTGTTCGAAATTTATTCGGTCCGCTCGATGCTGGAAGGACTGGCGATCCGGCTGGCGACGCAAAACGCGACGGACGCGCAAATCGCCGAGCTCGAGTCGTTTTACGAGCAAATGAAGCGGAAGCTGCACGACGACTCGGTGCCGAGCCTGCTGCACGATTCGTCGCATATTCACAAGACGATTATCGAGATGGCCGATCATTCCCGGCTATTGAACATGTACCAGTCGATCTCGTTCCAAATTTCGCTCGTCAACCGGCTGCTCGGCGCGAAATCGACGAAGCAGAAAGAAGTGGACCAGCATCTCGAGCTGATCGAGGCGCTCAAGAAGCGAAATCCGGACGAGGCGGAGCATACGATGCGGAAACATATTTTTCGCTCGTATCGCGATTTCGTCCAGCTGTCCGAAAAGAAGGAACAGCCGGTCGAATTCGACGAGAAGCTGTGGCTGTAACCCGATCTCTTGGCGAAAAACCCGGGCGCGTTATGGGCTAACGAATCCTACGGTTCTTACGGGCGGGACATCGATCGTTTTTCCGGGCTAACGAATCCCTGTATCGCTATCGAACTCGAAAATGGAAGAAAGCGAGCCGATTTGCCGGTAATAACGATACTGGAGTTCTTTACCAATTCCGACCGTCGAATTGGGCTCCGATAACGATCGCAAGGTTCGTCAGCCGTATTTCGAAAAGCGGTTCGCGGGATTTCCGGGGAATGGGAATTAGAGCGGAACGCGCTAACGTAACGGCTTGCGCAACAAAGGACCGTCCGGGTGTTTTTCCCGGACGGTTTTTTCGCGAAGAGCGACTTTCTGTACCAACCTAAACAACTTTCGCTAAATCGCGGTCGCTCATCCTCGAAGCACGTCGATAGACGTTGCTGATAAATCGTTTGCGGCCGTCAGCCGAACGACATCGCGGCGTAAAACGGTTGACGAGTATAATATATATTCTATATAATGTTTAATACGTACCGACGAAAGGCGATGTGCGCCCGCAGCGGTACAAGCGGCTCGCCGGGTTCGAGCTTGCGCTATTAGAAAGCGTTTTCCGGAATGCGAACGACGCCAAGCCATTAAGGCCGAACCGGCAAAAGGAGACGAATATGGCGACTCGGGAAACAACGACGAACCATCCGGCTTTGACGACGCTGGAGGAAATGATTCGCATTCAGAGCGTCAATCCGCATTTCGACGCGGACGGACAGGGCGAATCGGCGATGGCCGATTACGTGGAGCGGCGCTGTAAAGCGGCCGGACTTTCCGTCTCGAGACAGCCGGTATTTCCGGGACGGGACAATCTCATTATCGAGCTGCGCGTCGGCAAGCCGGACCGGACGCTGCTGTTCGAAGCGCATATGGATACGGTTACGCTGGGCGCGATGCCGAACGCGCTCGAGCCGGTATACCGGGACGGGAAGCTGTACGGCCGCGGGGCTTGCGATACGAAAGGGTCGCTGGCCGGCATGCTGTACGCGATGGAACGGTGCGCGGCCGATCCTTCGTACGCCGGGGGCGATCTCGTCCTGTGCGCCTCGGTCGACGAAGAGCATGCGTACCGGGGCTTGATGGCGTTTCTCGAGCTCGGCATCCCGGCGGCCGGAGCCGTCGTCGGGGAACCGACGGAGCTCGGCATTACGGTCGCGAACAAAGGCTGCGTCCGGATGGCGATGACGACGCACGGGAAGGCGGCGCACAGCTCGCTGCCGGCCGAAGGCGACAGCGCCGTCATCCAGATGATGCGCGTGCTGCGCTTCATTCACGAGCGGCTCGAGCCGGAGCTGGCCGCCCGCGTTCATCCGCTGTGCGGCAGCCCGACGATCGTCGTCGGCACGATCCGCGGCGGCACGCAAATCAATATCGTGCCCGACCGGTGCGTCATCGAGGTCGACCGGCGCATCGTGCCCGGCGAGCGTCCCGAAATCGTCGAGCGGGAGCTGACGGAGCGGCTGACGCGGGAGCTGGCCGCGGAAGGCGTGAAGCTGACCGCCGAACGGCTGGTGCTGGACTGGGCGCTCGATACGCCGCCTGACGCGGACATCGTCAAGGCCGCCAGGCTGGCGGCGGCGGAAATCGGCCTGAGCGACCGGCTGCGCGGCGTCACGTACGGCTGCGACGCCAGCAAGCTGCAGGAATTCGCCGGCATCCCTTCGATCGTGTACGGGCCGGGCTCGATCGCCCAGGCGCACACGAACGACGAATGGGTGCCCGTATCCGACGTCGAGCGAGCGGCGGAATTTTATTTGCGGCTGGCCCGGACGTTCGGGCGCGTCCGAGCTTGATTTACCCAGATGCGGTACGAACAGGATCGGGCGATCCGCGCCCGATCGCGGGGAGGACTTTATGCGCATATCATCTCGCGTCCATATGGTCGGAAGCGGCCGGCACGGCTTGCAAACGACGCACATGATCGACTGCAACGTTTATTTGCTCGACGGCGGTTCCGAGTGCGCCTTGATCGACGCCGGGGGCGGCGTGGAGCCGGAGCGCATCGAGGCGAACATCGCCGCGGCCGGCGTCGCGCCGGAGCGCATCACGAAGCTGCTGCTTACGCATGCGCACGGCGATCATGCGGGCGGAGCCCGGCATTTTCGCGACCGTTACGGCGCCGAGCTGATCGTGTCCGAGGAAGCCGCTCCGTGGCTCGAAAGCGGCGACATGGAAAAGAACAGCCTGCTCGCGGCGATCGCGGCGGGCATATACCCGGACGATTACCGTTTCCGGGCTTGTCCGGTCGCCAGGGCGGTCAAAGAAGGCGACGTCGTCCGTGTCGGCGACATCGAGCTTGCCGTCCTGGAAACGCCCGGACATGCGCGCGGCCATGTCAGCTATTTGTGGGACGGGGAGGACGGCAAGGCGATTTTCGCGGGCGACGTTCTGTTCGCCGGCGGACGGATCGTGCTGCAATCGACGTGGGATTGCTCGATTCAGGATTACGCCGCAACGACGGCGAAGCTGCACGCCCTTCGCCTCGATACGCTGTATGCCGGGCACGGAGCCCCGGTGATGAAAGAAGCGTATCGGCACGTGGAGCGCGCGCACGACTGTTTCCGGCGGCTGGATCTCCCCCCGAATTTGTAAACCATACGCAACGCGGAAGGTGGCGAGCTTATTGGAAGCATTAATCGAACGGTCCGCTTTTATCGGCTTGGACGGGCGCGCTTGGTTTTACGGCGGAGCCGAATCGCCTCCTCCCTCGGTCATGCTCGAAGCGGTTGCGGCTTACGTCCGCAACCGGGCTAACGGCCCGCTCGGCCGCATTCAAAACGGCGAGGTGGAGCAGGCGTGCCGCGACAACCTGGCGGCGCTGCTCGAAGGCCGGCCGGAGCAAATCGCGCTGATGTCGAGCGCGTCCGAAGCGATATCGATGATCGCCGCCTCTTGCCGGTTCGGGCAGGGCGACAACGTCGTCGTTCACGATCTCGAATTTCCGTCGGGGGTGCTGCCGTGGCTTCATCTGAAGTCGTCCGGCGTCGAGGTTCGGGTCGTCGCGAACCGCGGCTGGCGGGTGACCGCGGAAGATTTGCTGGCCGCGGTCGACGCGAACACGCGCATCGTCGTCACGAGCCACGTCAGCTACATGTCGGGCGTCCGGATCGATTACCGCAGCTTGTACCGCGAGCTGAGCAAAACGAAGACGCTGCTGCTCGTCGACGCGACGCAGTCGCTCGGCGTCGTCCCGGTCAGCGTGAACGACGCCGATTTCGTCGTGGCGAGCTCGTACAAATGGCTGATGGCCGGACACGGCGGCGGCGTGCTGGCGGTCAATCCGCGGCGGACGGAGCTGTTCGAGCCCCGTTACGTCGGCTGGCGCAGCGTCGAGGACATGTTCAGCGACACCCGCTTCGAGCATTTCCGCTTTTACCGGGACGCCAGACGGTTCGAAACGGGCTACCCGAGCTATCCGACGCTGTACGCGATGAAAGCGTCGACCGATTTGCTGCTGTCGGTCGGCATCGGGCGCATCGCCGCGCACGTGCTCGAGCTGGGCGGCCGGCTGATCCGGGACATGAAGCGGATCGGCTTCGAGCCGATGACGCCGGAGCAGCCGGAATGGCGCGCGGGCAACATTTCGTTCGTTTGCCCGGACGGCGAGCGGCTGGCGGACGAACTGCAGCGGCAAGGCACATACGTGTGGGGCGGCGACGGACGCCTGCGCGCGTCGATCCACCTGTACAACAACTCGGACGACGTGGCGAAGCTCGTTTCGCAGCTGGCGGTTCTTGCGGACCGTTCCGCCTCGTGAACGTCGCGAGGAAAAGGGGATGAAGCCGGTGAAGACGCTGGTGTGGACCGGGGTCGAAACGATGGAGGTGCGGGAGACGGCGGCTCCCGCGCGCAAGCCGGGCGAGGTGCTCGTCCGCGTCGAAGCGGTCGGCATATGCGGGTCGGAAATCGAAGGCTATTTGGGCCATAACAGCCTTCGGGTGCCGCCGCTCGTCATGGGCCACGAGTTTTGCGGGACGGTGACCGAAGCGGGGGACGAACGGTCCGGCGAGGCGGGCGCTTCCGCAGACGGGCTGCTCGGGCGGCGGGTCGTCGTCAACCCGCTCGTCTCGTGCGGCGACTGCGCCTCGTGCCGCCGAGGGCTCCCGCAGCTGTGCGCGAAACGGGCGCTCGTCGGCGTGCACCGGCCCGGCGCTTTTGGGGAACTCGTTGCCGTTCCCCGCAGCGCGGTCGTGCCGGTCGCCGCCGACATGGACCCGTTTCGCGCCGCGCTGGCGGAGCCGCTCGCCTGCTCGCTGCGGGCGACGCGCCGCGCGCTCGAGCGGCACCCGCTCGCGGGGACGCTCGTCTTCGGCGCCGGCGGCATCGGCCTGCTGTGCGCCATGACGGCGAAGCTGCTCGGCGCCTCGCGCGTGCTGATCGCCGACACGAACGAGCGGCGGCTGGCGCTGGCCGGGTCGCTCGGCGGCTTCGAGACGGCGAACCCGCAGGGCGGCGCCTTCGACGAGCGGGTGCGGGCCGCGTTCGGCGAAGACGGCCCGGACGCCGTCATCGACGCCGCCGGGTTTCGGCCGACGCGGGAGGCGGCGCTGCGGCTCGTGCGGCCCGGCGGCACAGTGATGAACATCGGGCTCGGCGTCGACGAGACGCCGCTGCCGATCAATTACGCGATCCGCAGCGAAATCGAGCTGCTCGGGTCGTTCTGCTACTCGCGCCAAGATTTTCACGACGCGGTCCGCCTGCTCGCGGACGGCCGCATTACCGAGCGGGGCTGGACGGAAATACGGCCGCTCGAAGCCGGACCCGACGCGTTCGCCGATTTGGTCGCCGGCCGGGTGACCGTGGGCAAAATTGTGTTGCGGCCGTGAAACGGCCGAGCCGGGCAGCCGAACCCGGCCGGAACGCCGACCGGCGAAGCGGGAGTAAAGCTTGAGATGTTGCGCCCCATCGCCGGTTTTGACGTTACCGCCGGATCCAAGTACAATAAACGGTAGCAAGGCGGGCAACCGCCGTATACGGCTTGGAGGAACGGCAGTGAACGGTACGCAATGGGTCGTGCTCGTCGTATTTTTGGCGGCGACGCTCGTTTTTTTATGGCTGATGAGCAACAAGTGGAAAAAGTAATCGGGGAGCGCCCGTAACACCAAAGCTTCCGCCCCGTCATAAACTGTCCGTATAGCTTGCATGTACGGGGATGGACGAGACGCCCGGCTTTCGGGCGGTCCCGTCCCCGCGCCCCGCAGGAGCAGGCGACGACGGAAGGATGAGGGCTATGATTCGGGCGCGCAATCCCCGCCGGGACGACCGGACGATCCTCGATTTGGTCAAGCGGGAGCTGTTTGTGTTTACCGTCCGCACGATGCCGAACGCGCGTTGGGACCCTTCGGACGTGCGGAGAAGGCTGGACCGGAACGTGACGTTCGTCGCCGCCCCGACCGGAACGAAACCGGTCGGCTTCGTCTCGGTCCGCTCGGCGGGCGGAGCGATGCTGCTCGACCTGCTCGCGGTCGACCGAAACAGCCAAGGACAGGGCTGGGGAACGGCGCTGCTGAGACAGGCGGAATCGTACGCCCGCAGCCGGGGATACCGCGAGATGAAGCTGTTCGTCGACGAGGCGAACGTCAAAGCGAGGCGGTTTTACGCAAGGCTCGGCTACTACGAGGAACGGTACGTGCCGTCGCTCTCCTACATCGGCTTGGCCAAACGGATTTAACGGGTTCCGCGGCGGCCCGCCCGCGGACCCAAGAAGACCGGTAAACGCAAAAAAGCTTCCAAAACGCGTCTGCGACGACGCGGACGGAAGCTTTTTTTCGGCCGCCCGGACAGCCGGTCTTTTTTCCGCCCCCGGGGGACGCCTATAGCAGCGGGAAAATGGCGGAGATGTTCGCTATATCGAGCGACACCTTGACGCTGAACGGAGACGGAGTCTCGAACACCTCCGGGTATCCGGCTTCTTCGCCGGCCGGAAAAGCCGACAGCCTGACGGGCGGTTCGGCGGCGCCGCCGGTTTTCCGCGAACGCCCGCCGCGGGCGGAGACGGCGCCTTGCGTCCGCCTGCGCCGTTTCGGCGCCGCGGACAGCAGAGCTTCCTCCGAATCGTTTAAAATCAGCTTCCCTTTTCGCACTCTGCTGATGATGCCGTAATGCCTCGTACCGTCGCCGAGTACGGCGCAGACGGGAAAGCCGACAAACCGGCCGATGCTTTCTTCGTTGATGGGAACGATCTGCTCCATGCCTGACTCCCTCCAGGATTCGTTTGTTCAGAATAGGCTATTCACCGGGGAATTGCCGCGCATGGTCGAACGCCCAGCGGGTTCGCGCCTATTTTTGCCCGGACCGAAGCCGCGCTCGCGGGTGCCGTTCGCGTATGCTAAAATAGGAAACGAATGGATGTTTGTTCCGGAACGTGCAAGCTATTGCGACGGGAGGGATCGGCCATGAAGCGCCAAAACCGGCTGTGGGGGACGCTGCTGCTCGGCGCGGTCGTGCTTGCAGGCTGGATCGCTTTCACGGGGGCGAACCGAACGTCCCCCCGGGCGGCGGCCGATGCGGAAACGATGCTTCGCGCGGCGGACCGCTTGTATCCGTCCGGCTATGCGGCAACCGTGCAGCATTCCGGGCCGTACCTGAACGCGAAAGGCGATGCCGCGTTCGCCTCGCTCGGCGACGGCATGGCGGCCCGGTTCGGGCTTCCGGCGTCGAAGCCGGTTCGCGACGCGAACGGGCATCCGGTATACCGCGCGTCCGGCGAATCGCCTTCGGTAGCCGGAGCCAAGCTTGAAGTCGCCTTGTCCGGCTGGGCGGACGGCACGACGAACTTGATCGTGCGGCTGGACGCTCCCGAAGGGACGGAGAAGGACAAGCTGCTGGCTTGGACGGCCGATGCGGCCGCAAGGCTGGAGCCGGCCGGCGTGCAGCCGAAATGGATGATCACGCTGCGCGGGGGAGCGGGCGCCTTGTCCGACGCGTCGCTGAAAGCGTTGAAAGCGAAGGTGGCCGGCGCGTTCAAGGCGGACCCGGCCGAATCGTACAGCGATTCCGGCAGCGAAATCATTTCGTACACGAGCCGGCTGCTGGGGACGGGCGTGCGCAGCGCGGGCGGCACGATCAATTTGCAGGCCGCGTTTCACCGCGATTCCGTATACGGAACGTACAAGCTGACGATCGCGACGCCGCTCATCGTCGCGGAACCGTGACGAAGCCCCGCCAAGCCTTTCGTTCGAGCCGAACCGATCCACGGCTTCCGCTTCATTTCCGGCTATGGATTGTGCTACACTACATACAAGACTTGCCGGTACGGGCAAGGCGCAAATACTTAAGGAAAGAATGATGAACGATGACGAATACAGGGGAACTAAGCGATTTCGGAGCGGACCGCACGCTCTTTTTCATCTTCGGCGCAACGGGCGACCTGGCGCGCAGAAAGCTGTTTCCGGCGATTTACAGCCTGTACCGCGAAGGCAAGCTGACCGATAAATTCGCCGTCATCGGCCTGGCGAGACGGCCGCGGACGAACGAGCAATTCCGCGAAGACGTGAGCCGTTCGATCGCGGAATTCGCACGCTACAAGGGCGAGGAGGACAGCCGGTGGGAGCGGTTCGCCGGCCACTTCCACTATATGTCGCTAGACATCAACAACACGGAGCAGTTCCGGGAGCTGAAAGGACTGGCCGACCGGCTGGACGAAACGTACGGAATCGGCGGCAATCGGCTGTTTTATTTGGCGCTCGCGCCCGAGCTGTTCGGCAGCGTCAGCTTCAACCTGCGGGACGGCGGTTTGCTCGATTCGCCGGGGTGGCGCCGCCTCGTCATCGAGAAGCCGTTCGGCTACGATTTGCCGTCGGCCGAGAAGCTGAACGAGCAAATCCGCCAAGTGTTTCAAGAGGAAGAAATATACCGGATCGACCATTACCTCGGCAAAGAAATGGTGCAAAACATCGAGGTCGTCCGGTTCGCCAACGCCTTCTTCGAGCCGCTCTGGAACAACAAGCATATCGCCAACATCCAGATTACGCTCAGCGAGACGGTCGGCGTCGAGGAACGCGGCGGCTATTACGACCATGCGGGCGCGCTGCGGGATATGGGGCAAAACCATATGCTGCAAATGATTACGATGATGGCGATGGAGCCGCCGAGCCGGATGGAGCCGGAGGACATTCGCGACGAGAAGGTGAAGGTGCTTCGTTCGCTTCGCGTGTTCGACGATCCGAACGACGTCGCCCGCCATGTCGTGCGCGGCCAATACGACGCCGGCGAAATGAAAGGCAAGCCGGTTCCGGCGTATCGGAACGAGGAGGGCGTTCCCGCCGATTCCGTGACGGAAACGTATTTCGCGGCGAAAGTATTCGTCGACAATTTCCGCTGGGCCGGCGTGCCTTTCTATATCCGCACGGGCAAAAGGCTGCCGGTGAAAACGACGGAAGTCGTCGTCGAATTTAAAAACATGCCGGAAAACGTTTATTTTTCCCGGAAGACGAAGCTGGAGCCGAACTTGCTCGTCTTCCGCGTCAATCCGACGGAAGGCATTTATTTGAAAATGAACGCGAAGCGGCCCGGCTCCGAGTGGGGAATCGTGCCGATCGCGATGGATTTTTGCCAAAGCTGCGAAGTCGGCATCAACACGCCGGAAGCGTACGAGCGGCTGCTGTACGATGCGGCGCGGGGCGATTCGACGTATTTTACGAGGTGGGACGAGGTGGCGCTCGCCTGGAAATTCGTCGACCGGATCGAGTCGGCATGGCGCGAGCAAAGCTCGGTGCTGCACCGGTACCCGGCCGGAACGTGGGGGCCGGAGGCGGCGCAGCGGCTGCTGGCGGAGGACGGCTTCAAATGGTGGCCGGTCAACGGCCAGCACGAAGGCGAAGTCGTCTGGGCGACGCCGGTGCCGTCGAAATAAACCGTTCGAACCGAAACGGGCCGCGCTCCGTTTCCTCGTATAAGCACCGATGGAGCGGAATTCGGTTTCGTTTCGGCACAATACCGGATCGGAGCCGCATAAGATGACGGCAGGCGGAGCGGGGGGGCTTTCGCCCCGCAATGCCGACCGAAGGGCGGCTTCGCCGGCCGCTTCCGGTCCGCCGGGCCTTCAGTCGCTGAAGGTCTTTTTTGCTCTTATCCGCAGTCCCCGCCAAGCATCGGGCATAAGCCTCGAAGACTCCCGCCGCTTTGCCGGGGTCGTTCCGCGTACGTTGGATTCGCGCGGCGAAACGGATATAATGGGATCACCGGTGCCATTTTAGAGACAATGAGAGTGAGAGTCTATGTCGAGACGCGCATTTTTGAAATGGCTGCTGGCCGCGACCGCGATCGTCGCGGGATCGTTTTACGGCTTGTTTCGGCTGCTCGCCCGTCCGGGTGCGGGCGGGGGGCCGCCGTTGACGGCGGCGGATGGCGGCGCGGGCGCCGGCGAACCGGACGCGAGTCCGACGACGGCTCCGGCGCAGGAAGAGAAGCCCGTCCGCATCGCGGAGCCGCTGCTTTCGTTTTTCGTCTTAAGCGATCTGCACGTCTCGGTATACGATGAATCGACCCCCAGGAAGCTCCGGAACGCGCTGGACCAAATCGCCCGTTTCGAGTCGCCGGTCGACGCGCTGCTGCTCGGCGGCGATTTGACCGATTACGGCATGGAGAGCGAAATCAAATCGCTCGAGTCGATTTTGGCCGCCTACAAGCTGCCTCCGGTATACGCCAACATGGGCAACCACGACTATTACAACGTATGGATCGACAAAAACGGCGGATTCAGCCGCGAAACGTTCCCGAACGGCAACACCGACGCGGGCTCGCGAGCCCGGTTCATGAAGACGTTCGATTATGCGAACGTCTATAACGATGCGAAGCTGAAAGGGCATCACATCATCCTCGTCTCCCAGGAGGCGTATGTCCAGGAAAAGCCCGAAGTCGGCGAAGGGGCCTGGTACTCCGACGAGCAGCTGGAATGGCTGAAGGCGAAGCTTGCGGAAACGAAGGACGGGAAGCCGATTTTCGTGCTTATCCATCAGCCGCTGCCTCCCGCCGGGGAGGACGGAGGAAGCCACCGGCTCATCCGCGCGAAGGAATTCCGCAGCATTTTGAAGCCGCACAAAAACGTGTTCGTCATTTCCGGCCATACGCATCAAGATTTCGACAACGGCTCGTCGCATTACAGCAAGGAGACGTTCCATTGGTTCACGAACGCCTCCGTCGGCCGCACGCGCAACAACCAGCCCGGCGTGGAGAAGTCCCAAGGAATGTACGTGCAGGTGTACGAGGACCGGGTCGTCGTGCGCGGCTGGGAATTCGCGAAGCAGGCGTGGATCGATGCGGCGAACTGGACGATTCCGCTTGAACGGGCCGGCGTTTGACGGTCGCCGGACGGATAGCGATGGCCGAACGGGCAGCCGCCAGACTTGGCGGAACGGATTTCCGTTACATCGCGCGCTGCTCCGAACGGACCCGCAGTTGACAGACGAGATCATCGGAAGGGATCGACATAATGAATCAGACGGCAATCCAAATGCAAAACGAAGTGCAGAAACGAAGAACGTTCGCGATCATTTCCCACCCGGACGCCGGGAAAACGACGCTGACCGAGAAGCTGCTGCTGTTCGGCGGCGCCATCCGGCTGGCCGGCACCGTCAAAGGGCGCAAGGCGAGCCGCCACGCGACGTCGGACTGGATGGAAATCGAGAAGCAGCGCGGGATTTCGGTTACGTCGAGCGTCATGCAGTTCGATTACGACGGGCACCGGGTCAACATACTCGATACGCCGGGCCACCAAGATTTCAGCGAAGACACGTACCGGACGCTGACCGCGGCCGACAGCGCCGTCATGCTGATCGACTCGGCCAAAGGGGTCGAGGCGCAGACGAAGAAGCTGTTTCAAGTGTGCAGCAAGCGCGGCATTCCGATCTTTACGTTCATGAACAAGCTGGACCGGGAAGGACGCGACCCGTTCGATTTGATGGAGGAGCTCGAGCAGGTGCTCGGCATCCGCTCGTATCCGATGAACTGGCCGATCGGCTCGGGCAAACAGTTTTGCGGCGTGTACGACCGGGTGCGGAAGCAGCTCGAGCTGTTCCAGGACGGCGATCACGACCATATCGAAGTGCGCAAGGTGAGCGGCTACGACGATCCGCTCGTGCGGGAAATCGCCGGCGACTATTTGTACGAGCAGCTGCAGGAGCAGCTTCAGCTTCTCGACGTGGCCGGAGACGAGTTCGATTTGGAAAAGGTGCGGCGAGGCGAGCTGACGCCGGTCTTTTTCGGCAGCGCCATCAACAATTTCGGGGTGCAGACGTTTCTCGAAAACTTTTTGGAGCTGGCGCCGCAGCCGACGCCGCGGAGCAGCAGCCAAGGCGCGATCGAGCCGACGTTCGACAAATTTTCCGGTTACATTTTCAAAATCCAGGCGAACATGAATCCGGCGCACCGGGACCGGATCGCCTTCCTTCGCATATGCTCCGGCAAATTCGAGCGCGGGATGTCGGTCCGCCACGTGCGCGCCGGCAAAGAAATCAAGCTGTCGCAGCCGCAGCAGTTTCTCGCGCAAGACCGCGACATCGTCGAGGAGGCGTTCCCGGGGGACATTATCGGCTTGTTCGATCCCGGCATTTTCCGTATCGGCGATTCGCTTTCGCAGGGGCAGGATATCGTGTTCGACGAGCTGCCGACGTTTTCGCCGGAGCTGTTCAGCAAAGTGACGATCAAAAACGCGCTCAAGCAAAAGCAGTTTTTGAAAGGGATCGACCAGCTGACCGAGGAAGGCACGATTCAAGTGTTCCATACCACTTCCGGCTTCGACGAAATGATACTCGGCGTCGTCGGCCAGCTTCAGTTCGAGGTGATGGAGTACCGGATGCGGGCGGAGTACGGCGTGGACATCCTGCTTCAACGGCTCCCGTACCAGTTCGCGCGCTGGGTGATCGACGAGCGCGTCGACCCGGCGAAGTTCCGCATCAACTCGCTGCTTGTGAAGGACAAGAAGGATAACTATGTGGCGCTGTTCGAGAACGAGTACGCGATGCGCAGCGCGATGGAAAAAATGCCGCAGGCGAAGTTTTTGGAAACGGCGCCTTAAGCCGGGCGAAAGCCCGTTATGTAAAAAACCTCCGAATTGCCCGGCCGAATGGGCGGGACTCGGAGGTTTTCGGCTTTTTTCCCCGGCTTCGGGGATGACCCGGCAGGCGGTGTCCGGCTAGCCCTCGTAAGCCTTCATCAACGTGTCGATGTCGATTTTGGTTTTCGTCTGCAGCAGCGCGTTCATCACTCTTTGCGCCCTCTCCGGGTCGGGGTCGCCGACCATCTCGGACAAGGCTGCGGGGATAATTTGCCACGAGACGCCGAATCGGTCTTTCAGCCAGCCGCACACCTGCGCTTTTTCGTCGCCGCCCTCGGACAGCTTGTCCCAATAATAGTCCAGCTCTTCCTGGTTTTCGCAATGGACGATAAACGAGACGGCTTCGTTAAATCGGAAGTGCGGACCGCCGTTCAGCGCTACGAATTGCCGCCCCTCCAGCCGGAACTCCACGGTCATGACGTCGCCTTCCCGAAAGCCGCCGCGGGCGTCCTTGCCGTATCGGGTCATTCGGTCGATGCCGGAATCGTCGAAGACCGACGTATAAAACTTGGCGGCCTCTTCCGCTTGCGTATCGAACCACAAGTTCGGCGCAATTTTTTGGATTTTGCTTTTCAAGCGCATCACTCCCTATGAGATGGTATCCGATAGATTCAGAGATTCGGTGCTGTCACCAACATAGCACAAACGAAACGCCCTCGTTTCTTCCCGATTGCTAAACCGCGCTCATCGGGCGTCGGTCCCCAGCTTATAGCCGACGCTCTTCAGCATATGCCTAGAGCTGTCATCGAATAAAATAAACGTACCGTAAGCTCCATAAACGTAAAAAAACCGTTCGGGCCGTAAGCCCGAACGGTTTCGCAACAGCCTCGCAGGCGCGCCTCACTTCGTCTCGCTGCCGGCCGAATCGTTCAAATGCGATTTCAACGTCGCCGCCATGCTGCTGCGCTCCTTTTGTCCGCTGTTTTCCCAAATGATCTCGAACAGCACGCCGAGTCCGGGAAGCGCCTTGTCGTCGCCGCCGATCGAATCCTCGATGACGCTCACCAGCTCTTCCTCCGACTTGTCGTGCACCCGCTGTATAATCGCTTGCCGCAAACTCAAAATCATGATCGGACCTCCGGTCTTTTATGGCTTCCCCGCAAAAACGGGAGGCAGGCTGCGCTAGGCCTGCGTTTCCGTAGGCGAGGGTTGTTGTAGTCCGCTGAATGGCGGTCGCTTTGATTCGTTTCAGTACATAATATGCGCACTATGTCCCGGCTTCATGTACGGGAATCGGCCGAACGGAAATAGGGTGAACCCGCCTTCGTGTGGTATAATAAACGTCATCTAGGCTTGAAAGGGGCATGGGAGATGAAAACGAAGCAATTCGCCGTCATCGGCATGGGACGTTTCGGCTCGAGTGTCGCGATGTCGCTGTACAAGCTCGGCTACGAGGTGCTGGCGATCGACTCCAGCGAGCAGCGGATGCAGGACGTATCCGGCATGGTTACCCATGCGGTTCAGGCCGATTCGACCGACGAAGAAGCGCTGCGGGCGCTCGGCATCCGCAATTTCGACGTTGTCGTCGTGGCGATCGGGCAGGACATCCAATCGAGCATCTTGACGACGCTCATCCTGAAAGATATGGGCGTTCCGCTTCTGGTCGTCAAAGCTCAAACGGACCTGCACGGCAAAGTGCTCAAAAAAATCGGCGCGGACAAAGTCATTTTCCCGGAGCGGGATATGGGGCTTCGCGTCGCGCACAACTTAATATCTCCGAACATTCTCGATTTTATCGAGCTTTCCGACGATTACAGCATCGTCGAGCTGAAGGCGGCGCCTTCGATGATCGGCCAAACGCTGCGGGCGCTCGACATACGCGCCAAGTTCGGCTGCAACGTCATGGCGCTGAAAACGGGCGATAAAATGAACATTTCCCCGAACGCGGACGACCTGATCAAAGCGGACGACATTTTGATCGTCGTCGGCGAAAACGATCAGCTCCGCCATTTGGAGCGGGCGTACGGGGAAGCGGGACGATGATGCGGGCTGCGGAACCGATCGTCTCGCCGCAAAATCCGAAGGCGAAAATGTGGGCGCAGCTTTTGGACAAAAAAGGGCGGGACAAGCGGCAAGCTTATCTCGTCGAGGGGATCCACCTGGTGCAGGAAGCCTTGAAATCCGGAGCGGACGTCGAAACGGTGCTGTATTCGCTCGAGCGGGGAATTCCGGCGGAAATCGGGCCTCTGGCGGCGGCCGGCCGGACGAGACCGGAATGGGTGCCCGTCAGCGAGCAGGTGCTGGCGAAATGCACGGACGCCCAAACGCCGCAGCCGGTAGCGGCGATCGTGAACAAAACGGCGTTTCCCGCGGAACGGCTGCTCGATATTCGCGACGGGCTGGTTGTCGTCGTCGACGGCGTCCAGGACCCGGGCAATCTCGGCACGATCGTCCGTTCGGCCGATGCGGTCGGGGCGTCGGCGGTGCTGCTCGGCAAAGGGACGGTCGATCTGTACAACCCGAAGACGGTTCGTTCGACGATGGGGTCGCTGTTCCATCTCCCGATCGCCGAGTCGGCGCTGCCTCCGATATTGTCCGAAGCGAAACGGCGGGGCGTTCGGCTGATCAACACGAGCCTGCAGGCGAAGCGCAGCTGCTACGAAACCGACCTGACCGGAACCGTATGGATCGTGCTCGGCAACGAAGGCAAGGGCGTATCCCCCGAAGTGGCGGAGCAAATCGACGAGCACGTCGTCATCCCGATGAAGGGCCCGACGGAATCGCTCAACGTGGCGATGGCGGCGACCGTGCTGCTGTTCGAGGCGATGCGGCAGCGGGGTGTGTAGCTTCGCCGCTCTATGATGCCTGCCGTTTGCAGGGGATCGGACGAACGGCCGGCTCGACGACGAACGAAAGGAGCGACGGCCCGACGATGGTCGATTTCGAATGGTACCGAAGCTTTATCGCCATATACAAGCACTGCTCCGTCTCGGAGGCGGCGAAAACGCGCATGATGACCCAGCCGGCGATGAGCCAGCATCTGGCTTCCCTGGAAGCCGAGGTCGGCGAACCGCTGTTCGTGCGGGCTACCCGCAAAATGATTCCGACGGAAAGGGGCAAGGCGCTGTATTCGCAGCTCGCCCCGATGATCGAATCGCTCGAGCAAACGACGATGAGCTTCAAATCGGCATCGCTGCCGACGCAGCAG
>NZ_JARBDC010000077.1:0-385 GCF_036577625.1 Paenibacillus sp. GYB003 | reverse complement strand
CCCTCCAATATTTTTTCAACGATTCTCACCTTGTTCCATTCGTCTTCTGTCAGTGTAATTGTCTCCTGTCCCATAGTGACATTATCTCAGAACAGTTATGGTATGACATTATCACAGACGAACAACAAACTTTTTAAAAGAGGGTTGACTTTGCTTGTTCGAATGTGATAAATTAATTTTCGCCGCTTGAAACGGCAGCTTCTTCGTAACAACATCGGGAAACGCCGAGCAAGTCGAAAAAAAAGTACTTGCAAAGATATAGGCGGATGTGTTATATTAAAGAGGTCGCCGCAAAACGGCGAAAGTTGACGAAGGTCATCGAATTTGCTCCTTGAAAACTGAACAACGAGCGTGCAAGTGCGGTCTCTCGCGAGACCATAACAAG
>NZ_JARBDC010000076.1:0-774 GCF_036577625.1 Paenibacillus sp. GYB003 | reverse complement strand
AAATGGATGATTCCTGCTCGTAAGAGTAGACAGCCTTTTTCAAGTTGTACGGTGAAAAATAATGTCGACAATATCACATTCTTTTTGCTTGCCCTTGTTTTGTTAGCTTTGATGCAACGCTAGTGGAAAAGCTCCCCTTAAATTTGCACGTCGGCGGCAAAAAGCGCGTTTCGGGCGAACTGATCGGGAGCTTTTCCCGTTAAAGCGGCCGGCGACGGGGAAAGCGGCGAATTAGCAGGAGGATTTACCGGTAACTTGTTTTCCCGCTGCGTCGGGGAGCGCTTTGCATAAAAAAGGCGTCCGGGCGTTTTTCCCGGACGTTTTTTACTTTACAGCTTCTGCAGCTTCGATGGGTTGTTTATTTTGTAAGGGACCGGATGCTTCGTCAGCTTTTTGGCGACGATTTTCGCCTCGAACGTAAGGCGGTCGCCGACTTCCAGCTCCAGCTTTTTGAGCGTCGCGCTGTTGCTGGACCAGGCCGCTCCGATGTCCAGCTGCTGCGGCTCCAGCACGGCGACAGACTCGTATACGATCACTTCGTCGTCGCTGTCGGAGAAATTGTTCGGCACCGTCGTAAACTCCTTGACGGTCGCCGTCATTTTCACTTTGTCCTCCGGCAGCTCCAGCTTCGGCGCCTTTTTCGCCTTGCCTTTCGGCGCGTCGGCCGGTACCGCCGCGTCCGGGCCGTCCGCCGCGGCGACGGGGGCCGGCGCCTGCCCGGCCGGCGTCGTCTCCGGCTGGGGCGGCGCCTCCTGCCGCGGCGCTTCGGCAGTT
>NZ_JARBDC010000075.1:0-262087 GCF_036577625.1 Paenibacillus sp. GYB003 | reverse complement strand
CCAAGAGGCTCTGTATTCCCAGCACAACACCTATCATGAGGCCTTCTGGTGACGGGCGGCCTCCACACTACAAAAAGTGACATTTTTACTGCTCAGTTAAGGTGACATTTTCACAGACGCTTGACACCCTCTTTTAAAAAGTTCGAAAACATCGAACATTTCGAAGGTTGCCCGCAAAAATCGATGCGCCGTGAGCATGAAGCTGTCAATAAAAAAGAAAACCGGGTGACCGGTGTAAGAACCAAACCGATCATCCGGAACGCGGCCGCCGGCATTCTTTCATTGAATCGTATACTTCAGCTGCAGAAGCAGCGAGCCCGGTTCGTCCGGCTTCTCCACCACTTCCCGAACCAAGCTTTTGCGCGCCAGCTTGCCGAGCAGCAGCGACAGATCCAAATCGAGGTCGCACAATTGCGGAATTTGCATCAGCTCCCGCAGGCTCCACGGACGCTCCCGGCTGCGCAGCACCTCGAGGACGACGGCGCAGCAGCTTTCCATCTTCGACATGACGGAAAATTCGCAAGCGAGCACAACGAGCTGAATTCGTTTTTCGAGCGATTCGTTATTGGACGTAAGCTCTTCGTAAAACTTGTAGACGCCCGGATTGATTTTGCGCACTTGCGCCCAAATGAGCGGCTCGGGATGGATGCCTTCCTCCAACACGGCGATGCGGGCCCAACGGCATAGCGCGTCCAAAATATTGCTGTACGCGTCGAGCAGGTGGCCTTCGGCCAAAAACTGCTTGCCTTGCAGGAAGCTTTTCAAAAAACGGTCGAACTCGACGATCAGCTTCTTGCCCCGCATGTCTTCGGGAAATTCCAGCAGCCGGTGCCGCAAGCCTTCCAAATACAAATTACGATCCATTACGATCTCTCCTTGCAAAATCCAATAAATAACGCTATGGTTTTCGCCGTTCCAGAGCAGCCGTTCCAATTTACCGGGATGCAGGCATCGTTCTTGTATACGGATATCGTCTTTTATATAATAAGTAGTGGAATCGGACGGATCGGACGTTTGAACGACGAGCACGACGAATTCCGGGTTGTCGGCCGCGGCATGGTACGGCGCCGCGGAACAGCGCGCGACGGCGACGCTGACCGTTTCGGGATCGTGCCCGTATGTGGCCTGCACATATTGAACAATCTCATCCAAATTCGTTCCACCGACCTTCAGCTGAAAATCGCATTGCCGCTTCTTATTACCTTTATTTCTACGCCGTCGTCCAGTTTCCTGCATTCAAATCGAACAATTGGTTGACTTCATCCGCAAAACTAGGAAATGAGGGACCGTTATGGTTTTCAAATCGAGCAAAGTAAACGAATTTCGGTTATGGGGCCTGCTGCTTACGATGGGCGGCATGGCGCTCATGATCGTCGGGCTGGCCGGAATCGTATTCAATTGGGGGCAGATCGGCAAAATTTTCGCGGCCGTTTTCATGGTGATCGGCATGATTTCGATGCTGGGCAGCATGGCCATTTATTTTTTCGCGGGGATGATGTCGACGAGCGCCGTCTCGCTCGAATGTCCGGAATGCGGCAAAATGACGAAGATGATCGGCAAAACCGACCGCTGCATGTTTTGCAAAACGATTTTATCGTTCGACCCCCGGTATTCGTCGCCGAATCCGTCTTCCGAAACGGAGCTCGCCGCGAGCAATCCGAACAAAGGGTAAACGCGAACAGCCTGGTCTCCGAAGAGATCCAGGCTGTTGTTTTTTGCACGATATAAGGATTAAGGCCGCTTTTCCATCGATTGCTTGATCGCGTTCCAAATTTCCGGGACCTCGTACCCTCTCCGCCACGAAGCGACGCCGGCCAGATCGTACTTCTTGACCAGCTCGATGCGCGCTTTCATCGACGTTTCGTCTTCGATCCATATTTTGTTCAGCTTGCCGTCCTCGGTATATTCCACATAGTTTTGTCCGGTTTCGGCCGAATAGACGGGCGTCAGCCCTTTGTCCTTGATGAGCTTCACGACCGTTTCCATAAATACGGCGCGGGAAGTCACTTCTTTTTTGCCGTTTTTCGTTTGCTCCGTCCAAATCCGGGTATAATAAGGAACGCCGAGCACCAGCTTGGAGGCCGGCACCTTCTCCTCGTTCAAAAATTGCACGATCCCTTTCTCGACCCACGGCAGCGAAGAAACCGATCCGGCTACCGGGCTGCTCGCCCAATGTTCGTCGTACGCCATCACCATCATGTAATCGACCGTTTCGGCCAAGGCCGGGCGATCGTAAAACATCGACCAGTTTTCGCTCGTCGACTTGGTCGTGACATCGATCGAAACGACGAGCCCCTGCTCGTGAAGAAGCGGCGTCATTTCGCGGACGAACTGCGTCAAGTTGGCCTTGTCCTTCAAATTGACATTTTCGAAATCGATGTTGATCCCCTGCAAATTGTACATTTGCGCGAAAGCGAGCAGCTGCTTGATCATTTTCATCCGTTTGTCGTACGTCGCGAGCGCTTCGGTCGTTATTTTCGGGTCGAAGCCGTTGCTGAACAGCGCCCACACTTGCAGGCTTTGCTCATGCGCCCATTTGACGTAGCCCGCATCGGCCAAGTTTTTCAGGTTGCCCTCGCCGTCGACGAGATGGAACCAGGTCGGGCTGATGACGTTCAGGCCGGGCATCGGCGCGATTTTGGACGTGTCCGGATTTTTCGTCGTCACCTGCTCCCACGTCATGTTGATTTTGCCGCCGAGCGGCTTCCACGGCACATAAGCTTTCGGTTCGGCGCGGGCGGGCATCGTCTCGACGCGGTCGAGTACGACTTCCGTTTTGCGGATATAGCCGACGACTCCGTTTTGACGCTGCGCCTTGTACCAGCCGTCGTGCTCGGACCAGATCATGACGCTTTCGCCGGCCGGCACGTCGGCGACGATCGGCGATTTGATCCCCGGCTCCCGCCGCATCGCCGCGACCCCGTCTTTCGAGGACGTTTCCGTTTTCCCCCATTGCACGTTGTCGCCCTGCAAATGAACGACGACATTGCCGGTCTCCGCCGACTCCGCGACGGTGAACCCGTAATACTGCTTGATCGGGTCGATCGGCACATATATGTCGTTTTGCTGCTTGACGATCGGAAATTTCAGCTCCAGCGGCTTTTCGTTGACCATGGCGGTCAGCGCGTTCGTTTTCATGCGCACGACTTTGTCTTTCGTCGTTATGATGACCGAATCGCTGGCGCTTTCGTACACGATCGACGGATCGACCTTCTCTTTAATGAAATCGAGCGGCAGCTTCAAGCTTTCCTTTTCTCCCAAAGCGCCGTCCGCGATGAATTCTCCGCGAAAAAAAACCGGCTTCTGGACGCCGCCGTAGTCCGGCTGGACATGCTGCTTGTTCGGATAATACGTCAAAAACCAATAGTACATGATCAAAGCGGCGAGTCCGAAAAAAACAAGCAGGCCGAACAGCCGCAGCGCCGTCCGCGAACGTTTCCTGGGACGTCCCGGCGGCGGGTTCGCTGACTCCATGTTTCCACTCCTTCTGTCCCGCATCCTGTAAAGTCGTTCTGGGGGCGCCCCTGCGAAAGGCCGCGCGATTGCGAATCAACAAAAAAGACGCGTCGGTCGGACACGTCCATTATACTATAAATACCGACGTAGCGGGCGCCCCGCCGGTTCATTAATGTTTGACCGTCGACGAGCATTCTGGACAAAGTCCGTATACTTCCAGCCGATGCCCCTTGACTTGAAAGCCGGTTTGCCGGGCGGCGGTCCGCTCCAGTTCGTGCAAAGGCGGATGCTCGAAATCGACGATCTTGCCGCAGTTGTCGCAGATGGCGTGATAATGGTCGGACATATCGGAATCGAAGCGGCTCGAGTCGTCTCCGTACGTAAGCTCGCGGACGAGCCCCGCTTCAATGAACACTTTCAAATTGTTGTAGACGGTTGCGACGCTCATGCTGGGGAAACGGTCTTCGAGAGCGCGATAAATATCGTCGGCGGTCGGGTGCGTCATCGTATCCAGCAAATAAGCCAGTATCGCATGTCGTTGAGGCGTCATTCGAACTCCGGTCGACTTCAATTTATCCAACGCTTGCTCGAATCGGGACGTCATGTTCCTCACCACCATGGAGATAAAAGTTATGTTATCTTCATATTGTACGATCGCACGAATGCGTTTGTCAATCGACACGGCGCCCGTCCCGTAGGCGACGTTCCGCTTCCTGCCCTCCGAATAATCAATCCATGAGCGCTTTTCCCGCGATCGTCGAGTCGCGGTTTTTCGCCGAAAGCGTGCGATATTGCTGCGGCGTGACCGCATGTCTCTTTTTGAAGCAGCGGCTGAAATAGGCCGGATTCGGGAATCCGGACTGCTTCCCGACCTGGTCGATCGACAGCGTCGTCGTTTCCAGCAGCAATCGGGCCTCATCCAGCCTTCTGCGCATAATATATTCCGTTATCGTCGTTCCCGTAAGATGCCGGAACAAATTCGAGATGTAGCTGGCGGACAAATGCATCGTGGCCGACAGCTTCTCCAAATAAAAGGGCTCCTTGTAATGCTCGTCGATCCAGGCGACGATATTTTCCGCATGGTTCGATTTTCGCAGCGAAAAGCCGTTTTCTTCGGAAGCGAGACCGGTAAACACGTGCGCCCGCAAATACGACATCAGCTGCATCCAAAAAATAAGAAACTGTTCCTTCCGCTCGCGCTCGGGAACGACGGACAGCGTATGATGAATAAGGGAGAGTTGGCCGTTCAGCTCGCCGTCCTGCTTCGGGCTGAGCTGAAACAGCTGCTGCCCTTCCCGCGATTTTTCCATAAAGGAGGTGAACGCGGCCAAGTGCGGAAACATCGGCAAATATTGCTTGAGCAGCGGAAGATTGATTTTGACGAGCGTTCGAAGCCGGGGAAGCTCGTACCGGACGAGATGAACTTGATAAGGCTGGAAATAGACGAGCGTCCGCGGCTTCAGCGTATACAGCCGATCGTTCAAAATAAGCCGCCCCGTCCCTTCGTGAATATACAAAAATTCCATGCCGTCGTGCGCATGGTAATATTCGTCCGGGCACTTCTGCTCCCACGTTCTGTATACGAAAAAATACAGTTCGTCGCAAAAGTCCATGTGCATCCGGGTAAATTTCCGGCTCATCGTTCCTACCCCCTATCTGTATCACCCTAAATTCACAGCTAAATTATATATCAGGAAAAATTATACTGGCAAGCGCTTTCAAAAGGAGTGCAACAGAGTGCAACTTTACCGTAACCGGGTACAAGAAACAGCGTGATATAATGCTGTTCAAATGAAACGCACCATGAATGGGCAGCATGTTGTTATTTCCGACGAGGAGGAATTGCACATGTCCAAAAAGCTGGGTATCGCGGCGCTGCTGTGCATGTCGCTGGGGACCGCCGCATGCGGAGGGGGCGGAGGATCCGGAGCTCCGGGCTCGGCCGGGGAAAATAAACCGAACGTCACGGTCGAGAGCAAAAAAGATCCGGTCGAGCTTACCGTCTTTTTCCCGTTTCCCGCCGACTGGCCGGAAGAAGATTTTATGCAGACGTTCGGGCAGCCGATCATGAAAAAGTTTCCGCACGTCACGATCAAGTACATTACCGGCGGCAAAGTGCCGGAGCTGATCGCGGCCGGACAAACGATCGACATCATGTTCGCGTCGATCGGCGCGACGCCGCCGCACTTGATGGAAAGCAAGCTGGAGTACGACATTACGCCGCAGATCAAAAAATACGGCTACAACCTGAGTCATCTCGAGCCGACGATGGTCGATACGGGCAAGCAGCTCGCCGGCGGCAACGGCATGTACGGGCTGCCGGTTTACGTCCCTCCTTCGACGATTTACTACAATAAAGACATTTTCGACAAATTCGGGGTTCCTTACCCGAAAGCCGGCATTACGTGGGACGAATTGTTCGAGCTGACGAAAAGCTTGACCCGTTCCGACGGCGGCACGAGCTATACCGGCTTCGCTTCGTCTTACGGGCATTTGGCTTTCATGAATCAATTGTCCGCGCCGATCGTCAATACCCAATCGAAAAAGGCGGCGCTGGACAGCGACGAGAGATGGAAAACGTTCGTCGACAATTTGACCCGCTTCTACAAGCTCCCCGGCTACAGTCATATCAAATCGAACCAAATATCGGAGCCGAACGAGCGAAACCGCTTTTTCAAAGATCGCACGGCCGGCATGTTTCTGGCGATGACCGCGCTGCACAACGCGAAGGAAATCGGGGATTTGAACTGGGATTTGGCCCCGTTCCCGGTATTCAAGGATAAGCCCGATTTGGGACCGCAAGCGTACCCGACCTACTTCTACGTCACATCGATGAGCAAATACAAGGATCAGGCGTTCGAGGTAATCGCTTACCTGACGACCGAGGAATACCAGGCACAGCAGCTGAAGGACGGCAAATTCCTTACCTCGCTGAACAACAAGGCGCTGCGCCAAACGTTCGGGCAAAACAACCCGATGTACGCCGGCAAAAACGTCAAAGCGTTCCAGCCGGACAAATACGCCCCCGCCGGTTCGGTCAACAAGTACAACGGCACGCACCAGGGCGAATTTAACACGATTATCCGCGACGTCATCTACAACAACAAGGACGCGAATACGGCGCTTCGCGAAGCGGCCGAACGCATCAACAAAAAGATCGAAGAAGCGGAAGCCGCCGCCGCGGCGAAGTAAGCGTTTACCCGATAAGCGAAGTCCGAGCCGCAAGGCGGATGCCGGTTGATCGGACCGGATCCGAACCGATCCGATCCGGTCCGATCGTCATCCGCGTACGGCCGCGTCGGACATTCGCTCTGGGATACAGCATGAAGACAGCAGCGCCATCCACTCGCAGACCTATCCGATCCCTAATAAAGGAGAGTGTCCCCGGTGAATGCATTCGCGACATTCATGCGCGGCGCGCGCAGCCCGTTTCAACGCATCGTGGCATCGCTTTTGATCGTCTGCCTGACGTTCGGCTTCCTCCCTCTCGCTTCCCCTCATGCGGAAGCGGAGACGGGGCCTTCGGAAGGGGCGAACCTGCTCGTCAACGGCGGATTCGAATCGCTCGCCGCAAACGGTCAGCCGACCGGCTGGAACCGATGGATCGCCAGCGGAACGCCGCAATACGATTCCGACGCCGCCGTATTTAAGGAAGGAGCCCGCTCCCTGCGCATCCGCGCCGACGCGCCGGCGCGCAGCAGCACGACGCAAACGCATAACGTCGAAGCGGGCAAATCGTACAAGCTTAGCGTCTGGGTCAAGATGGACAATATCGTATCAACCGACAGAGGCGTCGTGCTGCGTTATCAATTTTTCAACGCGAGCGGTCAGAAGGTGGGAACCGATTCTTTCGCCGGCGCGCGAAAAGGAACGAGCGATTGGGGGCAAATCGTGCAGCGCGTGACCGTTCCGGACGGAGCGGTGAGATTATTGTTCGAGCTGTTCATCTGGAATGCGACCGGCACCGTCTGGTTCGACGACGCCAAGCTGAGCAAGGAGGTGAACGTGACGGATCTGATTGCGGCGCAGCATCCGCGCCTGCTGGCAACGGCTTCGGACTTCGCCGCCCTGCAGGGGCGCATCGCCACGGACCCCCGTCTGTCCCGATGGTTCGCCCTGCTAACGACGAAAGCCGACAAAATATTGACCGAACCGCCCTCCGTCTACGAAATACCGGACGGACTGCGGCTGCTCGCCGTCAGCCGCAAAGTGCTGGAGCGAACGTACGCGCTGGCGATGCAGTACCGGCTAACGGCTGACAGCCGATACGCGGAGCGCGCCTGGACGGAGCTGCAGGCGGCCGGCAATTTTCCGGACTGGAACCCGCGCCATTTTCTCGACACGGCCGAGATGACCCACGCCTTCGCGATCGGGTACGACTGGCTGTACGATTATTGGACGGCGGAACGAAAAACGTTTTTGCGCGAGGCGATCGTGAACAAAGGGTTCGTTCCCGCGTTGGCCGGCTACAACCGCCCCGACTTCTGGGTGAATACGACGAACAACTGGAATTTCGTCGTGAACGGCGGAATCGGCATGGGCGCGCTCGCTTTGGGCGACGAGCCGGCCGTAAAGCCGATGGCGGAAGATTTGCTCCAGCGCGGCTTCGCCTCCCTGCCGAAGGCGCTGCCCCAGTGGGCGCCCGACGGCGGCTGGTACGAAGGCCCGGGCTACTGGCAATATTCGATCCAATATATCGGCGTCTATTTCAAGGCGCTGCAGACGGCGGTCGGCACCGACTTCGGCTTGTCGGCCAGCTCCGGGCTGCCGAACAACGGCGATTTCCCGATTTTTACGACCGGACCGTTCAATCAAACGTTCAACTTCGCCGACGCCGGCTCGGGCGTTCCGAATTCGCCTTCGCTGTACTGGTTCGGGGAGCAGTTCGGCAAGCCCGAATACGGCTGGTGGCAGACGCAGCGAGTCGATGCGAATCCGTCGCCGCTCGATCTGCTCTGGTACGTCCCGAACGGCTATGCCGGCCCTCGCGGCGCGCAGGTCCCGTTCGACAAATATTTCCGCGGCGTCGAAGCGGTCACGTTCCGCAGCGCCTGGGAAGATCCGAACGCGCTGTTCGTCGGCTTCAAAGGGGCGAGCAAGCAAAAAAACCATCATAATCTCGACGCCGGAACGTTCGTCTTCGACGCGCTGGGCGTCCGCTGGGCGCAGGAGCTCGGCGCCGACAACTACAATTTGCCCGGTTATTTCGGGGCGCAGCGGTGGGACTACTACCGGATGCGCGCGGAGGGGCAAAACGTGCTCGTCATCAACCCGGGTACCGGACCGGAGCAGGACGAAACGAAAGAAATCCAAATGAGCCGGGTCGAGTCGTCGCCGCAGGACGCGCTGGCGATCGCCGACTTGACGGAAGCCTACGCGAAAGACGCAATCAAGGCGGAACGCGGCATCCGCCTGTTCGACAACCGCCGCACGATGGTCGTCCAGGACGAAGTGTACGCGAAGGCGCCGTCCGACGTCTGGTGGTTTATGCATACGTCCGCCGATGTGGAGGAAATTTCTCCGGACGGCGCCACGGCGATATTGGCGAAAAACGGAAAGCGGCTCTGGGCGCGCATTTTATCCCCGTCGCAGGCGAAATTTTCGGTGATGGACGCCGCGCCGCTGCCGACTTCGCCGAATCCGGGCGGGCAAAACCCGAATGCCGGCATCCGCAAGCTGGCGATTCAGCTCGAAGACGTGCAAAACCTGCGGCTGTCGGTGCTGTTCGTCCCGCTGCGCGACGGGGAAACGCCGCCCGCATCGGTTCCCGCGGTTCAGCCTTTGGCTGAGTGGCGGCTCGCATCGGCCAACCCGCCTTTGCTCGGCGGCATTTCGCTCGGAGGCAGTCCGCTCGTCGGGTTTGACGCCAAAACGTTCACCTACGATTACGCGCTCCCGGCCGGCACCGCGACGCCGCCGTTCGTCTCGGCCGTACCCGCCGATCCGAACGCGGAGGTGACGATCGAGCAGGCGACGGCATTGCCGGGCACGGCGCGGATTCGCGTCTCGCTTCCCGGCGGCGGAGAAACCCGCTACGCGGTCCATTTTCCGGGACCGGCCCGGGCGGGTCAGGCCGGGCTGCCGATCGCGACCGTGACGGCTAGCGGAGACGACGGCAACATCCCGGCCAATACGCTCGACGACGATTTGTCGACCCGGTGGTCGGCGCTCGGGGACGGACAGTGGATCCAATACGATCTCGGCTCGGTCCGAACGGTCCGCAGCGTCTCGCTCGCCTGGTACCGCGGACAGGAGCGAACCGCTTCGTTCGATATCGAACTGTCGAACGACGGCAGCTCGTGGACGAACGTCTTTTCCGGCAGCAGCTCCGGACTGTCGGACGAACTGGAAAATTACGATATCGGGGAACGGTCGGCGCGATACGTCAAAATCGTCGGCCACGGCAACTCGCAAAGCATGTTCAACAGCATTACGGAAACGCGCGTTTACGATCGGGTCGTTCCCGAACAAAACAAGCAGCCGGTGCTGAAAAGCGTCTCGCTCGCCGCGGATGCGACCGGGCTGAAAGTGAGCCAGTCGACGCAGCTTCGGCTCTCCGGTACGATGAGCTCGGGCGAGCCGGTCGATATGAGCGCGGCGAACGTCCATTATTTCTCGACCGATCCGAATGTCGCCACGGTAACCGAAACCGGCCTCGTTACGGCGCTGAAGGAAGGCGCCGTCAAAATCGCGGCGGCCGTCCGGCTGAACGGATATCTCAAATTTGCCGTCATCGGCATCGAAGTCGTCGACCCGTTCAGCGCCAAGCTGCTGCCGACCCACGATACGTTCGCGCGCGACGGCGATTACGCGGCGGACAATTACGGCGGCACCGGTACGTTTATGGTCAAAAACAGCAGCGGAGGGTTCCATCGGCAGTCGTTCCTGCAGTTCGACCTGAGCCGCATCGCCGGCGAGGTTACGTCCGCTTCCCTTTACTTGTACGGCTCGACGAACGACTCGGGGGGCACGAACGTGGACAATACGGTGCATGCCGTCGCGGACGACGGCTGGACGGAAAAAGGGCTGACGTGGAACAACAAGCCGGCTTACCAGGAGCCCCTTGCGACGCTCAACGTCGGCAATCCGGCGGCCTGGTATAAGTTCGACGTTACGCCTTACATTACGGCCCAGCTGGCCGGGGACAAAATCGCCAGCATGGCCGTCGTTCAAAACGTGACGCCGGGTCTCGCCTCTTCGTTCAATTCCAAAGAAAATTCTGTCAACAAGCCGTATTTGGAAATCAAGCTGGCGGACCGGAACCCGCCGTCGCTCAGCGTCACCGGGGTTACGTACGATCACGGGTACGCGCTTTCGGCCACTCCCGCAATAACCGCCTCCGATGCGGAAAGCGGAGTGAAATCGGTGACGACGCTGCTCGACGGGCAGCCGTACGTTTCCGGCACGGCCGTTACGGCGCTCGGCATCCATACGTTAAACGCCGCGGCGATCGACTATGCGGGCAACCAAACGGCGCAAACGGTCGCGTTCGCCGTCTACGATCCGACGAAAGGTCCGGCGGCGGCGGCGGGCTGGTTCCCGGGAACCGACTCTCTTACGGTTACGGATAGCGCGTACGGCAAAATCCATCTGGTCGCCAAGCTGGGCTACGACCGGTTCGGCCAGCCGGAAGGCAGGCTCAGCCTGCATATGCAATCGCAGTCCGGCGGAGGCGGACTGAAGCTCGAGCTGCAAACGATCGGGATGCTCGTTATCGATTCGTCGGCCCTGCACGTACAAGGGACGGCGCGCGGGCCGGACAATGCCGAGTATGTCGTCCGGCTGTCGCTGCGGCAGCCGTCCGCGAATACGCCGGCTCTCGCGTCGCTCACCGTATCGCGGGCGGGAACGTCCGGTCCGATCGTGCGGCAGATCGACCGTCCGCTGACGGGGAACGTCAAGTTTCATTAACTCGCTCGCGCAGCGAAAGCAGCCTGCGGCGGCGCCCTTTCCGGGCGTCGCGCGGGCTGCTTTTCGTCGTACCGGGCTCGGCCGGATCCTGTTTAATCGCTGCAAAAAAATATTTCTTAATCTTTAAGAAAAGTACTGTTCCTTTCCCCGATTATCCCATACAATAGTGGTAATGAATGCCAACGGCCTTCGGCCGGCACGTCCCGACAAAAAGAGGTGATGCACGAAGACGAACGACGATTGCGCCTTTTTCAACAATGCGACGACTGCATAGGATGTCTCCTGACGTTTTGTAAGCGATTGCATAACAGCTTTTGTAACCAAACAAGGAGGGTGTACGATTGACTAAACGAATAACGGTCTCGCTGCTGCTTGTCCCTATGCTGCTGTTGTCCGCATGTGCCGCCGGAAATCCCGGCCCCGCCGCCGAAAGCGATACCCCTCCCCCGAGCAAAAAGGAACCGGCCCAGCTGAGCGTCTATTTTCCGTATCCCGCAGACTGGCCCGAGGAAGAGTTCATGAAAACGTTCGGTCAGCCGATCATGAAAAAGTTCCCCCACGTGACGATCAAATATATACCGGGGGGCAAAATCTCGGAGCTGCTCGCCGCGGGGCAAACAATCGACATCGTATTCGCCTCGATCGGCGCCAGCCCCGGCAGCCTGCTCGATTATAAGCTCGAAACCGACATCAGCCCCTACATCAAAACCCATAATTACGATCTGAGCCGGCTCGAGCCGACGATGGTCGATACGGCCCGACAGCTGGCGAACGGCGGCATGTACGGCCTCCCCGTGTACACGACACCCGCTTCGATCTACTACAACAAAGACATTTTCGATAAATTCGGCGTTCCTTACCCGAAGGACGGGATGACGTGGGACGACTTGTACGAGCTGACCAAAAGCTTGACCCGCACCGACAGCGGCGTCGCCTACTACGGGCTCGGATCGTCGTACGGCCACTTGGCCATGATGAACCAGCAGTCGATCCCGATCGTCTATTCCGATACGAAAAAATCGGCCTACGACACCGACTTGAGGTGGAAAACGTTCGCCGACAATTTGGTCCGGTTTTACAAGCTGCCGGGCTACGCGTCCGTCGATCCGGGCAAAATAGCCGAGCCGCACGAACGAAACCGCTTTTTCAAGGACCGGACCGTGGCGATGTTTCTCGGCATATCCGCCCTCTATACGGCGCAGGAAATCGGCAACATGAATTGGGATTTGGCGTCGTTCCCCGTTTTGAAAGAAATGCCCGACATGGGCCCGCAGGCGTATCCGACCTATTTCTACGTCACGTCGATCAGCGGGCACAAAGACCAGGCTTTCGAAGTTATCGCTTACCTCACGACCGAGGAATATCAGACGCAGCAAATGAAGGACGGCAAATTTCTCACGTCGCTGAACAATAAAGAGCTTCGCAAGGTTTTCGGCCAAAACAATCCGCTGTATGCGGGCAAAAACGTAAAAGCGCTGCAGCCGGACAAATACGCCCCGGCCGGCTCGGTCAATAAATACAACGGACCGAACAACGGCGAATTCGTGACGATCGTCCGCGACATCGTGTACAACAATAAGGACGTCAATACGGCGCTTCGCGAAGCGGCCGAACGGGTGAACAAAAAAATACAGACGGCCGAAGCCGCCGCATCGAAGTAAGCGCTTACTCAACTCGGCCATCATTGCCCATACAGCTTTGCAGCCTCCGCATCCGCCCGGATCGAACCGTGGCGGCGCGGAGGCTGCTTTTCGTACGTCACGACAGCCGTCCGTTCCTCAGCGTGCCGAGCTCCCGATGGACGTCCTCGAACCATTTGGACGGCGGCCAGCCATACTGCGAGTACGCGACGATCGCCGCCGCGACGAGCGTCGATACGATCACGCCGCCGATATCGAGCGTCGTTCGCTCGTTGCGATTCCGGTATTTGAAGTTGACCCACAACGATTCCAGCCCGAGCGCGACGAAGATGAGCGGCCACGCCTGTTCCGCGTAGCCCAAATAGTTCGTGTCCATCGTCCAGTCGACGAGAAGACCCGCGCCGCTCGCCAGCAAGATCAGCCCGGCGGTCGCTTTGCCTACACGAATCATGGCCGGCCTCCTTCCTTATTTCGGTTTCGAGGAATTTCTCAAAAAGAGCACGATGCCGATCCCGATCAAGACGAGTCCGCCGATCATCGTACCCATTTTGTCCATCAGCCTGCCGAGCCAGTCCGGCTTGGCGCTGAATACGAAAAACAGCCCTCCCGTGCCGACGAGCAGCCAACCGACAAACGGGGCGGAGCCGGGCTTGTCGGCGCCGGGGCGCTCGTCGAACGGCCGATCCGGAGAGGCGGGCGGCGCGAACGCATACCGGTTCACCTTATCGGTCAGCAGCAGCGCGTCGAATACGTTGTAAAAATAAATGATCGGCAAAAACAGCGCCAGCAGCGTGATGAGCGGAATGCTCGACATATTGATCGAGAAATGGACGATCGCGAATATATCGAGAATGATCAGCAGCATGATCATCAGCCCTTTTTGCATGAGACCGAGGTAAAAATGGCCCGTTCCCGGTATGCAGAGCGACAGCAGCACGGCGATCCATTTGCGCTTTCTCGGCACGGTCGCCGCATAACGGTCGTAGTAGCCCCAATCCGGCATGTCCGGTCTCGGCGGAGCCGGCGGCCGGTCCCCGCCGTCCGTTTGCGCGCCGTACGCGCCGCCGTCCTTCGGCTTTTGCCGCGAATCTTCCATCGCCTTCCCCTCCTTCCTCATTCGATCGATAGGTTCGTCACGCCGTCAAGCGCGCGCAGCTCATCCGCCGCCGACAGAAGCAGTTCCGGCTTGGCCAGCCGGACCGACAATTGGATGCGGATCCGGTCCCCGCCGTCTTCGCGATGCAGCTGCTCGATCGCGACCTTGCGGATTTCCGCGCCTTTGTCCGCCATCGCCGACGTGATCGCCGCGAGACTTCCCGGACGGTCGGGCATTTCGATTTGAACGGTGCGCGTCCGCTTTCCGCCGAGCCACCGTTTCTCCACTTTATTTAAAATCCATAGACTGAGCAATACGAACAGCGTCGTCAGTACGGCCGGATAATAAAACCCGGCTCCCGTCGCCAAACCGATCGCGGCCACGACCCAGAGCGACGCCGCCGTCGTCAGGCCGGAAATCGAGCTTCCGTTGAAAATGATCGTGCCCGCTCCCAAAAAGCCGATGCCGGTAATCACCTGCGCCGCCAAACGCGCCGGGTCGAGACGAACGTTCGCCTCGTTGGCGAACGCGCCGAAGCCGTACATGGACAACAGCATAATGAGCGCGGCGCCCAGGCAGACGAGAATGTGCGTACGGAATCCGGCCGGATGGTTGTTCTGCTCGCGCTCGAGCCCGACCAGGCCGCCGAACACGACCGCCAGCACGAGCCGCAGCGTCATATGAAGCTCGTTCAACTCCCACGGATTGTCCAAGTCGTCACCTCCCGGAATGCGCTTACTTGAAACGAAAATCGCCAACGGCTTAACTTCTATTGTATCACGGAACCCGAGGAAACATGATAGCGAAAATGGCGGACACCCGCGGAGGGTGTCCGGCGCTTCGGCGAACCGGATTCCGTCAGCGCTTGATCCAATTCGCCATATCGGCGATGAGCGTGTCCGGCACGTTGGCCGGAACGCCGTATTCGGCTCCCGTCGATTCGCCTTCGAATTCGACGAGCGTATGGTTCAGCTTGGGATAAAGCTTGTATTGGACGTCGTTTCGCTCGGACAGCGACGATTTCCAGCCGTCCAGGTTGTCCGGAAATACTTGGACGTCGTTGCCTCCCTGCACGATTAGGAGCGGCACGTTTTGACGCTTGGCCTCTTCCCCGGCGCGCAGGCCGCGAATGTCGAGCCACCAGGCCGTATTGCCGAGCATAAAGCCTTGAGGCGGGTTGGCCGGCGAATACTGCGGATCTTTGATCAGCTTGAACTGCTCCTCGTACAGCGCGGCTTGCCGTTCGAGCGCCTCCGTCGGGAGCCCGGCTTTGCGCGCCAGCCCGAGCTGGAACTTCAGCTGCTCGACGAGCAAATCTTCGAGCGGCCGGGACGGCCCCGCCAGCACGATAGCGCCGGCGATCCCGTTCGGTCCGGCGGCGTCGACGATGCGCGGAACGAGCATCCCGCCTTGGCTGTGACCGGCCGCGTAAATGCGCTGCGGATCGATCCGATCCGTATGGCGCAGCAGCTCGATCGCCCGCACGGCGTCGTCGACCGTTTCCTCCCGCACCGTAAACGATTCGCGGCCGAGCTGGGATTTGAGCGGGTGCTCGCGCGTCGCTTTCTCGTAACGGAGTACGGCAATGCCCTGCGCCGCCAGTCCGACCGCGATATCGCGGAACGGCTTCACCGCGCCGATCGACTCGTCGCGGTCGTTCGGGCCGGAGCCGTGCACGAGCACGACCGCCGGAAACGGCCCGTCGCCCGCCGGCATCGTAAGCGTGCCCGGCAGCGCAAACGGCCCTTGGCCGATGACGACGTCCTTCTCGCTGTATGTCGCCGGGTCGTCATAGGCCGGCTTCTCGTAAGCCGCGGCCGCGGCCGAAACGGCGGGCGACGCGAACAGATCGTCGACGAGACCGTACGTATCGAAGCGGACGGTCATTTCGAAGGCGCCCGCCTCCGTTTTATACAACGCCGCCGCGTTATGATGAACCGGATTGGAGCTGGCGGAAATCGACAGCTGCGGGCCGAGAGGGCCGTACGTTTGCGTCAGGTTCGCCCAATATTGGAGGAGCAGCGGTTCCGGCATCAGCGATTGCAGCGTTTCGTTCATATAGCTTCTCGCCTTCGCCACATCGCCGCCGTTCCAGGCCGCGATAAACGCGCTGGCGAGCAGCGGATAATCGTCTTCGGCTATCGCGATCGCGTTCGCCTGCGCGTCCCATCCGGCCCGGACCCCGAACGCCTCGTTCAATGCGCCGAGCGGGACGACCGTTTTCTCGTTGTCGAGCCGGACCGGCGTATCCAGCGCCATCGGCTTCCCGTTTACGGTTAGGCTCGACTCGCCGATCGTGGCTGAAACGACGGTCTTCCCGCGAACGGCGGTCGCCGTTTTGTCGGTGTCGTTCCAGCCGACCTGCGCGCCGATCGACTCGGCGAAGCCGCGCAGCGGCACCGGCTCGGCCAGCGGCACACTTGCGGCTTCCGAAACGACGGCCGGCCGAGCGGGCTGCGCTGCGGCTTGCGCCGGCGCGTCGAAGGGCGGCACGATCAAGCCGAGCGCCAAGGAAAAGGCGGCCAGACGACTTAAAGTTTTAAAACGCTTTTTCATGATCCGGTTCTCCTTTGCGATGAAGTCGGATAGTCCTTCTGATAAAACAATGCGAAAGCGCGAAAAAACAGGCGGGAGGAAGCTCCTCCCGCCCTGCATGCTCCGCCGGCGCTTTCGCGCCGGTCCCGCGCTACTCCCGCTTCAACCGTTCGACGATCAGCTGATTGACGAGTCCCGGATTCGCTTTTCCTTTCGACTCTTTCATCACTTGACCGACGAGGAAGCCGATCGCCTTTTCTTTGCCCGCTTTGTAATCGGCGACCGATTGGGGGTTCGCTTCGACGACTTTGTCGACGATCGCGCCGATCGCCCCTTCGTCGCTAATTTGCACGAGCCCCTGCTCTTCGACGATTTGCCCCGGACGTTTGCCGGAGACGAGCATTTCCTTGAACACGGTTTTGGCGATTTTGCCGCTGATCGTCCCTTTCTCGATCAGGCCGATCATTTCGCCGAGCCCTTGGCCGGTAATGCGCACCGATTCGATCTCCAGGCCGTTCGTGTTCAAATAGCCGAGCAGATCGCCCATAATCCAGTTGGAAACGGCTTTGGCGTCCTTCGTAAACTGCAGGCTCTCCTCGAACAGGTCGGCGAGCTTTTTCGAAGACGTGATGACATCGGCATCGTAGGCCGGCAGCCCGAGCTGCTCCGTATATCTCGCTTTGCGCGCGTCCGGCAGCTCCGGAATCGAAGCGCGGACGCGCGCTTTCCATTCGTCGTCGATATACAGGCGGACAAGGTCCGGGTCCGGGAAATAGCGATAATCGTGCGCTTCTTCCTTGCCGCGCATCGATACCGTCTTGCCCTGCGCTTCGTCCCAGCGCCGCGTTTCCTGCACGACCTCCCCGCCCGACGAAAGCACTTCCGCCTGGCGCATTTGTTCGTACTCCAGGCCGCGCTGAACGCCGCGGAACGAGTTCATGTTTTTCAGCTCCGTCCGGGTGCCGAACTTCTCCTGTCCGTACGGACGAAGACTGATGTTGGCGTCGCAGCGCAGCGAGCCTTCCTCCATCTTCACGTCGGATACGTCGCAATATTGGATGATCGCCTTCAGCTTCTCCAAATAGGCGCGCGCCTCCTCCGGCGAACGGATGTCCGGCTCGGAGACGATTTCGAGCAGCGGCGTTCCGACCCGGTTGAAATCGACGAGCGAGGCGAAGCCGCCGTCGACGTGCGTCAGCTTGCCCGCGTCTTCCTCCAGATGGAGGCGGGTAATGCCGATCCGCTTCGTCTCCCCGTTCACTTCGATGTCGATCCAGCCGTTTTGGCCGATCGGCTGATCGTACTGGGAAATTTGGTACGCCTTCGGCGAGTCGGGATAAAAATAGTTTTTCCGGTCGAACTTGCTGTGGGTCGCGATTTCGCAATTGATCGCCATGGCCGCCTTCATCGCGAATTCGACCGCTTTCCGGTTCAGCACCGGCAGCACGCCCGGATGGCCGAGACAAACCGGGCACGTATGGGTGTTCGGCGGCGCCCCGAATTCGGTGGAGCAGCCGCAAAAAATTTTCGTGTTCGTATGGAGCTCGACATGCACTTCGAGCCCGACTACCGTTTCGTATCGCTTATCCGTCACGGGTGTATGCTCCTCCTTCTACAGCGCGGGACGCCGCTTGTGATGTTCCGTATGCTGCTCGAACGCGTGGGCCGTCCGCAGAACGGTCGCATCGTCCAGCGCCTTGCCGATAATTTGCAGCCCGACCGGCAGCCCGTCCGCCAAGCCGCACGGGACGCTGATGGCCGGAACGCCCGCCAGGTTGGCCGGAATCGTCAGGATGTCGTTCAAATACATCGTGAGCGGATCGCCGATTTGCTCGCCGATTTTGAACGCGGTCGTCGGCGCGGTCGGTCCGATGATGACGTCGTAGTTTCGGAACACGTCGTCGAAATCTTGCTTGATCAGCGTGCGCACCTTTTGCGCCTTCAAGTAATACGCGTCGTAATAGCCGGAGCTGAGCGCGTACGTGCCGAGCATGATGCGGCGCTTTACTTCGGGGCCGAAGCCTTGGCTGCGCGATTTGACGTACAGATCGAGCAGGTTGTCCGGATCGGCAGCGCGCACGCCGTATCGAACGCCGTCGAAGCGGGCCAGGTTCGAGGAAGCTTCCGACGAAGCGAGCAAATAATACGTCGCCACCGCGTATTCGGTATGCGGCATCGACACTTCCTCCCATACCGCGCCCAAACTTTCCAGCGTTTTGAGGGCGGCCGTCACCGCTTCTTTCACCTTCGGATCGACGCCTTGGCCGATATACTCTTTCGGAACCGCGATGCGCAGCCCTTTCACGTCCCCGCTCAGCGAGCCGACGTAGTCGGGGATGTTCACGTTCGCGGACGTCGAATCGTGCGGATCGTGGCCGGCGATCGCCTGCAGCACGTAGGCGGCGTCTTCGACGTTTTTCGTCAGCGGGCCGATCTGGTCGAGCGAGGAGGCGAACGCCACGAGGCCGAAGCGCGAAACGAGGCCGTACGTCGGCTTCATGCCGACCACGCCGCAGTACGCCGCCGGCTGGCGAATCGAACCGCCCGTATCCGAGCCGAGCGAGAAGTAGACTTCCCCGGCCGCGACCGATGCGGCGGAACCGCCGCTCGAGCCGCCCGGCACGTATTCCGGGTTCCACGGATTCGTCGTTACGTGGAACGCGGAGTTTTCGTTCGAGCCGCCCATCGCGAATTCGTCCATGTTCAGCTTTCCGATCGTGACGGCCTGCGCCTCTTTCAGCTTTTTGACGACGGTGGCGTCGTAGATCGGGTCGTAGTTTTCAAGAAAACGGCTGGCGCATGTCGTCGTCAGCCCTTCGGTCACGATATTGTCCTTGATGCCGGCCGGCAGGCCGAACAGCAGGCCGCGGTCGCCGCCTTTCGCGAGACGCTCGTCCAATGCGCGGGCGGACTCGCGCGCGCCTTCTTCGTCCACGCGAATAAACGCCCGCACCGAAGGCTCGACGCCTCGAATCCGATCGAGCGAATGGTCGACGAGCTCGCGGACCGACAGTTGTTTATGGGCGAGTCGGTTGTGCAGCTCCTGCAGCTTCAGGTCGAATAAAGACAAAGTAAAACCTCCTCAGGGCATTCCGGGAGGAATGCCGTCTTCGTAAGCGTAATCCGAGCTTTGTGAAGCAAAGCTGACTTCGTAAGCATAAGCAGGGCATTCCGGGAGGAATGCCGTCTTCGTAAGCGTAATCGTTACTCCAATACGGCCGGCACTTTGAACTGGCCTTCTTCTTCGTCCGGGGCGTTTTTCAGCACGCTCTCGATCGGCCACGACGGGCGAACGTCGTCTTCCCGCATGACGTTCGAAAGCGGCATCGGATGGCTCGTCGGTTCGACGCCGTCCGTGTCCAGCTCGTTCAATTTTTCCGCGTATTTCAAAATGGCGTTCAGCTGCTCCGTGAGCGGTTCCATGTCGGCTTCGCTCACCTGCAGCCGCGCCAGCTTCGCCACATGCTCGACGTCTTTCGTCGTAATGCTCATGTTCTGCACCTCCGTTTTTGCCGCAAATGTTCCACTCATTCTTCCTATTATATAGTACAACCTTGCCGGAACTCAATAAGGGAGCGGTTTGCGGGAAGCAAGGCATCGCATCGGACCGCAACGATAAGAAAGACCTGGAAAACATACCGCTAATTTTGTCGGAATCCCCGACGCAGCAGCATGTAGCGGGAAAACGGCCCGCTAATTTTGCCCGGATCGCCCTTTTCGTCCTTGCAGCGGCTGTTTATCGTGAGCTTTTCCGGTTAGTTCGAACCGATGCCCAAACGGAGTCGAAACAGCGGGAGGCTTTCCGGTTATATTTCGAATCGCCCGCAGCTTAAGGGGCGCCCCTTTTCTCTTCATCCGTACGGAACCAATCCCTGCGCGGTCCGGCCGGCGATCGGACTGCAAAAAAGCACCCGAGGCTATCGCCTGCAGGTGCTGAAATTGGTGTTTGGGTATTTGAATGCATCGAGGAGGCGAGCTTTACGGCGTTATTCTCCGCCTTTGGCCGAAATCGCGGTTTCCGGCGACGTCAGCCTGTCGTAAAACTCGGCGTACTTGTCTTTGTCTTCGCTCGCGCGAAGCGCCATCGCCACGCGGGGATGCTCGTTCAGCACGCCGGAAATCATGTACGGAATGATGTAGCCCCACTCCACTTTCTCGCGAAGCGGAATCATGCGGCGCTCGATCACTTCGAGAATCGGGCGAAGCTCGTACTTCGGATTTTTCAAAAAGCTGACGAGCAGCTCCGTGTTGCAGTTGCCCGCCGCACGGCCCATGCCGAATACGGAAGCGTCCAAAAACGTTACGCCGAGCTCCGCGGCGGTTAGCGTGTTGGAGAAAGCGAGCTGCATATTGTTGTGCGCATGGATGCCGAGCTGCTTGTCCGGCAAGTACCGCTGGAATTTGGCCACCAGGTGCTCGATATCGCGGTGATACAAGCTTCCGAACGAGTCGACGACGTACACGACGTCGACCGGGCTGCCGGCGATTTGCTGGAACGCCTCGATCAGGTCGTGCTCCATGACGTTGGAAAGCGCCATAATGTTAAGCGACGTCTCGTAGCCGTAGCCGTGAAACTTGTTCACGAGATCGAGCGCCTTGTCCACGTCCTTCACGTAACAAGCGACGCGGATCATGTCGAGCATGCTCTCGCTGCGCGGCAAAATGTCGTTTTCGTCCACGCGGCCGATATCGACCAGCGCCGACAGCTTCGTGTCGCCTTTTTCCGGAATGACTTCCCGCAAAAACGATTCGTCCAGAAACCGCCAAGGGCCGGCTTCCGCCCCTTTGAGCAGCTTCGGCGAATTTTTGTAGCCGATTTCCATATATTCGACGCCGGCCGCGTTCAGCGAATAGTACAGATCGCGAACGAAATCGACGCTGAAATCCCAATTGTTAACAAGCCCGCCGTCGCGGATCGTGCAGTCAAGTATTTTGACGTGTGAATCGTTCATTCCCTTCATTTCCTCCCGAAAACCGTATGATGTTAATCATATCCCATAAAAAGAGAGCGTGTCAATATTTGACGAATATCGCTTTACAGCGGTAAAGCGATATAAGCGAGCCGAGCCGCTCCGCTCCTGCCGGCCCCAAACGCGCAAAGGCGCTCCTCGCAAGGGGCGCCTTCACGCATCGGGCTGTGGGCTTGAAACGGGGCGCCGCCGAACCGTTGTTCGGCTAAGCCGGCCGCGCTTTCGTCAAATCCACGCCTTCAAGTTGATTTGTCGAATGAAGTCTTGCTGGGACTGCACTTCCTTGGCGCCGTCCGAGCTCGCTTCTTCCGCGTTTTCCCCGTTCACGATTTTGCGGAACAGCTCCTCGTTTTTCGTCGCCAGCGCGTAATCGATCAGCGCTTCCCGTTCGATCCGGTCCACTTCCTGCTGAAGCAGCGTTTCCTCCAGCTCGATGTCTTCGGCCGGAACGAACATGTTTTTGTTGATTTTCGGTATGCGGACGACGTAATCGAAAGCGTTATCCGCATTGCGGTCGTAAGCGATAATATATCCATAATCCCCGATCGGAAGATTTTGCTCGAAGCTGTCGGACACGATGATCACCTTTTGACCGAGACGCAGCATAGTCGGTTCCTCCCCCCCGTTTTGCCGGCCGGGCAAAACGTTTATACGAACAACGATGGTAGTCTATCGACGGCATAATGCTAGTTTCGTATGTTTGGATATATCGTATCAAATTCGGGCGGCAAAGTGAAGTCGCGAAAAGCTCGCTTTCCCGGCAATGAAACGGACAAATCGCCGAAGAACCGCGAGCCGGATCGGCCGGTTGCGCAAAACCGGGATCGCTCCCGCTTAACCGCCGCTTCTACTCCTAACTATAGTATAATCCGCTCCGCTCTAATATAGACCCTTCCCCCGCATTTCGACCGCCGCTTGGGTGAAACGAAAAATCCGCGCTTGACGCGCGACGGCGGCACGGCGTTACGCTCGGCTTCCGGGCGCCGCGGCGATTCCTTCGCGCGATACCGTCAGCTTCTCGAAGCCGGATTCCGTGATCGCGTACGTATTTTCGATGCCGACGACCCCGCGTCCCGGAAACGTAAACTTCGGCTCGATCGCGATGACCATTCCGGCCTCGAGCGGATAACGGAACCCTTTGGCCAATACGGGCAGCTCGTCGATTTCAAGCCCGATGCCGTGACCCAAAAATTTCACCTGATCGCCGCCGAAGCCCATAAAATGATCGCCGAGACCCGCTTCGCGCACCTGCTCGAGCGCCGCCGCGTACAGCTCCTCGCAAATCGTGCCGGGCTTCAGCCGCGACTCCGTTTCGCGCAGCACGCGCTCGGCAAGCTCGTACGCCTGCCGCAAGTCGGCCGGCAGCTCGCCGATGACCGCCGTCCGGGTTTGGTCGATTACGTAGCCCTCGACGCAGCAGCCGATGTCGATCAAAATCGGCTCGTTCTCGCCGATCGGCCGGCGCCCCGAGCTTTGCGGACTGGCCGGGCCGAGCCCTTGCCCTCCCGCCGGACCGTCGAAATAAGTCGGCATCGCCGCCGCCTCTCCCGCACCGACCATACCCGTAATGATCTCCTGATTGTATCCGCGAACCCGCATCAGGCCCATATGTCCTTGCTTGCGAATAACCGACTCGACGATCGCCATCAGCTCGACTTCCGGCATACCGGGCCGCAGCGATTGGACGGCCGTTTCGTAGGCGATATCGACGATGCGGGCCGACTCGCGAATGGCGGCGATTTCGAGCGGCGACTTGATCATCCGGATTTCGCGGATGAGCGTCGAGCCGTCCACCCATTTCACGCCCGGCAGCGCGCCTTCCAGCCGCTGAAACTGCTGGACCGGCAGCACGTCGTACTCGGCGGCCGCGATCGGCGCTTCCCCGCCCGGCTTCCGGAATACGTGCGGAAGCGCCTCCGCCAAACGGGCGCCGAAGCCGCGCATCGAGCCGAGCTCGACTACGGTGACGTCGGCTTCCCAGGCGGCGCGGGCGACGCTTCGTCTGACGTAAAAAATCGCCTCGCCTTCCGCGGGGACGAACAAATACCCGGTTTGCATCGAGCCGACGAAATAGTACAAATCGACATTTTGGGTGATGACGCAAACGTCGATTCCCGTTTCCTTCATTTTATATTGCAGCCGTTGCCGGCGGGCGCTCCGTTCATCCATCGTACGATCAGTCCTCCTCTTTCCAACTATTATACACGATTCGCCGCTCGGAGGAGAAAAGAGGAAGACGGGCCGCCGGGGCGAATAACGTATACGAACATCCTTTTCGGAAACGAAGTCGAAAACAGAAGGAGGAGCGGCACCGCCATGGACCATCCCTTATATGAAAGCGTAGCGTTTACGGCGCGCGGCGTGTTTACGTCCGGCATCGAAGGACCGGCCTGCGACCGGGACGGCAACGTGTATGCGGTCAATTTCGAACGGCAGGGCACGATCGGGCGGATTACCCCGGAAGGAGCCGGCAGCGTATTCGTCGAGCTGCCGAACGGCAGCGTCGGCAACGGCATCCGCTTTAACCGGGCCGGAGACATGCTCGTCGCCGACTATACGAACCATAATATTTTGAAGGTCGATATGCGGACGAGAGCGATATCCGTATTCGCCCACGAGCCGACGATGAATCAGCCGAACGATATCGCGATCGCCGACGACGATACGATTTTCGCCAGCGATCCGAACTGGAAGGAGTCGACCGGCAACCTATGGCGGATCGGCGCGGACGGAACCGTTCTGCAGTTGGAAAGCGGCATGGGCACGACGAACGGCATCGAAGTCAGCCCGGACAACCGTACGCTGTACGTAAACGAATCCGTCCAACGCCGCGTCTGGGCGTACGACTTGCTGCCGGACCAAACGATCCGGAACAAGCGGCTGCTGATCGAATTTCCGGATTTCGGCATGGACGGCATGCGCTGCGACGCGGACGGCAATTTGTACATCACCCGCTTCGGCAAAGGAACGGTCGCCAAAGTGTCGCCGGCGGGCGAGCTGCTGCTGGAAGTCCGGCTGCACGGCACGAACTGCACGAATTTGACGTTCGGCGGACCGGACGGCCGGACGTGCTACGTGACGCTCGCCGATACCGGCGGCGTGGAGCGCTTTCGGGTCGACATTCCCGGCCGGGAATGGGTGATGGGGCAGGGAAAATAAGAACAGCTTCCGAATCGAATTCTTTCGATGATGTACATCCGTGTTTTAGCGGTAGCCGATGAAAAAGACGCTTCCATTTCCGCTTTGCGGATTGGAGGCGTCTTTTTACTTGGTTTGGGGCTGATTCAATACTCGAACCCACGTGGATGTCGCATTTGTGTACGGACTCCTTTGGCCGAAACGCGTCAATGCGCCGGCTTGCGCAATTGCGCGATTTTTCCTCCGGGTAACCGGTCGCCTTGAAAATGACGTCGCCGGAAAGCATGAACGCAGTCTCGTTCGCAGCGGCCGATCAATAATACAGCTCCGCGGTCCCTTTGATGTTCCACGCGATCGGTCCCAGGACGGCGAACGTACGCGGGTAGACGAGACGGACGATCAGCACGACGCCCGGCTTGTCCAGCGTAACCGTATAGTTGTAGCTCGCATTCGAGTACGTGTACGGAAAAACGCGGTCGTCGTTGACGATTTCCAGCTCGAGCACCTCCGCCCGACTGCGCCAAAACGTACCGGGGAGCGGTTCGTTCGCGGCATCGAGCCGCAAATTCCGCTGCAAATACTGCATCGCCGCATTTCGGGCGGATTCCGGGTCGATCGAAACGATGCCCTCCTTCAGCTTTTGCTTGTCGATTTGCTGCGCCGCCGCATGAGCCGCCCGATTGACCGCATGCTTCCCTTGAAACAGCGCCTGCAGCGCCACCTCCTCGTCGGCCTGCAGCGCATGAAGCACCATGACGAATCCGATCAGCAGCATAAGCATGAGCAGCTTGTACAAGCGCGCAGCCCCCCTTCGTTACGGCACGTATTCGCTCATTTTCAAGCCCGAGGCGCCCATCCGGCTGTTTGCCGCCGGAACCGGGATCCCGATCAGCCGGTCGATATTGAACATCCCGTCGTACGGGTACGTGATCGTCAGCTCGATGCCGGTCCCCCGATGCACCGGCGCCGCCGGATCGGTCGCGCTTGCGCCGTTCGTCGAAGAAACGAAATACTCCAGCCTCTCGCTTTGAAATCCGTGCAGGCGAAGCCTTTGCCGAGACGCTTCGATCGCCGCCCCGTCCACGAAGCCGTGGGAGGCGTTCGCCCCGACCTCCAGCATGTAGTCGACTTCCTTTTGCAGCATCGCCTGCCGGAACACGATAATATGTTTGTACGTCGGCATAAACATCGCCCAGCAAAGCATGCCGGCAAATAAAACGAACACCAAAATTTGCTTCATTCGCTGCGTACCCCGTTACGGATTGATCGATTGGATCGTCCCGTTCATGCTGCCGCCGATCGAGCGGACGTTTTGCTCCATGCCGCCGCTCCCCCCGATCGTCCCCGAATAGATGGCGATGACGACGATGACCAGCATGACCGTAATTAAAATGTGCCTCATCCAAAGCCTCCGAACATGCGATCAGGAGCCGGCTCTCAGCGCGTTAATGTCGGTATTGGCGGAATCGCCCTTCGTCTGAATGTTGGTGCGCATCCCCGTCGTTCCGTTGTTGATGATGTTCGTAAACAGAAGCGCCATCACAATCATCATCATGACCGTCATCAAAATGTTCCTCATAAGACTCTCCCCTTCTCCGCATAAAATTCCGGACCATACAAGCGTTCGCGCCGGCCGGTCGTTCAGTTCAAGGAATCGAACAGCTTTTGTCCTTCCTGTACCCAAGGATACGTGAAAATGCGAAACGTATTTAAAATCGGTACGCCGGCGATGACGAACAGCAGGTACGACGTCGTTTCTTTCCGGCTGTCCTTCGCCATGTCCAGCTTTTCTTTGTAGTCCTGAATTCGTTCGCGCAGCAGCGCATAGTAGCTGCCGTGCTCGTTCAGTCGAAGCGAATTGATCGTCTCGGCGAAGCTGTACGCCTCCTCCGTGCCGAGCCGCCGCTTGAACCGTTTGATCGCCTGTTCGGCATCCTCGTACCATTCGTTGAGCAGCAGCTGCAAGTCCGGGCGTATGTTTTGGCAAAACGGCACGCAGCGGTTCAGTTTGGCGTGCAGGCTCATTTTCGAGCCGCTGTAATACAGCAGCTGATGGCTGAGCATGTAGATTTCTTTCATCACCCGATAAGTACGGTATTTGCCGAGCGATTCGAGTATCGTCCGGTCGAATGCAAGCAGCAAAACGACGATCAAGCCGGAAACGAGCACGTAGGCCGGTTCGATCCAAGGGAGCCGCCATCCTTGCCGCATCCCCGTATAGCCGAACGCGGCCAGCCCGCAGCCGAGCGTCATGACCGCTCTTCGCAGCAGCTCGTACAGCAGCGGGTCGAAGCGCAGCCCGCTTTCCAGCAGCAGCCGCTCCTTTCCGGAAGCTTCGACGCTTTTCGCCGAAACGCCGAACGCCTTCAATACGAAAGCCGGGACCGTCCTGCGGCTTCCCAAACGTTTGAAGGCGGCGAGCGGCCAACGCTTCCTTCTTCGGGGCAACGAACGAAACGCGTACAAAATCGTCGTAAACAAAGCGGCAAACAAGGCGGAGTGGGCCAAAGCCTGCAGCCATAACAAATGCCGGGATTCGAACACCATGACCAAAACGTCACATCCTTCGTATCGATAAATAGATGCCCATCAAAACCGAAGCGAAAATGAGCAGCAGCCCGTCGAGCAGCATATTCCGGCCCGCCGGATCGACAATGTAATACAAATACGCGTTGTGCGGGTTTATTTTAAAATTGATAAATAAAAACAAGAGCAAAAACAAAATCGACGAAAAATTGGCGATCCGTATTTCCAAAAGCCGGTTTCGTTCCGCCTGGTCCGAGCGCTGCGCCCGGCGCATGTCGGTAATGAGCTCCTTCAGGCTGTCGCACAAATCGCCCCCCTCCGCCAGCCCGACGCGCAAAATGTTGACGAAATAGTCCGCCCACACATGGCCGAGGCTGAGCGCAAATACGCGCAAGCTGTGCTCCGGATCGCGGCTCGTCGCCAAATGGCGGTACAGCTGCTCGAACACGGGCTTTAAGGCGGGCTGCATCCGGTTTTCCTCCAGCGTAATTTTGAGCGCCGTCCGGATATTGCTTTGCCCCGAAACGATATAGTATTGGTAAAACAGCTCGACGGCCGGCAAAAAATCGAGTCGAGCCTTCATCTGCAAGCTGAGCAGCCTCATCCGCAGCGCCAAGTACGGAAGCAGGCCGAGCATGCCGCCCGCCGACAATACGCCCTTCGCGTTGCGGAAGCAAAAAAATCCACCGACGATGCCCGCGAGCAGCAGCAGCACGGAGACGAACAGGAACGTGCCGATGTGAAGCCGGGCTTGAATCGATTCGAGCAAATCCGCCAAATGGCGGTACAGCCAGTTGTAACGCGAGGCGAATTGCGCCACGCGATTGGCGAACGTTCCCCGCCGCACGTAGTTGAGCCGGTAGCGCGCCGCCGATCGGCGCACAACCGTTTGCAGCAGCCGATGAAAAAACAAATACGCGAGCATGAACAGCAGCAGCAAAAACGCGCTCTTTACGACCCAAATCAGCATCGCTCGACCAGTCCCATCTCGCGAAGCGTCCGGCAGCCGTCCGGATCGTGCTTCATCATGCGCATGACGGCCCGCCGCGAAAACTTCTCCGGGTAGCGCCAGACGCCGTCGGCATAATCGTAGCGGACGATGTCCCTCACCTTCACCTCCCCGTTTTCGTAGCCGTATTCGCCGATGCGCAGCAGCTTCCGCTTGCCGCCGACCAGACCCATTTCGAGACCGATTTGGGTGACATATTCGGCGATCCGTTTCGTCAAACGGGTCGGGTTCATGCCCCGTCTGTCGAGCATGCACATGTCGGCGATCGCATCCGGCGCGTCCTCGAGCGCACCGACATGGACCGACGTCATGCTCCCTTCGTGTCCTCTCGTGCACGCCCGTACGTACAAGTTGGCGTCGTCGTCGCGAATTTCGGCGTGGCAGATCCGCTTCGGCGACTGGCGCAGCGCGAGCTTGAACGCCTGATTGCCGGAATGGTGCGGATCGTCCTCGCTCACCTCGTATTCGATAATGTTCTTGTTCGGAAAATCCCGCTTCAGCATAAGCTCGTACCGCGACTCGATCGTGACGATCCGCTCGTGATCGGGCAGCTCGGCGATGAACGCCTTGATCAGATTCGTTTTCCCGGAATTCGTCGGACCGATGATCACCAGGTTGAAGCAGGAGCGGAGCAAGCAAAGCAGCACCGTCTTGATCGTCTCGTCGATCGTTTCGTAATCGGGATGGCAAAGCGTATGCAAATTGTAATACCGCATCGTATAAAACCGGATCGTCATCGTCGGCTCGGCCGTAAAGCCGAAGCCGGTCAGCGTAACGCGCGAGCCGTCCCGCAGCGACACTTCCGCCCACCGCTTGCGCGGATTGATGACCTCGTTGTTGAACAGCACGAGGTTTTGCTGAATGCGTTCCACATCCTTAATATGCCGGAATTTGTGCGGCGACGGCGCCGCCTTTCCTCCTCTCACCTCGAAAATGTCTTTGCCGACGACCTGGATTTCTTCCAGTCCGTCCCGTTCCCGCAGCAGCAGCTCGAGCACGTTCATGCCGATCACTTCGGCGAATACGGCTTCGGCCAGCGTCGCGTACCGCCGATTCGGCGGCACGATATGGTTCAGTCTGCGCTTCGCCAGCTGGTCGTTAATAATGGCGATAAACCGGACGCGCTCCTCCTCGAAGCCGAGCACCGCGCGGTTGAGCGATTCGCTGTATTGCAGCCGCTCCTCCTCCGTTTTTCCCCGGGATGCGACCAAATACGTGCGGATCTCCTCGACGCAGCGCCGGAACGCCGGATTTTCCTCCGTCGGAACGAGAGGATCGGCCGCCGGCAGCTTATTCGCTTCGCCGCGGCGCAGCATCGAGTACGCGAGCACCGAAAATTTCCGTTCCGTCAGCTCTCCCATATCGTCCGCCCCGCTTTCCCGGTTTTTACGCGCAAGCGGCCGAACAAACGGCCGAGCGGCTTGCGCTGCGACCGCAGTCGCGCTTCGATGCCGCATACCTCCGCCAGCAGAGCGGCGACGGCGTCGACATCCCGGGCGAGCGGATGCGGCCCGAGCAGCAGCTCGAGCAGCTTGCCCTGGTTGACCGCTTCCGTCAAATCGGCGTACTTGCCGACCTTGCCGATTAGCGATAGCCCGGTCTCCTTGCGAATGTCCCGCTGCCGGATGCCTGCCGAGCCGGCGCTCCTGTCGGACTGCGTCACGACGAGATCGAACGACTCGGCTTCCATGCCGACGATCGGACAAAGCCCGCGAAGCCAGCGGTCCGCATCCTCCTGAAAATGGGTCAGCTCCGGCGTCGTCACCAATATGCGGCTGTTCGCCTGAAGCAAGGCGCATATCGTAGCGGCATTGTCCCAATAGGCGTTCACTTCGACGATGCAAATGTCGAAAGCCCGTTTCGCCGCATGCAGCAAATGCTCGATATCTTCGGCCGTGAAAAACTCGGCCTGCTCCCGCAGCTGGTTGCCGAACAGCATGCGCAAGTTCGGCATCCCCTTCGCCGTTTCGCAGTACGAACGGAGCCGTTCCGGACGCAAGCTTTGCGAGCGGAGCTCCGCTCGCAAATGATCGAGGCTTCCTTCCGGCTTCTCGATGCCGATATAGCGGTGAAGCTTGGAGCTTTTCAGGTTGAGGCACAAATAAGCGACCGATCGCTCCGTCCGGCGGGCGATGCCGACAGCCGTCCCGAACGAAACGAACGTCGTGCCGATATTCGGCGTCGAGCCGACGAAAACGATCGTGCTGCTCGCGCCTTCGGCGAGATCGCCGTCTTCCCCGTAAAAACGCCGGTGCAGCGCGCCGTTGATCGCGTCTCGCGTCCGATGGGGAGGCACGTAATGAATGCCGCCGACGATGCACGCCTTGATCCACCTGCCGTTTTCGGCGGCATCGTGCCGATCCGACAGCAGCGCCGTAAGCGATGCCTTCGGGAAACGTTCCTTCAGCAGCTCCGCGCAATCGCAAAATTGCGGGAGATCGAAATACCGGTCGGACAATACGATATGATCGAATTCGGACGACGCGGGCGAATCGACGAGCGATTCCGGCGTTTGAAACAGGCGGATGTCGTCGCCGTCCCTCCTTTTGCCGGATACCCACGCATCGGCCAGCGCCTCGTCCTGCGTCACGATTGCAATCCGCATGCGGCGGTCATCTCCTTCCTATGACAAATACGGATTCCTCCGAGAGCGACGACGCCGAGACGGCGATGACGAGCTTCGCCTTTTTCGTCCGGCATGCGCGGTCGATCGCCAGCCATTGCTCCTCGGACAAATTCAAATTGATTTGGTCGATCGCGCCGTTCGCTTCCCTGCGGGATGCGTACATTTTCTCGGTATCGCCGTTTACCCGCGAATACAGATTGGGCGATTTCGGATTGTCGACTTCCACATTCGCGGACGATTTGACCGAGGCGACCGTAATGTCCTCGTCGAACAAACGTCCGGCCTCTCCCTCGTTTCCGGAAACGTACAGCTTTACTTTGTCGCCCGCCCGAATGCCGCCCGGCAGCGATAAAATGTACTCCTTCGGGATTTGAAACGTCGCCTGCCCGGCCGACGGCAGCAAATGGTACTTGTCCACCTTCCACGACAAAATCGGTTCGTTCGTTCCGAGCGGCACGACCGACTCCAAGCCGACCAGCTGCGCCGAGTCCGTAAACATCCCTTCCTCCAGAGACCCGGCCAGCACGGGCTTCATCGCGAGCATTCCGGCTTCGATCATCGTGCCGGCGGGAATGAAATCTTTCGGCACGACGACGTTGACCGTCTGTTGCAGCTCCACCTGCCTCAGCTGCAGCTTGTATACGCCATAGACGAGAAACGCCGCCAAGAGCGCAGCCGAGAAGCTGATCAGCAAGTTTCGTTTTTTGTTCACCGGCATATCCCCCTCAAGTAACGAAAAAGGACGCAAACGGTCGGTTGCCCGATCGCCTGCGTCCTTCGCAAACGTTTCTCGCACATGCTATATTCATATAATACCATTTATGTTCCAAATTGTAAACCGCCTATTGCCGCCGATGTACGTCGACCGCATCGTTAACGTTGCCGATAATCCGCACCGGGACGTCCTGCTTTTTGACGACTCCGTTCGCATAGCGGATTTGAAAATGGATCGGCAGCACGCCCACGGGAATCCCTTCGGTCGCCGACATGAATTTGTCGTCGTAAAGCCGTCCTTCGAAACGGGTCGCGTCGGAGTCGGATACGGCCAGCACAGTGGATACGGTTAAGGCGTTTCCGTCGATTCCGACGGTGTCGATCCATGCTTTCGCTTCGCTTACCGGCGCGGGTGACGAGACCGTCTGCACGACGAATATTTCGCCGGAATAAAAATCGATCGGCACCGTCGTCGTGTTGTTGCCTTTTTGTTCATGGATGGCCAGCCACTGCGGCGTATGGCGAACTTTCGCGTCGATCGTCAGCGGCAGCGCTTCGAGCGTTTTCGTGATGCGGCTCTCGGCATATCCGTCGGAAACGGTAAGCGTCACGGTATACGAACCGGGCACCGGAAAAAGCTGAACCGCGTCGGGCGTGCCGCATGTGCGGACCGTTCCGTCCGTCATCCGGATTTCCCAAACGGAAGAAAGCGCGTTGCCGTCCGGATCGGACGACAAATTGTCCAAATGGACGGTGTCCCCTTCCCAAATCGGCTTCGGCGACCAATCGAAATCGGCAACCGGCGGCCGGTTCGTGAGCAGCCATTTGTCGCCGGACCATGGCGACCAGACGTATCCGTCGAATACACGCACGCGAACGCGCAGCTTTTGCCCCGCCGGAAGCGCGGTGCCGACCAGATGGCTTTGCGTCGTTGCGGACGTATGTTGCGACACTTCGCCGGAATCGTAGACGAGCGCCGTGTTCGCTTCGTTCGCGATATGCACCTGATATTTCAAAAATACGGTGCCCGGGTCCGGGTCCCACTGGTTCCACGCAATCGCGGGCTGCGGGCCGGAAATCGTCGGGCTCGCTTGCGATCCGGACGGATACGCGACGTCCGCTCCCGGCGAAAGGTTGATGCGCAGCCAGCCGGTATTCGACCAGTCCGACCAAAGCGCGCCGTCATAAACCCGCACGCGCGCCTGCAGCGGTATGCCGGTCGGCAGATCGGCGGTCACCGTCATGCTTTGGCTCGTCGCCTGCGTCCATTGGCCGGCGGCGTAATCGTAAACGAGCGAACCGTCCTCGCCCATGATTTGGACGTGGTAATGCTGGAACACGTTGCCGTACGCCAAGTCCGGATCGTATTGGTTCCAGGACAGCGTCGGGCGCCGGTTGTCCTGAAGCAGGTTCGCCGCCCCGGCCGAGGGACCGTTCGGGAACGTAAGCACCGCGGACGGCGGGCCGTTGACGATCATCCAGCCGACGTTCGACCAGTCGGACCACGTTTCGCCGTCGCTCGCCCGCACTTGCACCTGCAGCTTCGTTCCGTACGGCAAGTCGACCGGCACGGTCCAGGCGGCGTAATTCGAGCTCGTCCATTGCGGACTTTCGCCGCTCTCGACGACGATCGCGCCGGAGCTGTCGGCAACTTTGACGTGGTAGCCCTGGAAAACCGTCCCCGGCGTGTCGTGCTGCTCCCATGTGATGGTCGGCCGTCTCGTATACACGAGGCTCGGGCTCGCTTGCGATCCGTTCGGAAACGTCAGCGTCGCCGTCGGCCGGTTATTGGCCGGCGGAATCGTCCCGATCGTTATCGTCTGCGAAACCGGGTAGCTCCAGGCGCCGTATTCGTCTCGCACTTTCAGGCCGACCGTATAGACGCCGGTTTCCGTCGGCCGCGTCAGCTTGCTTTGTACGTATTGGCCGCTCGGCGACACGTAATAGTAAAGCCGCTCCATAATGCCGCGCGTCGCCCCGTAATCGATGCCGGTCGCATCCGGGGGCGAGTACGTCCCGGCGTTCACCCATCGATCGGGGTCGTAGCTGGCGTCGCTATAGCCTACCGTACCGTCCCCGTTTATCCATGCAGACATGACGGCGACCGGTCGCCGGTGCACGATGAGCCGCTTCGCATAGGCGTTCGAGTCTTTGCGGTAGCTGTCGAACACGCCGCTCGGCCACAAATAGCTCGGATGCGGATCGTCGCGCGCGCGAAGCGTAATCCAGTATTCGCCGACTTTATCGAAATATTGCTGCGGCCCGGCGAACGTTTGCCCGTTCAAGCCCGATACGCCTTGGTTATTCATAAATTTCGGCACATGCGCGATCGACCAACGGAACCCGCCCGACACCGGATCGTTCTCCGGATCGGCGTACGCAATGTTTTCGTAGCGCGCCTCCGCCCGGGCCGAGCCTTCTTCCCAAATGGCGTATTGCGTCAGCCATTCGACATTTTGCTTCGGAATGCCCTTGAGCGACACGCCTTTGAAGCTGACGTACGATTTGGTCGTAAACGGCCCGAGCTTGCCGCCCGCGAACGTACCGTCCGAGACGGATACGTACGGAACGCCGTTGAGCGTAACGTCGATTTGGCTGCCGGCCATTTTCACCCGGAACGCATAGTCCGTATTCGGCTGGAACGGGTACGGAATGCGGGATAGTACCGTTCGTGCGCCCCCGATATAGCGCGAAACGTAGATCGTAGCGGCGTCCGCTTCGACCGCGTACCGGTTCGTCGGATCCTGCATCCGGAACGAAAATCCGGCGAGTCCCGTATCGATGCCCGGACGTTTCATGTTCATCGTGAACGACAGCTCCGTGTCGTCGTAAGCCGTCCCGGACATGAACTGGCCGAGCCGGAAGCCGCTCCTCACGACGGTTTGCCGCGGCGTTCCTTTGGCGATATAGATGTACCGTTTGCCGGACAAGCCGCCTTGGGAATTCGACTGGTAGTCTTGCTGGTAAATGCCGAGGAACACCCCGTCGGCAATATATTCGCCGCTGACCAGTTCGTCGTTTTTCTCGGATTCGTGAAAGCCGAGATCGTCGCGCCGGGTGTTGTACAAGCCATCGCCCCAGCTGCGGCTCGTCCCCGAATCGTCCGTGATCGTGCTTGGTCCGGAGAGCGGACCGTAGCCGCCGCTCGGCAGGATGCCGAATCCGCCGGACATGTTGCTGATCGGCGTTCCCGACCAGTTCGAAAGCGCGCCGGTTGTTCCGTTAAGCAGTTCCTGGTAGTTCGTGACCGTCGGCACCGTGCATCCGTTGCAATACGTCTGGTAGTAGCTGCGCGTGATCAATTCGTTCGTTACCGGGTTGTAGGCGGCTACCGGACGGCTTTCCCAGTTTTGATCGAACGTCCCCACATCGTGCCTGTACCCGATTCCGCGGAGCTTGGTGATCCAGGCGAGCGACAAATCCGCATTTATTTTGTACGCATAATAGGCGATCGGGTAAGATTGTTCCGCCCCTTTCTTTTTGCACACTTCCTGGATAAACGAGAAGTACTCGCCGTCCAGCCCTTTATACAGGCCGATCGGAATCGTGTAGTAGCAGCTCGTTCCGTCGGCCTCGACCCGGCCCGGGAACGTGACCGTATTTTTACGAATCGTGTTCCCCTGCGGATCGATCTCGATTTGTTCGATATGCATATCGCCGCCGAAAAAGTTGTACGGGCCGCTTACCAAAACGGCGTTGTCCCCTTTGTCGTACATCGTGAAATAGCGGCTCTGTTTGCCGGTATGCTGGAACGGCGTTCGCAGCGATGACGCGAACAAGTCCTCGTTATCCAGCCGGACGTTTTTTTGCGCCCCGGTATACGAATCGTACGAAATGACGCCGACGGCGACCTTGGAAGGGAGGTCCGAGCCGTTATACCCGACTTGCACGACGCAATTGCACCCGGATTGGGTTTCCTCGTCGTAGTATTCGAACGACTCGTAGGCCGCTTTGTACTTGCTGCCGCCGCCGATGAATTTGTAGATCGTGCTGCCGGCCACCTCGAAGCCGTACAAATGGGGGAGATTGTACGTGAGCGTCGTGAAGCCTTTTGCGCCGGAATAGTCCCCGTTCTTGATTTTGTCGGCGTTTTTCCTTATGTCGTCGTAGCTTTTGTACAAAGGCACGGCGTATGAAATCGCGTCGTAAATCCCGTTGCCGGAAATCGTATAGTCGTACGGATCGCCCCCCTCGGGCCAGCGATGCTTCAGCGAAGAACCGAACTGGCTGCTGTTGTCTTTGGAATATTCCGCTGCATACTTCGGCATTTTGCTCAAATTGTACCCTTTGAGCGCGTTCGCGTAGCCGTCGTAGCCCAACATATCGAAAATGAGGTGCGTCTTGTTCGTCTTCAGGATGCTTCCGAACTCCACCGGCTGCAAGGTGGTTATGCCGCCCGAAGCGACCGGCACCAATAAAGGCTGCGACCGGCTCGTATCGAGCGTCTCGATGCCTTTGTAAGGGGAGATCCGGTTCGCCCCGAACCCGTTGTCGGTGTACGGGTTGAAGTACGGCTTGTACGTATTGCCGCCTCCGCCGCCCCAACTGTAGTAGTTGTAAATGTCGTAATATCGTTCCATCCCTTTGCCGAGGCCGGCGGTCAGCGCGCCGTTCGCGTCGCTCCATGCGAAGGCATGGTTTGCAATCCGGTTGTTCGTGTTGACGTCGTACAGCGGCCACGAAAGCATTGCTTGGACGCCGAACGTAACCGGCACGTTGACTTCGGGCTGCTCGTTTTTGCCGAACAGATCGAACGAAACGGTCGGCGCCAGGTTGATCGTATCCAGCACCATGATGCCGACGGACTGCGTAGCCGATGCATACGCGCACTGGCCGTAGTCTTCGCACACGTACACGTCGAACAAATATTTGCCGACGCGGTTCGGCGTAAACGACGATTTCGCCAGCGTACCGGACAGCGATTGCCACGGATCGTCGGCGAAGCCGTTGTTCGCCGCATCGTATTTGTACCGGTAAGCGGCGCTGACGAGCGCATCGTCGTCCGGGCTGTACGATTTGTTGAACAGCTCGTACGTTTGCCCGCGAAGACCGAGCGGCGGCACGTCGAGCTTGCCGACCGGCGGCTTGTCCGGCAGCACATCGATCGTACACGTCGCCGGGGCGAGCGACCGGAGGCCGGCGCTGTCGTAGACGTAAAGCTGCACCTGAACCTTGATCGGTTCCGACGTCGGATTGCTGTACGACGTTTGCTTGTTCGTCCACGCGTTGCGGCTTTCGTCGATCGTACGCCCGACCGGACTAAAGCTGCCTTTCGCGCTGAACTTCGCCGGATCGACCGGCCGGTTCGCCTTGACCGGCGTCGGAACGCTGCAAGCCGCGATCGGGTTCGGCGGGATTACGTCCAAAAAGACGGTACGGCTCGTTTGCGCGCCTCGCCGATCCGTTCCGGTTACGCGTATCGCAAAATTGCCGACTTGGTCGGCTTTGATATTGTAGAAATGATCGTCGCGATTATCGAAGCCGTAGGTCGACGGCAAGCTTCGTATCCAGCCGCTGCTACTTCCCGCGAAGTCCCATCGCCATGTAATCGGGTAATCTTTCTCGGCGTCATACGGCGACGGCGGCGTCGAGCTTGGATCCTGGATAATGCGCAGATTGACCATCGAACCGACGACGACTTGCGTAACCGGATCGGTACCGGTACGGTTATGTTCCAGGAAAAATCCGGCCCGAAACTCGGGCGGCGTGTTCTCGGTACCCGACTCGTTCACGACAAACGGTTTTTCCTTGATCCATCCCGAGTCGCCGCAGCTCGTGTAGATTTGCAGAGCGACCCTGCTGGTGCTGACGGACAAGTTGTCCGGGTAATTCGGATAAGCAAAGGACGTTGCCGCCGTTTGTCCGTTGACGTTGGCCGTCGTCCATGTAATTCCGTTTTGAATGAAGCGATAGTTATGGTATTTGTACGTACAGCCGTTCGGGATTTCGAACTGCTTCGGCACCACTTTGAAATCTTCCGTATATCGGATCGAAGAAGGAACCAGGTCGAAATCGCCGTCGATCCCAACGTTGACGGGAAACTCGAATTCGGCCGTATTGTTCAGTTCGCCGTCGGGGGGCTGTTCCTCGATGTCGTTGTTATAATCGACGATCAAACGGAACTTTACCGTTTGCGGGCCGAGCGGCGTGTAGGAGAATGTGCCGGATAGAAGCTGTTCGGTGTCCGCGCCATTAAATGAAGCCTGGCTCACCTTTCCGCCGGTAATCAGGTTTTGCACGTAGACGGTGAACGGCCGGTTTTCGATCTTTTTGCCTTTGTTTTTGAATTGGTACGTAAACGTTTTTGCTTCGCCTATTTGGACCGGGCCCGTTGTGGTGATGGTGATGGGGACGAGGTCGGGTTTAGACGAGTCGACTTCTTCATACGTTACCCTTAGCGTATATGGCGGGTATTTGTATGTCATAGCGTCGATATCTACGTCGAAGGCAGAAAAATAAACCATGACCTTGGCGCCGTAGGCTGTGAGATTCTTAGAATATCCGGAATCTCCGTTGAAATTTTGATAGTATTGAACGGCAAACTCGCTGGCATCTGATTTCAAGATAACATTGATCGGTTGTGTGCTTGGGTCAGATACGCCATATAAAACATTTGGAAATAGGTCGGCGGGCGCTCCGACTGAAGCTGAATAATCCACTGTAGCTATCCCCACTGCCTCACTTGTATCGACAGCCTGACGATTAATTACAATTCCTTCTGATGTTTTAAAATCCTTATCTAATGCCCCGCTTAGGATTAAGGAATCATCGTCACATCCGGGATATGCGTACATCCCCGTCTCATCTTTCGGTGGCGATATGTCAGATGGATTTGATGAGAGATCGGGACAAGCGCGCTGCTCCCCATATTTGTTGTAGCCACTATCGATTCTTATAAAATTTGCATACCAATCTTTGCGGCTATCTGTTGTAGAATACCGATACCAAGCATAATATCCTTGTGCTGTTTTATTCCCAATTGAATGAATGGGAGTGTCTGTACCTTCAAGGGTAGCTGTCCCGGTCCAAATAGTTTGGCCCGCAGCTGCAGGAATATCTTTTACAATCGTCTCTTCGTTTAGAATCACGGCTTCTTTAATTTTGTAGCCGGGTTTCGATAATTTAATTTCACTTGATGTTAAACTTTTATATTTGCTATAGCCGTTGGACCAACTGTCTGTATTAAAAGTAATGGCCTCATCTGCATAAACCAAATTGGGGGAAGGATAGAGCAGGATACTACTCAACAGAAAACTGACGAGCACAATGGCTGCCCCAGTAATCCATTTTTTCTTAATTCGCATTAGCGGCTCACCCTACTCTATCGACTCCGGTACTTTGGAGTTCAGCAGATATTTTGTGTAAATATTATTAGGAGGAATTGCCGGCGCACTAATGTTAATTGAGATTTCGCCACGAGTTTTAACCTTTTTGGGAATTACTTTTGCTGGATAATCTCCTAGTTTATTTTGGTATATATTACTTACCCCGCTTATTATTCCATTTTCCATATCCTGACGATCGGTCAAAATACCTGAAATGTTTTGAGAGGCAAAAACATCAGAATTAACATAAGTAGATGTATCCCGGTTGTAAGCTACTCGACCTTTAAAATAAATAACATAACAGTTACTTAATTCAAACACAGACTGCCCATTTCGTGTAAAAGGGTTCCACCATTTCAGTTTAGAAACATCCCCCAACAAATTACGATGAGGGTCACTCGGATCATCCATATCAATGGCAATAACGCTATCCAACTCAGCTCGGAAATTCCCATCAGGCGTTTCAACAAACAAATTGTCCGGATTCCAGCCGTCTGTAAGAACGACTCCATTATTGCTTATTGGCAACACCTTCCCAAAAAACTCAGGCATCACCGTAAAAATATTCGTCTTATGCCAAGCCAACTCCGCGCGGTTGACGGCGTATTTGTCTACCTCCAGCTTGCCGCCGCCGTTGACGGTCAAAATCCGCTCGATGACCGTCACCGACTGCGCGCGCGTCGTCGCTTCGCCCTCGCCGAGCTCGCCGCCGCTTAAGCCTTGGATCAGCCCGGCCTTCGTCGCCAAATACATCAGCTCGCCGTCCGGCTTGTTCGTCTCCGCCTTCTGCAGCTCCCGATCCGTAGCCCGAACGACCATCCGCGCCATTTCCTGCCGCGTAATCGGCGTATTCCAATCGCCTCCAGCGAAATCGCTCCAGCGATGAATGCCGGCGCTCACGGCGGCGTTCGCATACGGTACGTACCATTCGCCGCCGTCGGTTTTACCGCTGACCGGGAGCTTTAAGGCGGTGACGACCATCTTCACGAATTCGCCGCGGCTTACTTGTCGGTCCGGACGGAACGTTTTGTCCTCGTAGCCGTCGACGTAGCCTTTGCCGACCGCCTTTTCGATCGATTCCTTCGCCCAATGGGAGGCGCTGTCCGCAAACGAAGCCGAAGCCGTCTCCCCCCCGGCTGCAGACGCTGCGAGCGCAGCCCCCAGAAATACGGGCACGGCCAACTGTTTCCACATCATCCATTCCCCTTTTCGACGCAACTGATTTTACACGTAGTATCCCATGAAATCCGTTCGTCCGTCCACAATTTTCCACATCATCCAGTGTTTATGACGATCCGTCCCCCCTCCCTGTCCCAAAACAAAAACCGCCACTACGCGCGTCCTTTCGAACGCAACATAATGGCGGTGCTTCCGCTTATCGTGTATATTCCAAAACTTAACATATCCTGCAGGTCGTGTCAAGATATCATACTGCCGTTCAAAGTGATCGCATCGGACTCCCGGAACAATCGTGTCGTGGGTAGACCGGCTTCAAGTTGTAAAAACGGGAAAACCTCCCGTAATTTTTCTCAATTTGCCCACTGACGGCCACATTAGCGGGAAAACCTCCCGATAACTTCACCCGAATCGCTCTTATTACCGAGAGGACGCAACATATACGGGAGCTTTTCCCGATAAAACGAACCGCCCCCTATTCGGGGACCAATTAACGGGAGGAATTCCGGTTATCACCGAATTCATTCATTCGTTCCGCCTGACAACCCAAGGAACGCCTGTACGCGGGACGAAAGGGGCCGCCCACCGCACGCACGCCCTACTTCGTTTGCCCCGACCAGCAACAACACCCTTCCAATCCCGTCCCGTTAGTCGAACCGAAACCCCTGCTCCTCCAAATAGTCGCGCACATACGCGCGGGCGGGCCTGCCGAATTTGTCGGCCATCTCCTTCGACCACGTCGTGTCTCGCTTGCCTTTCGTCCGCTCGAGGTAATATTCGCGCATCGTCTTGTCGTACTCGGCGACGGCGGCGGCGTACACGCCCGCATCGTACGCTTCGCGATGCAGAACGGCTCGCAGCGGCAGGCGGGGACGTACGCCCGACGGGCCTTCCGGATACCCCAAGCACATGCCGAAGATCGGATAAACGAGCTCGGGCACGTTCAGCAGCCGCGTCACTTCCCGCAAATCGTTGCGCAGGCCGCCGATGTAGACGATGCCGAGGCCGAGCGATTCGGCGGCGACGGCGGCGTTTTGCGCGGCCAGGGCGACGTCGACGGTCGCGACGATGAAATTTTCCATCGTGCCGGATACCATCGTCACGCCTTCGTTCGCGCACGCAAGCCGGTCGCGGCTTAAATCGGCGCACCAGACGAGCAGCACCGGACACTGCTCCACGTGCCGCTGGTTGCCCGCCACGACGGACAGCGCCCGCTTCGTCTCCGGATTCGTGACGGCGATGACGGTGTAAGCTTGTACGTTGCTCGAGGTCGACGCCATTTGCGCGCAGCGGACGATCGTCTCCAGCATGTCGTCCGAAACCGCATCCGGCTTAAAGCTGCGAACGGACCGGTGCCGCAGCAGCAATTCGGTCACGTCGTTCATACGTAATCCTCCGCCTTTCCCGGTACGCCCAGCCCCCGAAATATAAAAACGGCGGCGTCGCGGTACATATTGTCGAACGTCGGTACGCCGTCGCTCAGGAGCGGCAAAAAATAATCCGTATTTTTATGGAACAGCAGCGCCCCCATGATGAAAAACATCGTGTTGTCGAGCGAGCGGAATCGAAACACGCCCGACCGCCTTCCTTGCTCGAGCAGCTCGCGCACTTTTCGCCATACGGGAAAAATGTTTTCCTGGATCGTCGCCACCCGCGGGGACTGCTTGAATATTTCCTGCTGAATGATGATGACGAGCTCGGGATCGTTCAACCGGAAGCGGGTCACCTCTTCGACGAGCTTCTTGATGCCGACGACCGGGTCGTGAAAATAAGGCTCGTATTCCTCCATCCGGTTGCCGGGAAAAAACGTCTTGAACAAGGCGCCGAACATATTGTCTTTGCCGCCGAAATGGTACGAGACGAGAGCCACGTTGGCCCCTGCCTCCTCGCATATTTGCCTAACCGACGTGCCGTCGAACCCTTGCTTCGCAAACAGTTTTTTGGCCGCCAGCAAAATTTTCATTTTCATGTCTTGTTCCGAAGCGGACATGCGCATCCCCTCAACCATCGTCGTTGCGTGAAGCGGTCGCGTCGCTTAGCGCGTTACGTTTATTATGTCGTTTATCCGCTCAATTCGCAAGCTGCGGCCCGGTAGCGGCGACGGCGGCGGCGGGAGCTTTGTCCTTGCGAAGCCCCGCGATCAGCAAACCGATCGCCAGCGCGACGAGCGCGATAAGCGACAGTCCCCCTACGGCTCCCCCGATGCCTTGCCCTCCGAACAGCAAATCCATGTTGCCTTCCACCGCATACGTCGCCGGCAAATAGCGGCTCAGTTCGTAATAAAAGCCGGACAGCAGCTCGCGCGGCACCATCGCCCCCGACGATACGAGCTGGGCGGACAGCGCGATAATGTTGAGCAGCATGCCCGCATTGCCGAGCAGCAGGACGAACAGCTGCGAAAACGACATGAACGCGAACAGGCAAAGCGCCTCGAACCCCCACAGCTGCATAAAGCCGTGAACCGACTGTCCGCCGAGCAGCAAAACGAACGACGAGCCGACGAACGACGTCACGATCGCCGCGGCCGCATTAAGAACGACGCGGGCGAAAAATTTATGCAGCCGCCCGATTTGGGCGCCGATCATTTGCGACGACTGCTGCATGTTCATGCCCATGATCATCGAGCCGACGTACGACGCGAGCACGAGCATCATCGGAACCATCTGGTTGTTCATGCCCGATACCGGATTCATCGACTGAACCGATCCCGTCACCTTCTCCGCCATCGCTTCCGCCGTTCCTTGCGCCTGGGCCGCCGGAACGTTCATCTGCGTCAGCACCGCCTGGGCGCCGGCCGCTACGGCCTGCTTGTTCACCGCCGCCGTTACGTTCGCCGACACGCCGGACATGATGCTTTTGATCAAAGCCGGGTTCGACTCGTTGATGTAGTAGTGCAGCTCGCCCTTCTGTCCCGGCGTCTGCAGCTGCTTGGAAAATGCGGCCGGAATGTGGATGACCATCTGCACGTCCCGCCCGTTCAACCGCTCCTTCGCTTCGTCCAACGAAGACGCGGCCGACACCCGGAACGGCAAAGTCGTCCGCAATTGCTCGGCCACCTGTTGGCCGAGGCCGGCGTCCTCGTTGACGACGGCGATTTGGAGCTGCGACGTATGGTCCGTAACTCCGTTATAGCCGGTCATCCAGACGACGCTGAAAATAAGCTGGAACATAATCGCCGCCATAATGCCGATTTTCGTCGGCGTCTTTTGCAAAAAAGCTTTTAACGCATTTCCCATTCGCAAACTCCCTCCGCAGCTTGTGTTAAACATTCGTTTTAATTAAACGTTTGTTTAACACTATACCAGCGACATATGCGGCTGTCAACATCCCCGGCATTTTAGTGCGAAGCGCCGATAAGCCGAGTAAAAACGGAAGCCGTTCGAGCCGAATGAGGGCAACCGCGACCTAACGCCGGTCAAGCCGATCGACGTTCGACTCGGCCTTAACGGGACGCAGGTATCGCTGCGTGCGCTGCGGTCGGCGGGAGGTCCCATCGAGGCTTGCGTTCGGCCGGAAACGGGACGGAGTTATCGCTTGCATGCGGCCGCCGGCAAAGCCGAACGCCCCCCGTGCCCGCTCAGCCGACCGTCGTCCGGCCGCCGCCCGCCGACTTCGATTCGTACAGCGCCCGGTCGGCCGATTCGATCAATCGCCGAAAGTCGCCGTCCCGCGGATAAGCCGTCGCCGCCCCGGCGCTGATCGTCACGTACCCGGTGCGGGAAGCGGCGTGCTCGAGCCGCAATGCGCCCACGGCTTCGTGCAAATAGCCGGCCAGCTTGACGACGCCGGCTTCGTCCGTTTCCGGCAGCACGACGGCAAATTCTTCGCCGCCATAGCGGGCGATAAAATCTTTGGACCGCCTCAAGCTGCCGCGAAGCGCCCCGGCGACCGCGACCAGGCAATCGTCGCCCCGCTGGTGTCCGTTTGCGTCGTTATACGGCTTGAACAGGTCGATGTCGATCATGATCAGGGAGAGGCAGCGGCCGTTTCGCAGCGCCGCCCCCCACTCCTCGGCTATGCGCGCGTCGAACGCCCTCCGGTTGAATACGCCGGTCAAGCCGTCTTTGTAGGAAAGCCGTTCCATCGCGTCGTGTTTCCGTTCAAGCTCTTTGCGCTGGGCGAATTCCACGATTTTATACCGCTCCATCACGTAGCCGACGACCGCCGAGCCGATGAACGTGGACAGCAAATACAAATTGCCGTTAATGTAGGACAAATAAGCGGTATCGCCCGCATGAAGCCGGAACGGCTTCTGGACGACGTACACCGTCAGCGCGTAGCCGGCGATCAACAATACGGAAACGGCCGTAGCCTGAATCCAGCGCAAGCCGAACAGCGTATAATTGCCGAACAAAATCAGCATCAAGCCGGCGAAATAAAAATAGTTGGCCGGCTCCTCCGGCGACAGCACGGCGATAATCCCGACCGAGCCGGCTCCGGAAACGAGCTGCACGACAACCATGACGGTCTGCTGCCGCTCCCGGAACAGCTTCGTAAACGTCATTGCGTAGCCAAGCAGAAAAAACGGCACCAAAATGCCGTACCGAATGCCCCACGTTTCGTATTTCGAGAACGGCGCCGCCCAAATATCATCGATGCCGAGCAGGGCGAACAGAAGCAGGGAGACGAGCAGGCCGAAACGGAGAATGGGCAAATGCTTCTCGACGAAATACCGGTCGAACTCTTCCTCCGAATCGGGATCGAGATGAAGGTCGAGTCTTTTTTTCAATCCGGAAACCCAGCTTTTCAAAACCGCTCCACACTCCACCTCGAATTGTCGGGCCGTCTTCCGCTCGCCCGCCGACTCAGTCTCCCGCCGCGGCGGCCGGCCTGCCGAGCCGCAAGCCGTACCAGCCGCAGACCGCGAGCAGCAGCGCCGCAAAGCCGAACGCCGCCGGCAGGCCGGCCATATGCAGCAGCAGCGAGCCGCCCATCGGTCCGAGCGTCATGCCCATATACCGCAAAAAATTGTATACGCCTACGGCCGTAGCCCGCTTATGAAGAAACGCCGACGTCAGCAAGGCGGTTTGCACCGGAAGCGATAAACCGACGAACAGGCCGAACAGCATGTCCGCCGTCAGCAGCAGCCCGAGCGAACGCGAAGCCGTGACGATAAACAGAACGACCGCGGCGGCCGTCAGCAGCGAAGTGGCCGAGAGCAGCCGCTCGGGACGCAGCTTTCCGGCGATTTTGCCCCCGGCGAAGCTGCCGATGACGAGGAACAGGGAGATCGAGACGAACGCCATGCCTTTCTGCGACGAGTTCATCCCGTAATCGGCGGTCAGCACGTCGGGCAAAAACACCAAATAATGATAAAGCGCGTAATACTGCACAAAGCCGAGCGCGGCGACGAACAGCCCTACCGGGTGCGTAATGACGGCCGCATAATCTTTCCACGAAAACCCCCCGGCCGAGCGGACGGCGGGCTTCGTCTCCGGCACGAGCCAAACGTTCAGCGCTATCACGGCGCAGCCGACGCCGAACAGCACCAAAAAAACGGAATGAAACTCGATCCATTGCGAAATCCAGCCTCCGGCCACGGGGCCGAGCACCGGACCGAGCGCGACCATCATTTGGAACGTCCCCATGGCTTTGCCGCGCTTGCCGCCTTCGAACAAATCGCCGATGACCGTCACGGCGACGACCGAGCCGGCGGCGATGCCGATCGCCTGCAAGCCGCGAAACAGAAGAAGCGTCCCGATCGTATCCGACGCGTAGCAGCCGAGCGAAGCGGCCAAATAGATGACGTTGCCGGCCAGCAGCACTTTTCGTCTCCCGATCGAATCGGTCAGCGGGCCGTATACCATCTGCATGAGCGCGAGGCACAGCGTGTACAGCGATACGGTCATGCTCACCCAAAAGGCGGTCGTATGAAAAACGCCGGCCACCTCGGGCAAAACGGGCGTGTAAATCGTCTGCGAAAACGGCCCCAAAAACGCCGAAAACGACAACAAATAAGCGATGCCTCGAATCGGCTTGCGCGTTTGATCCATCCGTCTCTCCCCCAGCCGTATTCGGTATTTCCTCGAAGCACGACAATCGGGACCGCCACGGTTCGTGCGGTCCCTGCTTCATTCTATTTGCGCTATGTTTGAGCCAAAAAGAGGCGGGCCGGCGCTTCCGCGATCGTCCACGTCGCTTCGTTATGCGGAGGCAGCCACTCGACCCTGGCGTTCAAAAAGCCGCGCCGGTTCAAAATATGGTCCAAAAAGTCCCGATGGTAGCCCGGCACGTTTTCGTTCGCCGCGATCCCGTCCAGCTCGACCCAATGGGCGGTCTGCTTGTCCGGCTCGAGCGTTTGAAGCGTTCCGCGCACCTCGCGCGCCGCAAGCAAAAAACAGACCGAATGATACTCGGCCGCAAGGTTCAAAAACGTGACGACGCCGACCATGTCCAGGCCGGAGACGTCGAGTCCGGTTTCCTCCCGCATCTCGCGGATGCACGCCTGCTCGATCGTCTCGGTCAGTTCCACGTGACCGCCCGGCGGGATGTACTTCATGTACGTTTTGTAAACCGGATTCAGCTTTTGGATCATGGCGATGCAGCCGTCGCGCACGGCGATGCACGATACTTGGACGCGGACCGACGACATTGGCGAACCTCCCATCCGGTAGCGAAACCGTTTTTGTTCCGACCTTCGGACATTCTACGCGAGCAAGGCCAAATCCTCTTTTGCCGCAGAAAAATTACGCGTCCGCGAACGCCGGAACTTCGGCGATTTTCATCAAGTTCGTCGCTCCGCTTCGCCCGACCGGCACCCCCGCGGAGACGATAACGGCGTCGCCCGGAGACAGCGCCCCGCTCCGGACGGCGCTGCGCATCGACGACTCCAGCATCTCGTCCGTCGTCGCCGCCGGCTGGCCCAGAACCGGCACGACGCCCCACAGCAGGCAAAGGCCGCCGAGCACGTTCTCGTTCGTCGTCACCGCGACAATCGGCACGTTCGGCCGGTATTTCGACACCATGCGCGCCGTAAAGCCGGTTTCCGTCGGCGTCAAAATCGCCTTCGGCCCGAGCTCGAGCGACGCTCCGACAACCGATTGGCTGATCGCCTCCGTTACGCCGGCCGGGTGCCAGGCGACTTTTTGCTCGAACGATTCCCGGTACGGCAGCATCGTTTCCGTCTTCTCGGCGATCCGCGCCATCGTCGCGACCGACTCGATCGGATAGCGGCCCGCCGCCGTTTCACCGGACAGCATGACGGCGTCGGTGCCGTCCAGCACGGCGTTCGAGACGTCGCTCGCTTCGGCGCGGGTCGGCCGCGGATTCGTCTGCATCGACTCCAGCATATGCGTCGCCGTGATGACCGGCTTGCCGGCGGCGTTGCAAGCCCGGATCATCCGTTTTTGCACGAGCGGAACGTCCTCGACCGGAATTTCCACGCCCAAATCGCCGCGGGCGACCATGATGCCGTCGGACGCTTCGACAATCTCGTCCAAATGGTCGACGCCCTCTTCGTTCTCGATCTTGGAAACGATCCGTATGTGCCCCGCTCCGTGCCGCTCCAGCAGCTCGCGGATTTGCACGATGTCGGCCGCCTTGCGCACGAACGAAGCGGCGATGATATCGACCTTCTGTTCGACGCCGAAGGCGATATGCGCGATGTCGCGCTCGGTGACGCCCGGAAGCGAGGTGCGGACGCCGGGCAAATTGACGCCCTTGCGCGGCTTCAGCTTCCCGCCGTTCACGACGCGGCAGACGACCTCCGTTCCTTCCGTCTGCTCGACTTCGAGCTCGATCAGGCCGTCGTCGATCAATATTTTCGAGCCGACGCGCACGTCTTTGGGCAGCTCCGGATAGTTCACCGACACGCGCTTCCCGTCCCCCGCAATCGGCTCCGTCGTCAAGACGAACGTCTCGCCTTCCGTCAGCTCGTACATCGGCTCGGCCAGCGCGCCGATCCGCACCTCCGGCCCTTTGATGTCCATCAGGACGGCGACGACCGTTCCCGTTTCCTCGGCCGCCCGGCGCACCCGTTCGATGCGCGCGGCATGCTCCTCCAAGCTGCCGTGCGCCATATTCAAGCGGGCGACGTTCATGCCCGCGGCAATCATTCGTTTGAGCACGTCGATCGAATCGCAGGACGGCCCCATCGTACAGACGATTTTCGTTTTGCGCATAACGTGAATTCGTTCCTTTCGCGGATGATGTCGTTCCTATTGTAAGCCGATCCCCGAATCGGCACTATGAAATATAGTACGCATCGTGTAAAATAGTACGTATCAATCTGACGCGAAGGTGACATCGCCATGCTGCAAGTCGAGGACGTCCGCCAGGACAAAGGAACGGGCTGGTACCGGGAAGCGAACCCCGCCGAGCCGCTCCGCACGCTCGTTCTCGTCACGTACGGCTCGTGCGTATACTGGATCGAAGGCGACAAGGTCGTCATGGAAAAAGGCGACGTCCTGCTCATAGCCGACCGGGCGTCCTATTACGGCAAAAGCATTCCGACCGTGCTCCACGAAAAATACGTCGTCTCGTTTCGGCTGACGGAAGGCGGCCCGGAGCTGCCGCTGCTCGCCGAGGAGCCGTACGTGTCGTGGAAAACCGGTCTGTACGACCTGCTCGCCGACCGGCTCAAAACCGCCTGCGACGGCTGGGCCGAGAGGCTGCCGTACCGGGAGCCGATGGCGGCGGCGCTGCTGCTGGAGGCGCTCGTCCATGCGAACCGCGAGCTCGATCGGAGGCGGCCGTCCGGCGAGAAGCAGCGGCTCGCGGAAGCGATGCGCGGCTATATCCAGCTGCATCACCGCGAACCCGTCACGAAGGAACGCCTCGGCGCGGCGATCGGCAAAAGCCCGAACTACGCCGCGACGCTGTACCGGTCCGTGACGGGCCAGACGATCGGCGAAAGCGTCCATGCCGCGAGAATGAAAACGGCGCAGTACATGCTGCGCCATTCGCTGCTGACGGTCGCGGAAATCGCCGAGTACGTCGGGTACGGCGACCCGTCTTACTTTTACCGCATGTTCAAGCGGCATACCGGCCGCGTTCCGTCCGAGCTGCTCGCCGAAAGGGATACGTCGCGGGACTGACCCGGCGGCTCGAGCCGGCGCCAACGCCCCGAGCAACGCAAAGAAGCTTCGCTTCGCCTCCCGGCGTCGCAAAGCTTCCGTTTTTTACACGTAAGGATTGTACTGCTTCTCGTACCCGATCGTCGTCGGCCTGCCGTGACCCGGGTACACCTTCACGTCGTCCGGCAGCTCGAACAGCGTGCCGTGGATCGACTCGAGCAGCTCGCGCTCGCTGCCTCCCGGCAAATCGGTCCGGCCTACCGACAGCCGGAACAGCACGTCGCCGCAAAACAGCCGGTCGCCGAGCAGCAGGCTGACGCTGCCGGGCGAATGGCCGGGCGTATGAAACACCCGGAATTTCTCGCCGAGCAGCTCGAGCGTCTGTCCGTCGTCCAGCGCATATTCCGCCGGTTCCGTCACGATCGGACCGCCGAGCTCCGGCCATCGGGCGGAGCCGTTCTTTTTCGGATCGGTCAGCCAGTCGGCTTCGGCGTCGTGCACGTAGACGGGACACGTTTTCCATTTGCGCAGCTCGTCCACGCCGCCGATATGATCGAAATGCGTATGGGTGAGCACGATCGCTTCGATGTCCATCGTTTCGATGCGCTTGAACAGCGGCTTCGGATTCATGCCGGGATCGATGACGATTCCTTTCGTCCGCTCCGCGTTCGTCAGCAAGTAGGCGTTCGTTTGCAGCGGTCCGAGCTCGAAAGCTTCCACATTCAGCATCGCAAGTCTCCGTCCGTTCAAAAAGTGGAAAGCAGCTCGCGCAGCTCCTGCGCAATCAAGGCATGGTAGCCGGTGCCTTCGCCGTAGCGGGCTTTAATCTCGGCGCGAGTCGCCTTCAAATTTTCTTCGTAATCCGGCGCGTTCCGGTCCGGATTTTGCTGCTTGAATCGGACCATCGGCTCCTGCACGTGCCGCGGACGCGGTCCCCACTGCCCGAGCACGAAGCCGCCCGTATCGGCGAAAATGACGACCGGAATGGAGCGCCCGCCCATCGTCAAAAACTGGTCCATCGTGTCCAGGTTTTCCTCCATGATCAGCACTTCCACCGGAATGCCGGAGTTTTCGAGCAGCCGGAAAACGACCGGCACGTTGCGGACGACGTCGCCGCACCAGTCGGCGGCGATAATGAGACAGCGCAAATCGTCGCGGTTCGAGAGCGATTCGAAAAAGTCGCGGTCGCCGTCCGAGCCCCATTCGAAGCGGTTGTACCAGTCGAGAAATTGTTCCCGGTTTTTCGTCATGCCGTCGATAAACTGCTGCGGCGTCAACCCTTTGCCCAGCTTGTCGGCCACGTTTTTGCTCATCGCCATTCCTCCCTCGTATGTATGGATGCCTCTATATTAGCTAAAAGACGGACCCGTGTCCATTCGACGAAAATACGGCGCCGGCCGTTTCGTCCCGAAAAAAAAGCCGCCGAAGCGGAGCTCCCGGATCTCCGTCCGCGGCTTCGTCGGCTGCGCCTTGCGCCGCCGTTCAGCGGCCGCCCTTTTTCCGTTTCGACCGTTTGTAAATCAGGTAGCCGGCGTACAACACCGTCAGCCCGACAGCGCCCCACATCAGCTCGGTCATATATTGCGAGGCAGTCTCGTCGATATTTTGCCAATTGTCGCCGAGCGTCATGCCCAAATAAACGAACAGCATCGACCACGGAATGACCGCCAGCGTCGTCAGCAGCGTAAACCTCGACAGCGGCATGCGGGCCATGCCGGCCGGCACCGAAATCGCATGGCGGACGACGGGAATGAACCGCGCCGTGAAAATGACGCCCGTCCCGTATTTGTTGAACCATTGCTCCGCCACGTCGATATGGTGCTTGTTGATCAAAATGTATTTGCCGAATTTCTCCAGCACCGGTCTGCCGCCGTACCGGCCGATCCAGTAGACGAATATTTGCGCGATGACGCCGCCGATCGTGCCGAACAGCACCGCCAGCCAGTAATTGATTTCGCCGAGAGACACCAAATAGCCGCCGAAGGCGAGCACGATTTCGCTAGGAATAATTTCGATCATAAGGCCGATCATAATGCCCCAATAGCCAAGGTCGGTCAACCACGCGGTCGCCGTATCGATCAAACCGTGAAGCCATTCGCTCATCCGTACCCAACTTTCCTCGTATGATGGAGCGCCGCCGCGGCGAACGAAGCTGTCCCGCGCCGCCGGCCTGTCCGCTCGCCCCCTATTCTATCATATGGCCGCTAATCGCGCACCCGGACCCTAGGCCGGGCTCCGTCCCCGCGACTCCCTCTTCCCGTGCCGGCAAACGGCCGAACGCCTTACCCTCCGGCCGCGAAAAAATCGAGGAGCGACTGCTTCAGCCGTTTGGGCGCCGCGTTCAGCTCCCGTCCGCCCCGCGCGACGAGGCCGTGCGTCAGCGGCACCGGCTCCGCCCGGAGCGCGCACAGCTCGCCGGCGCGAATTTCCGCCTCGACGCCGACTTCGGGCAGCAGCGCGACGCCGAGACCGCTCCGCACCGTTTGCTTGATCATCTCGAGGCTGGCGAATTCCAGCGCGTCGCCGTCTCCCAGTCCGTGCGCCGACAAAAGCTCGCTCGCGTACGTCTGGTACACGCACCTGCTGCCGAAGCCGACGACCCGCACGCCCCGCAGCCCTTCCCATCCTTCTCTCTCGTGGATGCGCCCGATCTCCGGCGACGCGACGACGATCAGCTTCTCTTCCCGCAGCGGGAAAAAATCGAGATCGCTCTGCTGCGGGCGCTGCGACACGATGCCGAGATCGACCCGGCCGTTCGACACGCTTTCGACCACCTCGCGGTAAAAGCCCGTCTCCAGATGAAGCCGGATGTCCGGATAAGCGGCGAAAAAGGAGCCGAAAAACCGCGGCAGACGCGTCACGCAAAACGACTCGAGCGCCTGCAGCCGGACCGTGCCGCGCGGAGTCTCGATCCGGCTCATCGCCTCCTCGAGCGAGTCGCTCAGGCTGGCGAACTGGCGGGCGAATTTCGCCATCTCGACTCCCGCCTCCGTCGGCTCCACGCCGCGCGCCAGCCGGTCGAACAGCTTTTTGCCGCATGCCTGCTCGAGCGACCGGATGTGCGCCGTCACCGTCGATTGCACGTAGCCGAGCTTGTCGGCGGCCCGGCTGAAGCTTTTTTCGCGAAACACCGCCAGAAACGTTTTGAAAAAACGGCCTTCGAGCTGTTCGATCAACCGGCTCTCCCCCTCGTCAACGCGTTCTGTCATTTCAATTTCGAATACATCCTATCGAAATCATTCGCATCTCAAATCGATAGCATTATGGTATCATCGACCGTACGGATTGACAACAGCCGATACTGATCGACCCGGAGGAATGATGATGCCTTCTGTTCAACGAATGGTTCGCCTCGCCTTGCCCGGACTGGGCGGCTTTCTCGCCGTCTGGCTCGCGCTCGCCGTCGGCGACGCCGCCCGTCTGCCGCTCCTGATCGCCCCCTTCGGCGCCACGTGCGTGCTCGCCTTCGCCCTGCCCGACAGTCCGCTCGCCCAGCCGCGCAATATCGTCGGAGGCCACGTCCTCAGCGCGCTGATCGGCCTGGCCGTGCAGCAGCTGGCCGGGAGCGAGCCCTGGAGCATGGCGCTTGCCGTCGGTCTCGCCATCGCCGTCATGCAGTGGACGAAAACGGTCCATCCGCCCGCGGGGGCCGACCCGCTCGTCGTCATGCTGTCCGGAGCCGGGTGGCCGTTCTTGCTTTCCCCCGTCCTGCTCGGCTCGCTGTTCGTCGTAACGGTCGCCTGGGCGTATCACCGTTTGTCCCGAACGCCTTATCCGAGGCGATGGCTGTAAGCGCGGGGCTCCCGCGCTTCTGTCATGACGAAACAAGCCTTCTCATACGCTAATAAGGAGGAATAGCGCCGCGAGGCTTGCCGGACCGGGTCCGGAAGTCTCCCGGGAAGAGGAGGAGGGACACCGATGGGGTACGACCCGATGCGCCGCAAGCCGGACAAGCGCGGAGCCGTCCGCATATTCGTCTTCGGCAGAAGGAAGCTGCTGCTCGCCGCCGGCATCGCGCTTCTGGCGGCGGCCTACTTGCTGTACGTCCGGCAGGAGCGGACGGCTTTCGTTTCCGGTACGCCCGCCGGAGAACGCACCGTACATATGGTGACCGGCGAATTCAAGTCGACGCTGGAAAACGGCAAAGAAATCGAAGCCTACCGCTGGGATCCCGGAACGGTCGTCGTTCGCAAAGGCGAGAAGGTGAGGCTGAGCATTACCGGCGTGAACGGAGCGAGCCATCCGTTCATCATCGAAGGGCTTGGCATCCGCGGCGAGGTGAAGAAGGGCGAAGAAACGATCGTTTCGTTCAAGGCGGACAAACCGGGCATTTACCGGATCATTTGCCTCACCCATCCCGACTTCGCGCACGGCGGCCCGATGATCGGCTATATCGTCGTGGATTGAGCGGACGGCCGCAGTAGCCTAGCGGCCTCTCTCTGCATAAAGTAACAGCAGAGAGGAGCGATGGTTGGCGCATGATCAAACCTGCGGGCGAAAAGCACAGCGAGAAGCATAACCAAAATTTGCCGACGCTTCGGAAAATACGCCGGGCTTGCAACAAAGAGCTGTACCGGACGGTCAAACGGCTGAAAGTATGGATTCCCCCTGCCCAGCTGGCCGAAGCCGAGGAGCTGTATTTGAAAAAAGTGGTCCTGAATTTGCCGTATATCGCGGAAAACAGCAGCAACCGGAAGCTGCTGTCCGATTGGTGGGACGAAAACGTCAGCGCGGACATCGCGCAGCTGTGGAACGTCGATCGCGCCGAGCTTTCGAAAGCGTTTCGGGACGCGTTCGGCGGCTGACGTTCGCCGCCGCCCGCAAGCCGTAATCGATCGATTATGGCTTGCGCTTCGTTTTGCCAAAAAATTCCTGCCCCCCTCAAAACGGAGGACAAGCGCGAATACTATGATACGACGTCACTTGCATTCAAGCGACAACCACCGAAGCTATTGGGGGAGTTCGAACATGCAAGGCTTGCGCCACTATCAGTACGAAACGAAGAAGCTGGACCCGAATTGGATTCATCTCATGATGGCCGCCAAACAAATCGGCATAACCGTTGAAGAGATACGACAGTTTTTGTGGCAAAGTTCGCCGAGAGAAAAGAAGCCCGAGAATTAACGGGCTTTTGCGGTTCGATTGTTATGAAAGCGCTTAACGGCTTCTCGCCGCTCTGCCGTCTCCTTCTTTGAGTGGACGTAGATACGCGTTTTTCATATAATGAAACTAAAGAAAGAGGAATGCACGTTCAATTCAAAGGGGTAATCGCATGATTGGCAAACGCGTGAAAGAACTCCGTCTCGGAAAAGGGCTATCGCTCAGCGAATTGGCCGAAAAGGCCGGTGTCGCCAAGTCGTACTTGAGTTCGATCGAGCGTGACATCCAGAAAAACCCGTCGATCCATCTGTTGGAAAAAATTTGTGCCGTTTTGGAAATACCGGTCGAAGATTTTTTGAACGATAAAAAAAACGCGGCGCGGGAGCTGGACGCCGAGTGGATCGCGCTGATTCGGGAAGCGATGGATTCCGGAATCAGCAAAGAGCAGTTTCTCGAATTTTTGGAATTCAATAAATGGCGCAACAGCAGATAAGCGGTTGCGCTTCTTTTTTTGCCCCTCTATTGCGCCCGCCGACTTCCTCCGCTCGACCGCTGCTCCGGCTTAAAAGAGAGGCGGCCGCGCGTTCCATTCGTGCAATTCGGCCGAGCCGTGCACGCCCAGCAGCAAATACAGAAACCGGTACGGCGCTCTGACTTGCGACAAATCCGGTATGGCTCGCAGCGACGCGTAGCCTTCCGCGAAAGGCTTGGCCGCGGCGGCGTCCAGCACGTATTCGAGTCCGACGAAGTCCAGCTCGGGCGGGGCGATCACGTAGGCTTCCGTATCGACGATCGCCGTAATCCGGCCGCCGCTCGCGAGAAATTGCGAAGGGTCCATATCGACCAGGACGGGCGCGCATCCGTCCGGATGCGGCAGCCCCGCCGTCAGCGCCGAGATTCGCGCCAGCTCGTCCTTCATCTCGGGGCGGTCGCCGTGCTCGTTTGAAACGAGGCGCTCCATCGTCGACAGCATATGCCGGTGAAACTCATTTTTATGGATCGCCCGGGTGCCGGCCAAATTGCCGAACGTTTCGTAGCGATGGCCGTGGACCTTCGCCAGCCAGCGCCCGAATTCGTACAGCGCGTCGGCGGTCAAATCGGCGAACCGCGCCAATTGCCGGCCTTCCATTTTTTCGACGACGATATATTCTTTGCCCTGCACGATCGCCTTCGACAGCGTCCGGGGCGCCGGAATGACCGATATCCGGTTCAGCAGCCCGGCCGAGTGCTCCATAAAGATCATCCGCCTCGGATCGATGCCGAACAGCCATCTGCAGCCTCCCCAAAATTCGCGGTCGGGTTCGTCCTTCAGCCGCGAAGAGCGGACGATCGCTTCCCGGGTCGGCGTTTTCACGAGCCAGACGCTGCTGGCATGTCCGGAATACCCCGGGTCCAGCTCCTTCGCCTCCAATATCGGTTCCCCCAGCAGCTGCCGAAACCTTTCGTATGCCATAGACTCCCCCGCTTCCCGATGAAATCGGAATCGTACTTCGCCCGTGCGCGGCTTACAGCTTATCGGCGATTCGCTCGGCCGCCCGCTCGCCGTTCGCGATGCAGTCCGGAATGCCGACGCCGTAATACGAGCATCCGGCCAGGATGACGCCCGGGTAGCTTCGTTCGATTTTTTGCTCGAGCGACTTGACGACGCCGTGATGCTCGATATGGTAAGTCGGCATCGATTCGTGCCATTTCGTCACCCGATGCGCAACCGGTACGGCGGCAACGCCGAGGCTGCTTTCGATATCGCCGAGCGCCACCTGCAGCAGCTCGTCCTCCGTCAACCGGCGCAGCGTCTCGTAAACGGGATTGGTGCTTTTATAAAACAAGCGGACGAGCAGCCGTTTGGCGGCGGACGTATGCTCCCATTTCCGGCTCGTCCACGTGCAGGCGTCGCACCGCAGGCCGCCGGACGAAGCGGCGATGAAGCCGGTCCCGTCCTCCGGCAGCACGTCGTCCGGCACGTCGAATCCGACATATACGCTGATCAGGGAGCTGTCCTTCAACCGACGGAAGTCCTCGCTCAGCTCCTCGGAACGGAGCAGCGCCTGCGAGACCGAATGCGGGGTGCTCAGGACGACGAAATCCGCCTCCATGCCGGAACCGTTCGCGAGCGCTATCCGGTAACGTCCGTCCCGCTTTTCGATCGCGCCGACCCGAACGCCCTTGACGACGTCCACGCCTGCGAGCGCCTCCTCCATCTTGTCGACGAGCGACGAGAGCCCGTTTTTGAACGATAAAAACTTGCTGCCGCCCGTCCCCTTGAATGTTTGCCTGTTTTCGGACAAGCCCCGGATAATGCTGCCGTATTCGTTTTTATAATCGAGCAAATAAGGAAGCGTGGAGGCGATCGTCAAGTCTTGAAGCTTGCCGGAATAAACGCCGGACAGCACCGGCGCGATTTGCCGCTCGACGATTTCCTTGCCGAGAAAATGCTCCAGGAACAGCCCGATCGAATCGGTCTTCGTAAACGTTTCGTTCGTCGTATAAAAGTCTTTGAGCGCCTCGACCTTGCCCTCTGCGGATATGAGCTCGCTTTTCGCGAGCGATTCGATGCTGGCCGGGATGCCGAAAACCGCGTCGTCCGGAATCCGCTTCAGTTCTCCGTCGATATGGATGAACGACCGGCCGGTCGCGTTGTAAACGACGTCGTCCTGCAGCCCAAGCTCCTCGATTAACGGCGCCACGTTCGTCTTGCGGGTGACGATGGAGTCCGCGCCCGTTTCCATAATAAATTCGCCGTCGCGAAACGTGTTGATTTTGCCGCCCAAACGATCCTCGGCTTCGATCAGCGTCACGTTCGCCCGCACCCGGCCGGCCTTGATCCGATTGCTCAAGTAGTACGCGGCGCTTAAGCCGGTAATGCCCCCGCCGATAACAACGACCGTCTTCACCTTGTCGACACCTCTGCGCGTGAAAATAATAGATTGTCTCCAGTATACCACATCGGTTTCGCCGGACCGAAACGTTGGGGGGAGGCGTCCCTCTACAACCCGCAAACCGTTCGGGTGCCGCATGGTACTCTTCTTTCCTCCGAATTCGATCGAAATCGCCTCTGCGCAGCGGTTTTCGTTCGATGAAGAGCCCGGTAAGAAAGGTCTATCGACGTATTTCGAGAATGAGCCGAAAACAGCCGGCTTCGGAAACGTAACGGACGCCACGGCGTCTTATTTCGCGAAAATCGGCCGTTTTCCAATCGTAACGGACACCACCTGCGCTTAATGGTTCCGAACCGCCGTCCGAAAGGGGGTTTTTGACCAAATAGCTGTGCCTGTGTCCGTTAGAAAAAATATAAGCCGAAATAGGGCACATTAGCGGCCGCCATGTCCGTTAGACTCTTGGAACTTGGGGCCCGTCCCGCCGCCGCCCCATCATTGTTAAGGGGCGCGGGCGGGATCTGCTGAAAAACGGGGTGCATTTCCAACAAACAACCCTGCCTAACAGACGTTCCCGCCGAATCGCCTCAAAACGCCCAGCAGCGCCTCCATGTCCCCGTCCGTGCCGATGCTGATCCGCAGCTTGTCGGACAGCCGGGGAGCGTCGAAATAGCGGACGTAAATGCGCTCCGCGAGCAGCCGCTCGTACAGCTCCTTCGCGGACGGTCCGTCCTGCGGCGGGGCGGCCAGCACGAAATTCGCGACCGAAGGGACGACGCTCCAGCCGAGCCCGGTCAGCCCCGACGCGAACCGGTCGCGCGTTTGCGCGATTCGCGATACCGTCAGCCGCACATAGTCCGGATCGGCCAAAGCCGCTTCGGCCGCCAGCTGCGCCACCGCTCCCACGCTGAACGTCTCCCTCGCCTTGAGCATCGCCCGGACGAGCCGCTCGTTTGCCGCCGCGAAGCCGATTCGCGCGCCGCACAGCGCGTACGCCTTCGAAAACGTCCGCAGCACGAGCAGATGGTCGTACGTCTCGACGAGCTTCAGGACCGATACGCCTTCCGGCGCGAAATCGATATACGCTTCGTCGACGACGACGAGTCCGTTGTACGACCGCAGCAGCCGTTCGATGTTGGCGGCCTCCAGATGCAGCCCCGTCGGAGCGTTCGGATTGGCGATCACGACCGCTTGCGGGCCCGCTTCGGCCAGCCGCATCGGATCGATGCGAAAGCTGTCGTCCGCCGGCACGCGGACCGTTCGGACCCCGAACGTATCGGCCGTCGTTTCGTACAGGCCGAAAGTCGGATCGGCGATCGCGACGGCGTCGCCTTCCCGCAGAAACGTTTTGAACAGCAGCGTAATGAGCTCGCTCGACCCGTTGCCGCATACGATTCGCGACGCCGGGATGCCGTGTACGGCCGACAGCGCTTCGCGAAGCCGGCCGCACAAAGCGTCGGGATATTCCCGCAGCAGCTCGGGCCCGAGCCGCCGAAGCGCCTCGCGGACGGACGGCGAAGTGGGGTACGGACTTTCGTTCTGGTTCAGCTTGATCGCCCGGGTTCCGGCTTCGGGACGCTCTCCGGCGACATAAGGCTGCAATCGTTCGATTCGGGGATGGATCGGGATCATGGCAATTTCTCCTTTCGCATCGCGACAAGTTGTGATACGGTAACGATAAAACGTATCTGACATTTTGAACATAACCAGAATACGAATTTTGCAGGTGACAGATTATCGCCGGAAAGGAGATCGAATTCCGTATGGAACTGCTTCCGCCGCTTGACGCCGATCATCCCGAACCGTTGTACAGCCAGCTGTACCGCCATATCCGCGGGGAAATCGAGGCGGCGCGCCTCGCCCCCGGCTCGCGCCTCCCGTCCGTCCGCAAGCTGGCGGCGCATCTCGGCATTAGCCGCACCCCGGTGGAGGACGCCTATCGGCAGCTGATCGCGGAAGGTTACGCCGAGAGCCGTCCCCGCAGCGGAATTGCGGTGCTTCCCTACGAGCCGGATTTCACGAGCGTACGTTCCGTATCGGCATCCGGCGGCATCGGCGGCGGCGGCGCGGCGGCGCGGCGCGAAGAAGCTCGTCCGCTGCCGGCCATTGCCGCTTCCGAGGCATCCTTGCCGGCGGAATCGCCGCGCGAATACGGCCGAGCGGCGCGGGAGCGGATCGACTTCTCGTACGGCGACGTCGATCTCGCCCATTTTCCGTTCCCGCTCTGGAAAAAGCTGCTCGGCGGCTGCTTCGCGCCCGAGCACCGCGACTTGTTCCGGTACGGCGACCCGCTGGGCGAGCCGGGGTTTCGCGAGGCGCTGTCCGACTACGCGTACCGGGCGCGCGCGGTCGTCTGTCCTCCCGACCGGATCGTCGTCGGGGCGGGCACCCACCATACGATGGAGCAAATATGCCGGCTTCTGCAGCGCACGCCGTACGGCGCCTCGCTGACGGCGATGGCCGTGGAGCGGTCGATGAGCGACGGCATCGCCGCCATCATGCGCCAGTACGGGTACAGGCTGATCCCGCTCCGCCTCGAATCCGACGGCATCGACATCGAGGAGTTGTACCGCAGCGGGGCGAAAATCGTGTACACGACGCCGTCGCACCAGTTTCCGTACGGGATGGTCATGTCGATCGGCAAACGGCGGCGGCTGCTGAACTGGGCGGCGGAAACCGGCGGTCTGATCGTCGAGGACGACTACGACGGCGAATTCCGCTACGCCGGCATGCCGATTCCGTCGCTGCAAGGGATGGACGCCGCCGCAAGCCGGGTCGCGTACATGGGCACGTTTTCCCGCGCGCTCGCACCCGCCTTCCGGCTGAGCTATGCGGCATTGCCGCCGGACCTTGCGGCGGCGGCACGGACCGCGCTCCATCCGTTCGACCGGCTCGCCTCGCCGCTCCATCAGAAGACGCTGGAGCTGTTCATGACGGGAGGCCATATGCAGCGCCATATCCGCAAAATGCGCAGCGTCTACCAGCGCAAGCAGGCGGCGCTGCTCCAGGCGGCGAAGCGCCGGCTGGAGCCGGACTTTCGCGTGAGCGGCGGGCCGGCCGGCCTGCACGTCCTGCTGGAGCCGGCGGACGGCCGCGACGAAGCGGAGCTGATCCGGCTGGCGGATGAGGCCGGCGTTCGCGTCTACCCGGTGTCCGTATACCGGGTGGAGCCGCAGCCGGACGAGCCGTCCGCCGTGCTGCTCGGCTTCGGAGGGCTGGACGAGCGGCAAATCGACGAAGGCATCCGCCGTTTGGCGGATGCCTGGATGCGGCCGACGGCCGAAAGCGAACCGTAGACACGTTCGTTGCATGTATATAAGAGCGGGCCTATTTTCCCCAAAAACGCCGCCCCTACGTCGCGCTGTCGTCGCACTCGACCCGGTTGCGCCCGCGATGCTTGGCCCGATACAGCGCCTTGTCCGCGCGCTCGATCATATCCTCGAGCGTATTCGTGCCGTACGTGCGCCGCGGATTCGACTCGGCGACGCCGATGCTGACGGTGATGGCGATCTCCCGCTCCTCGTCCCGGTACGGCGAATTGAGCACCCACGTCCGGATCCGCTCGGCCAGCTCGCGCCCTTGGCTCAGCCCGCAGCCCGTGGCCAGCACGACGAACTCCTCGCCGCCGTACCGGGCCGCCACGTCGGAATTGCGCACGCAGGCGACGAGCAGCGCGGCGGCATGCTTCAGCACGCGGTCCCCGACCAGATGGCCGTACGTGTCGTTGATCTGCTTGAAGTAGTCGACGTCGATCAGCAGGATGCAGGACGGCTTGCCGGCCCGCGCCGCCGCTTCTTCGATTTTGGCGCCTTCGTTCATCAAAAACCGCCGGTTGTACACTTCCGTCAAATGATCGACGACGGCCGATTCCTCGAGCAGCCGGACCGTTCGCTCCAATTTGTCCGACATGATGTTGAAGTTGTCCGACAGCTCCTTCAGCTCCGTCGGAGCCGATTCCGTCACGGACGGATCGATCCGGTAGCCGTATTGCCCCGCGCGGATCCGTTTCGTGCCGTCCAGCAAATGGCCGAGCAAGGCGCTGATTTTGCGCGTAAACAGCATCGCCGCCGAATAAGCGAGCAGCAAAATCAAGGCGCTTACCGCCACCAAGGCGGCGAGCAGCCGGTAATACGGCTTGTAGACGTCCTGCGTCCGCGTTTCGCCCACCAGCAGCCAGCGGCGATCCGACGACCATGCGTAGGCGCCTACGACGAATTCGCCGTTAAAGTTCCGGTACGCTTTGCCGTCCCGCTCCCCCGTAACCGCCCTGCGGTAGATGTCCGTCGTATACGGCTCGCCCGTTCTCGGAACGTCGGGCTCTCCCTTCAACCGCGTAATCCGATAGCCGTCCTTGTTCAGCAAAAACGTTTCGCCGTTTTCCCCGAACCGGAACTCGTTCACGATCGCATCGAGCGACGACAGTTGCACCGTTCCGATCACGACGCCGGCGAATAACCCGTTCGCGTCGTAGACGGGGGCCGTAAAGGCGAGCACCGGTTTCCCCGACACGCGTCCGGTCATCGCGTCCGTTACGAACGTTTTGCCGTCGCGCGCCGCCTGGAAGTAGTCCCGGTCCCTTACGTCCACATCAAACGGTTCCGTCATGGTCAGGACGAGCTTTCCGTCCGCGTTCGCGAAGCTGATCGAATCGAACTCGGCATGCGTCTTTTGAAACGTGCGGAACTGGTTCCCCATGTCCCGAATATGGCCCGACCGGGCGGCCGGCGATTCGGCCAAATAAATCATGTCGGCCAGCCGTTCCGTCTTCCATTTATCGATAAAAAGCCGCTGCAAATCGATCGCTTCCTGAAGCGCGGCATGGATTTCCCGTTCCTTCATCACTTTGCCGAAGAGGGAGATGAATACCGTAACGAGCAGACAGATCGTCACGATCAGCACTCCCACCGTGAGCCGAAGACGGCCTTTCAACGAGGAAACCCGCAACATCCTGAGCAGGCTCTGCATCCGGTCAACCCCATCCAATTATGCGTCCGAATCGGTCAGTCTAGCGTTACTTCCTTGCCGGGGTTCCGCAAATAGTCGAACATGAGCCGGATTTGCGATTCCGTCGTCCGGTTCAAAGACAGCTCGGGCAGCTCGTGTTCCCCGAAATAGGCGGCGTCGGACGTTTCCAGCCCGGCCTCCAAAGCGCCGCCCGTCCGCTCGCACAAGATGAACAGCTTATAAATATAGTATGGCTCGGGAGGGTGCGGATGACACTTTTTGTCGAGCACCGCCAGCAGCTTGACCGCACGGACGATCAACCCCGCTTCCTCGCGGATTTCTTTCGCGGCGACTTCCTTCGGCGTATAGCCGATATCCGCCCAACCGCCCGGCAGCGTCCATTTCCCGTCCGATTTTTCCCGGACGAGCAGGATTTTGCCATCCTCGAACACGACGCCGCGCACGTCGACCTTCGGCGTCGGGTAGCCGCTCTCGGAGGCGAACAGCTCCTTGATCACCGGATACGGCGCTCCGGTATGCTCCTGCATGATTCGGATGCTGATCTCCCGCAGCTCCTCGTATCGTTCGATGTCGTATTCGTTCCGAGTATAGGCCAGTCCCGTTTGCGCGATCGCCTGAATGCGCTGCGCCCACTCCAGCCAGCGTGTGTCGTTCATCGCGAAAATGCCTCCTTGTCGTCCGGTTGCCGCGGCATCGTAAGGCCGGCATCCGCCTCCAGCACCATCGAAAAATGGCGCGCCCCGCTGCCGTCCGGCTCGTAGACGACCGCGAGCAGCGAGCGTTTGCCCGTGTCGATCGTCCCGTCCAGCTCGTAGCGCTTCAGGTCGAACGGCAGCGTCTCGATGACGGCATGCTTGTGCAGCTCCTTCTCCGACAGCCCGAGCGCCGCGAATTCGGGAGAGACGCGGTCCGGATCGTCGGCGAGCAGCCGCATGCCGCGCAGCTGGGCCGCTTTGTCCAGCTGGAACTCCCACCATATTTTGCGCGGCTTGTAATTGTGGTTCATGAAATAGTCGAGCTTCATCAGCCCTTCGATCACCTCGAACCCGTCCGTGCCGCGGTCCGTCAAAAACGCCTTCAGCCGCACGAACAAATCTTCGAGCTGGTGGCCGATCTTTTGCCAGCCGCGCGCCTCCCAATAATCGCCGAACTGCTGGAAAAAGTCGAACGCCGACTCGAACCGGCGGTCGATCAAATGGCGGACGGTCCGGTCCATCCGGTGCGCGTTCCAATATTTTTCCAGCACGTCCTCCACCCGCTTGATGCGCATCAGATCGGTGAACGGCAGAATGGAGTTGCCGAGTATTTCGTACGGCGCTTGATCCATATAAACGTAGCCGTATTTGTCCGAGTCCCGGCGTAGTCCCGTGCCGCGCAGCATTTTCAGAAAGCCGAGCTGCAGCTCCTCCGGCTCCAGGGCGAATACGTCGTTGAACGTTTTGCGGAACGACGCGTAATCTTCCTCGGGCAGTCCGGCGATCAGGTCGAGATGCTGATCGATTTTGCCGCTCGCCTTCACCATCGTCACCGTCCGCGTCAGCTTGGCGAAATTTTGGCGCCGCATGACGAGCTCGTTCGTCAGATCGTTCGTCGATTGGACGCCGATTTCGAACCGGAAAACGCCCGCGGGCGCATGCTCGGCCAAAAAGTCGAGCACCTCGGGGCGCATGATGTCGGCCGTTATTTCGAACTGAAACACGCAGCCGCGATGATTGTCGATCAAAAACCGGAAAATGTCCATGGCGTAATCGCGCTTGATGTTGAACGTCCGGTCGACGAACTTGATCAGCTTCGCCCCGGAATCGATCAGATGAAGCAGATCCGCTTTCGTCCGCTCCAAGTCGAAATACCGCACCCCGACCTCGATGCTCGACAGGCAAAACTGGCAGCTGAACGGACAGCCGCGGCTCGTTTCGAAATAAACGACCCGGTTGCCGAGCGCCGGCTTGTCCTCCGCGAACCGGTGCGGCGACGGAATGTCGTTCAAATTCAGCTTCGGCCGCCCCGGGTTGACGCATACGTCGCCGGCCGCATTCCGGTACGCCATGCCGAAGACGAAATGGTACTTGCCCGCCCCGGACAGCTCCCGCAGCAGATGGAGGAACGTCTCCTCCCCTTCGCCCATGACGATGAAATCGGCCTCCGGAATGCGGCTCATCCAATACTCGGTGTCGTACGACACTTCCGGGCCGCCGAGCACGATTTTCAGCTCCGGCTTTATTTTTTTCAGCATGCCGACGACCCGGATCGTCTCTTCGATGTTCCAAATGTAGCACGAGAAGCCGACGACGTCCGGGTCGCGGCGAAACAAGTCGCTCACGATGTTCATCGCCGGGTCCTTGATCGTATATTCGGCCATCTCGACGTCGAATTCGCCTTGGCAAAACGCCTTCAAATAGCGCAGCGCGAGACAAGTATGAATATATTTGGCATTCAAGCTCGATACGACGACTTTCATGGAACCCATCCCTTCTTCCTCATCCTTTCATTGTACACGAAATCGGGGACGCAACAAAATAGCCCGCATCGTTTCTGCGCCCTCCGCCCGCCCATTTGGAACGGACAAACCGGTAATGGTATAGTTAACGTGTAAAGCTTCGCTTCACCATACATATCGTTTGGAGGAATGAACATGCCATCGGAGCGCGATTTGGAAAAATACGCGGAGCTTGCCGTCCGCGTCGGCATCAACGTGCAGCAGGGGCAAACGCTCGTCGTAACGGCGCCGCTTACGGCCGCCGATCTGGTCCGCGGCATCGCCCGGAAAGCATACGAGGCGGGCGCCAAAAACGTCCACGTCGAGTGGAACGACGAACAGCTGACGCAGATCAAATACAAGCTCGCTCCCGACGAAGCGTTTACCGAATACCCGATGTTTCGGGCGAGGGGCTGGGAGGAATTCGCGGAAAACGGCGCCGGCTTCCTCAGCATTTATTCGCCGAATCCGGATTTGCTGAGCGGCATCGATCCGCAGCGCGTCGCCACCGCGACCAAAACGGCCGGAATCGCGCTGCAGGGCTGGCGCAACTATACGATGGCGCACCGCGTGTCCTGGTCGCTCATCTCGACGCCGACGCCGGAATGGGCGGGCAAAATATTCCCGGACCTGCCGGCTGCGGAAGCGGAAAGCCGGCTGTGGGAGCTTATTTTGAAGGCGGTGCGCGTCGACCGGGACGATCCCGTCGCCGCATGGAAGGCGCATAACGCCCGGCTGGCGAAAACGGTCGACTACTTGAACCGGAAGCAGTACAAGCAGCTCGTTTACCGCGCCGAAGGCACCGATCTGACCGTCGACATGCCGCACAATCACGTCTGGCACGGCGGCTCGACCGAGAACGAGAAAGGCGTCACGTTCAATCCGAACATGCCGACCGAGGAAGTGTTCACGATGCCGCACAAGGACGGGGCGAACGGCGTCGTCCGCAGCACGCGTCCGCTGAACCACGGCGGCAACCTGATCGAAGGCTTTTCGCTCCGCTTCGAGAACGGCAAAGTGACCGACTTTTCCGCCGACAAAGGCTACGATACGCTGAAGCTGCTGCTCGACACCGACGAAGGGGCGCGGAAGCTCGGAGAGCTGGCTCTGGTGCCGCACCGTTCGCCGATTTCGGAGACGAATTTGATTTTTTACAACACGCTGTTCGACGAAAACGCCTCGTGCCACTTCGCTCTCGGCCGCGCCTACCCGACGACGATTCAGGGCGGCACCGGCATGACGAAGGAGCAGCTCGAGGCGAACGGCGCCAACGACAGCCTCGTGCACGTCGACTTCATGATGGGCGGACCCGATCTGAACATCGACGGCGTGACGGCGGACGGCCGGAAGGAGCCGATTTTCCGCGAGGGCAACTGGGCGATCGAGCTCGATTGAACGCCGCCGCCGTTGCCGGCCGTACCCGGACGGGTGCGGCTTTTCGGCGTTCGCCGAAAGACGGCGGTTTCCTTGCCGCCCGGAAAAGGCGGGAAAAAGTATGGTTTGTCGCGGCCGATTACGGTATAATAGCGACGGAAAACGTTCACATTCGCCCGCAAAAAGCGCATCCGACGCGGTAGGCCGCAAATTCGTGCAACGGGGAGAGGAAAAACGGATGAAAATAGCTGCACAGCTGTACACGCTCCGCGATTTTTTGAAGACGGAGGAGGACATCGCCGTCACGCTGCAAAAGGTGAAGGACATCGGCTATAACGAGGTGCAAGTTTCCGGCCTCGGACCGATCGGCGACGAGGCGCTGAAAGCGATCGTCGATCGCGTCGGACTCCATATTTGCGCCACGCACATCCCGTTTGCGGATATGGTGGACCATTTGGACGCGGTTATCGCGAAGCATAAGCTGTGGGACTGCAAATATGTAGGCATCGGCGGCTTGCCGGGCGAATACCGGACGAGCGCGGAAGGGTACGCGACCTTCGCCAAAATCGCTTCCGACGTATCGCGCAAGCTGAAGGATGCGGGCCTGCAGTTCGTCTACCATAATCATGCGTTCGAGTTCGCGAAATTCGACGGCAAATCCGGCATGGACATTTTGTTCGCCGAGTCCGACGCAAGCGCTTTCGGTTTCGAGCTGGACGTGCACTGGGTGCAGGCGGGCGGGGCCGATCCGGTCGAATGGATCCGCAAAGTGAACGGGCGGATGCAGGTGATCCATTTGAAAGACTTCGTCGTATCGCCGAACAGCGAGCGGCTGTTTGCCGAGGTCGGCGAAGGCAACATGAATTTCCGCGCCATTTTGCAGGCGTGCGACGAGACCGGCGTCGAATACGGCGCCGTCGAGCAGGACAACTGCTACGGCCGCGACCCGTTCGAATGTTTGGCGATCAGCGCCCGCAACTTGAAGGCGCTCGGAGCGTCGTTTTAAAAGCGGAATGGCTTGCGGGCAATAGGCTCTGCCGAATAAAGAGTCATTGGAGCCACGCATCCGAATTCGGTCATCCAGGCGGGAAGAATCGCTTCGGCGGTTCTTCCTGTTTGTATGCGCCGTTTCAGGGCTGCGGCGCGTGGATCGGTTCTTCGGCGATCAAAGGCATCCGAAGCAGCTCCTCCGGAATGAGCTCTTCCGCGCGCAGCGGCACGCCATGCCGCGAAACGGCCCGTTCGAGCGGCCCCGGCTGCGCCTGCCAAACGCTTCGCCGCACGCTTTCGAGCAGCTCCGCCAAATCCGGCAAGTCATGCCGTTCCTCGACGAGGCCCGACTCTGCCTCCCCTCGCTGCGGCTCCGGTTCGTCCGCCGCGAACAAAACGGCCGCCGGCACCGGCGCGGCTTTGCGCGGCTCCAGCCAAAAATGCGCCTCCCGCAGCATTTGGCGCTCCACCTTTTCTTTTTGCTCGATATATCGGGATCGGTCTTTGCCGCCTTCGGCGATCAACCGCTTCAAACGTTTGCGCTCCTCCATCCATTTGGCGAGGCGATACAAAATCATCGGCTCCACTCCTTTCGAATCTGACTTCATTGTAAAGCCGGAACATTAAGCCAACATTAGCGCATCGTTAATTTCATGTGACAATCTTTTGACAATGGGTCCGGAAGGTAAACTCCGCTTTCCATCAGTATGCCTTCCTGAAACCGTTTTTATGTATGCGTTTTCGTCAAAACGAAAAACCGGGGCCCCCTAAATGGGAGCCCCGCTTCCGGCGCTCGCCTCAGACGACCCGGATCGCCACCACTTCGGCGCACGGCGAGCCGTTCGTCGATCGGACGACGAGCCGAAGCCGGTCGGCCGTCACGGTCCGGCCGAGACGATGCACGTTGCGCCGTTTGCGGTTGTCGTCGGCCTCCGCCAACACCGTCCAGCCGTCGGCGGTGTGCGCCTCGAGCCGGTACTGCTTGACCAGCTCCGGGATCACCTCGAACGGCGTGCGCTTATAATGCAGGTTGACCAGGTCTTCGTTGACGTCGTCGTTGAAGATCAGATGGATTTCCGAGAACCCGCTCGGCTTGTCCCACTGCAGCTCCAGCCATTCGTCGCGGCCTTCGCGCATCGCCGCGGACACCCACATATGCGGGCCGCCGTAAGGCCGCTGGTAACCGTCGATGACTTTTTCCGGCACGTAGGCGGCGGTTTCGTTCAACAGCCTGAAGCAAAACGGCTTGCGCACGAGACGCTTCATGCTCCATTTGACGACCAGCTGCTCGTTGTCCAGGGCGGTCAGCAGGCTGGAAATGTTCGCGCTTTTCTCTTTAATGAACGACAGCGTGCCGGTTGTCGGCGTATGCGACCGGTACAGCGCGATGTCGGCGTTTTCTTTGACGACGACGAACGCGTTTTGCGGCGCTGCCGGAGACCAAGGGAGGCGGAACCGGACCCACTGCCGGCTCCCTTCCTTCACGTTGGCCGAGCCGGCGACGATCAGCCGGTGGGGAATGTAGTTTTCCGGCTTGCCCGTATCCCATACTTCGACTTCGACGACGGTATCCCGCTTCGCGTCGAGCAGCAGCTCGAGCTCGTCGATGCGCGGATCGACCGGAACGAGGAAAGCGACGTCGGTATCCGGCTCGAACGTCGACTCCGGCGTATCGACCGCAAGCCGGGAAAGATGGCTGGACGCCGTTACGCGCGCGCGGACCGCCAAATCGGCATCGTCGTCGCACTTCACGCCGAACATGGCGGCGTCCTGCCACAGCAGCGTTTGCTGCAGCTCGCGAATATGGCTCCGGTACAGCTCTCGCGGCGTCGCGTTTTTGTCCGCGCAGAGCGCGGCGGCGACGCCGGCCGCCTCCCCCATCGCGGAGCAGGTCGCCATCACTCGCGTCGCTCCGAACGCGACGTGGGTCGCGCTAATGTTCCGTCCGGCGAACAGCAAATTGCTCACATTGACCGAATACAGACAGCGGAACGGGATTTGAAACGTCCCGTCGACGCAAAACAGCTTCGACACGTAATCGCTCGCGTACATCCCTTCCGGAGGGTGCAGGTCGATCGACCAGCCGCCCATCGCGACGTTGTCTTCGTACTGCGTCTGGTTTTTCAAATCGTTCATCGTCAGCATATAGTCGCCGACGAATCGCCGGTACTCCCTCTTGCCGGGCACGCTCCCGACCCATTCCAGCGTCATGTTGTCCGCGTCGAACTTGCCGGAATTTTTAATGTAATCCCATATGCCGTAAATGACCGACCACAGCTCGTCGCGGATGCGCTCGTTGTCGCGCAGCGTATCGATTTCCCCGCCCCATTCGATCCACCAATAATGGCAGCCGGAGTCGCCGCTTTTGAACACCCGCTTCATCGGGATCGCCGTCTTCGTAATGTCTTTCGCGAAGCTCGGCGGGATAAATTTGACCGGATGGCCCGCGTCCTTCGTATAAAACAGCAGCGTGCTTCCGAGCGTAATGCTGTCCGCCTCGTCCGGCGCCCAGTCTTCGCCGAATTCGCTTTTCGCTTCGCGGCCGAGCCTGTACTTCGCCCCGGCGAGAAATCCGACGAGCCCGTCGCCGGTGCAGTCGAGGAAAACGGGGCTCTCGAAGCGGATTTTCCGCTCGGAGCCCATCATCCAGCCGGTCGCCGCCCGAACGACCCGGTTCGACTCGTCCCCGTCCGCCTCCACCTCGTGAACGTTCGTATTGAGAAACAGCTGAATATTCGGCTCCTTGCGAACCGTTTCCAGCACGACCAAATCCCACAGGTACGGATTGCCGTCCGGGTTCAAATATTGATTTTCGACGATCATCTCGCCGATAATGCCCGTTTCCCGCGCATAGCGGTTAACCCCCAGCCCGGTCGCGCCGAGCACCCATACCCGGATTTCGCTGCTCGAATTGCCCCCCAGCACCGGACGGTTTTGCACGAGCGCGACCTTCTTCCCGAGCCTTGCCGCCGACACGGCCGCGCAAACGCCGGCCAACCCTCCGCCGACAACGGTCACATCCGAGCGAACCGTTTCGAATCTCATAGCCTTCTCTCCCCAATCGGTTTCGTTTCGGTACCATCATACCGGACGCGATCCGGCGTGAACATGCAGCAATCGTGCAGCGAACATATACTCTGTTTCACTTGCGCCTCTCCTGCCGCAGCCATTGGTTCGCCTTCTCCTCCGCCTCGCGCAGCGCGGTATTGACGTCTTTGCGCTCGACGGCGATCTTCTCCGCCGCTTCGTTCAGAAACGGGCACAAATCTTGGTCGTAAACGGACGCCCTCGGCGACGGCGACAGCTTCGCCTTGATCGCCTTCGTCACGAGCTCCTCCAAATCCGCATCGTTCAGCACGGATGCGTTCTGGGAATAAAACGCAAGCGTAACCGGCTCGTCGCGGTAGCCGTCCCGCTTCTCCGGACCCGGACCGTCCCCGTCCCGCGCCGCCGCAGCCGGCCGTCAAAAGCGATACGAGCACCGAAGCAAGCAAACTTCCGGAAAGCGTTTTCCCAAACAACCGCGCTTTGACAGCCTTCTTGTCGTTCATCGCCGCACCTCTTCTCCGATTCGTTTCAGTTTCATCATCATCAAGAAGGATGACGGCCTAACATGCAGTAATATATCAATAGCATATATTTTATTTCGGACGCGAAGGAGGGAGCCGGCATTGGGCACCGTCAAGCTGTGGGCGCAAACCGTGCATCTCGTATCCCATGCCTATTTCGAACGGAAAAGCCGCTTCGAGGTTCAATCCGACGTATACCCCGTCTGGGTGCTGTTCGCGTTGGAGGCCGGCCAGTTTCGCTACCGGATCGGGGAGGAGCGCGGCGTCATCGGCCCCGGGGATCTCGTCTTTTGTCCGCCGGGCTACGCATTCGAGCGCGAAATGGTGTCGACGCTGTCGCTTCACTATATCGGCTTCGAGTTCGCCGAGACGCCGCCCGTCCCGGACGACGCCTTGCCGCCGACGTTCAAGGCGCATCCGGCCGACGGCAAGCGGCTCGCCTCCGATTTCGCCTATTTGCGCAGACTCGGTCTCGCGAACGATCCCCGGCATTTTTTGCGCAAGCAGGCGGTGCTGAACGACATCTGGCAGCTCGCCTGCGACGAATGGGACGACGAGACGAGCGGCGGCGGCTTGGCGGAGCTGGCCGAGTCGGACGACATGCTGATGAACCGGGCCGCGGAATGGCTCATCGGCAGGGCGCATACCCCGTTCAGCATGCGGGAGCTGTCCGATCTGCTCGCCTTGAGTCCGGTGCAGCTGACGCGCCGTTTTCAGAAAGCGTTCCGGATGCCGCCGTCCGAGCTCGTCCGCCTTTTGCGCATCCGCAAAGCGGCGAAGCTGCTGCTCGATACGGAGCTCAACCTGGAGCAAATCGCCGAACGGTGCGGCTACGAGAACGGCTTCTACTTAAGCCGCGTATTCAGCCGCTCGATGGGAACGAGCCCTTCCAAATACCGCAAGCTGAACCGGTTGTAGAAGGGCTCCCGAACGCAAACACCCCCCGGAGAACGACGGATTGCCGCGCGGGCATCCGCTTCTTCCAGGGGGTGTTTTTCATTGCCGCCTCCTGCCTACTCCCACTTGAACAAATAGCTCGACAGCGCGAACGCGGCGACCATCCAGCCGGCGAGCAGCGCCACTTCCGGCCAGAGCGCCGTCAGGTCGGCTCCGACGTTCATCACCTGGCGCATCGCCGCCGTCAAATGCGAAATCGGCAGCAGCTTGACGATCGGCTGCAAAAATTGCGGCATTTCCTTGATCGGGAAAAAAACGCCGCCCAAAAACAGCATCGGGTACGAGACGAAGCCGGCGATCGGCCCGGCGCTTTCCGGCGTTTTCGCCAGCGAGGCGATGATGAAGCCGAACGACATGAACGTCAGCGTGCCGAGCACGACGAACAAGCCGAGCAGCAGCCACGAGCCGTTCACCTGCGTATCGAAAAACGTCGAGCCGACGACGACGACGAGCCATACTTGCAGGCCGTTCATGACGAGCCTGGCCGTAATTTGCGCGCCGATGAACGTGGCCGCACTCAGCGTCGTGCTCTGCATGCGCCGCAAAATGCCGCGTTCGCGCCAGGAGGCGATTTGTCCGGCGACGCCGTTCAAGTTGTTCGACATGATCATCATGGCAAGAATGCCGGGTACGAGAAAATCGATATATTTCAAATGGAGCGACTGTACGGCCGACGCGTCCACCGTGACGACCGGCGAATAGTTGGCGAGCTGCTTGCTGACGCCGTCGACGACCTGCGACAAAATCGTCAGGGCGATTTGCGACGTCGTCATGTTCGTCTCGTCGTAATACGCTTTGACCGTCGCCACCTCCGGCGTCGTCATGAACACGGGATCGACGTATTCGCTCGATTCGTGCATCGACAGCAGCTCCTGGTACCCTTTCGGCACGACGACGACGATATGGCGGTCTCCCTGCCGAAGCTCCTTGAGCGCTTCTTCCTTGTCATATTGTTCGTGGAGCTCGATCACCGTATTCATCTGCTGCAGCGAGCGAATGAGTTCGCGGGACGCCGGGCTGTTGTCTTCGTCGATGACCGCGCCGGAAAGCGATATCCCGCTGCCGTTGTCGAGAAAAAAGCCGATCATGCAGACGAAAAAGACCGGGAAGAGCAGCGACCAGAACAGCACCTGACGGTTTCTCGCAAACATGCGGAGCTGGGCAAGCGTTAGCTGCAAATAAGCTTTCATGACTCCCTGAGGCTCCTTCCCGTCATATGGAGAAATACGTCTTCGAGCGTCGCCGATCGCGTGCGCAAATCGGCGAACGCGATGCCGTTCGTCCCCGCGACCGCGATCCAATCCGTAAGCGTCGCCTGCATCCGGTCCGTGTACAGCACGTACCAGTCGCCGCGAACGTCGACCTGCTTCACGCCGCTTACGCTTTGCAGCAGCCCGAGCGTCTTTTCCCGCTCCGGACTGTCCGCGGAAGCGCCTTCGAGCAGCGGCAGGCGAAATTCGACGGCGCAGTTCGACCGCAGTCCCCGCACGAGCCCTTCGGGCGTGTCGAGCGCGATCACTTTGCCGCCGTCCATCAGGCAGACGCGGTCGCACAGCATATGGGCCTCGTCCATATAATGCGTCGACAGGACGATCGTTTTGCCGCGCGCCTTCAAATTCAAAATGATGTCCCACAACGTGCGCCGCGCCCCCGGGTCGAGACCGGTCGTCGGCTCGTCGAGAAAAATGATTTGCGGGTCGTTGACGAGCGCGAGCGCGATGGCGAGCCGCTGCCGCTGCCCTCCGGACAAATGCTTGACGCGGTCGTTTTTCTTCTCTTCCAAAATCATATCCTGCAGCAGCGGCTGGATCGGAACCGAGTTTTTATAGAAGCTCGCGTACATGCGAACGATTTCTTTCACTTTAAGCAGATCGAACAGCGAGGTCGACTGCAGTTGGACGCCGATGACCTGCTTCACCTTTTTGAGCTCGAGCTGCGTATCGTAGCCCGCGACGACGACCGTTCCCGAATCGGGACGGCGCAGCCCTTCCATCATTTCCAGCGTCGTCGTCTTGCCCGCGCCGTTCGGGCCGAGCAGGCCGAACACTTCGCCGCGGCGCACGCCGAAACGGACCCCGTCCACGGCGGTGAGCGCGCCGTACCGTTTCACGAGCCCTTCCACCCGGATGACCGTGTCATCCCCGTCAAGCCGGCGCTCCGCCCCGCTCAGCGTTTCGTTCATAAACACCCTCCCTAGCAATTGACACTATTATAGCATTGTTTGAGAGCGTACGTCGAAAGACGCGAATCGCGGGAGCCGATACGGCGGTTCGAAGGCGCGACAACGCCGCCGCGCCGGGCCGGAAGCGGGAAGCGCCGAAAAGGATGCTTTTTGTCGCCGTTTACGATATAGTAACAAGAAAGAAGCTGTATAGCCTATTGACAAGGAGATCGCATGAACGTCAAGAAACGTCCGAAAGCGCATTCGCCCGCATCATCCCCCAAAAACGACGCGACCGAGCTCGTCGTCGGCGAGCCGACGGAGCTGCTCGCCTTTTTGCTCGCCTCGCTGCCCGGCCGAGGGCGCAATTCGGTCAAATCGATATTGGCCCGCGGCCAGGCGGCGGTCGACGGCCGGCCGATCACGAAATACGACCATCCGCTGCAGCCGGGCCAGCGGGTAACCGTCAGCTGGACGAAAGTCGACCGGAGCGGCGGCGACAAGCTGGTCGGGCTGACCATCCTGCACGAAGACGACGATATCGTCGTCGTTCATAAGGAAGCCGGCTTGCTGTCGATCGCCACGGCTCAGGAAAAAGAGCTGACCGCCTACCGCCAGCTGTCCGATTATGTGAAACGCGTCTCGCCGTCGGCCCGCATTTTTATCGTCCACCGGCTCGACCGCGATACGTCGGGCGTCATGATGTTCGCGAAGAGCGAGCGGGTGCAGCAGCTGCTGCAAAACGACTGGAAGGACGCCGTGCTGGAACGGACGTACGCCGCCCTGGTCGAAGGAGCCGTTCGGACGAAGGAAGGGACCGTCAAGTCCTGGCTGAAGGAGAACAAGGCGATGGTCGTCTATTCGAGCCCGAAGCCGGACGACGGCCAGCTGGCGATCACGCACTATAAAGTGCTGCAATCGAACGACCGGTACTCGCTGCTCGAAGTTCGGCTGGAAACGGGACGGAAAAATCAAATTCGCGTCCATATGAAAGACATCGGGCACCCGGTCGTCGGCGACAAAAAATACGGCGCCCGCGGCAGCTCGCTCGGCCGTCTCGGCTTGCACGCGCACGTGCTGTCGTTCCGCCATCCGACGGGCGGAAAAACGATGCGCTTCGAAAGCCCGATCCCGTCCGCATTCCTGCGAATGTTCAAGGAAAAATAAGACGCGGGCCGCCATAGCGTCTCCTCTTTCGTTTTCTTAAACTTTTCTTCAGAAACGTTTAAGAATTTCCTTCGCCAGATCCTGACTTTTATCGATTATGATAGAGTCAGCTGCAAAGAAGAAGGGAGTTTCCCCATGTGGAACCAGATTCGCGATAAAATGCTGTTTTTATATAAATTCGCCCGCGCGCCGAAGCAAATCGGCAGCATTACGCCGAGCTCCGCGTTTTTGGCCAAAAAAATGATCCAGCAGGTGCCGTGGCAACGGGTACAAGCCGTTGCCGAGCTCGGCGCCGGCACCGGGGCGATCACGAAATATATCGCCGCGGCGAAACGCGACAAAACCCGCGTGCTTCTGTTCGAGAAAGATCCTTTATTGCGCGAACAGCTTGCCGAGCGGTACCCGGAATTCGGCTGCTATGCCGACGCCAGCAGCATCGATTCCGCGCTGCGCAGCGAAGGAATCGGCGAAGGCCAGCTCGACTGCATTTTGAGCGGCTTGCCGTTTTTCAACTTTCCGCAGCAGTTGCGCGACCGGCTGATGGAGCAAATTACCCGCTCGCTGAAGCCGGGCGGCTTGTTCATCGCCTTCCAATATTCGCAGCAAATGAAAAAACAGCTGGACCGCAATTTCGAGCTGGAGCATATCCGCTTCGTGGCGCTCAACGTCCCTCCGGCGTTCGTATACGTTTGCCGCAAAAAAGAACATTCCCCGTCCGTCAGAGCCTCGTACGGCTTGCGCACCGCGGGTAAGGAGAGCCCTGTTTTATGAGCTACGAGACATTAATGTCTCTGATCGGGCAGTTCGGATACGCTGCCCTTTTTTTCGCGTTATGGCTCGGCATCGTCGGGATGCCGATTCCGGACGAAGTGATCGTCATGACCGGAGGAGCCGTAACGGCCAGCGGGGCGCTTCATGCGGTCCCCGCCTTTTTGCTTACGTATTTGGGCGTCGTTTCCGGGCTATCCTTGGGATACGTGCTCGGCCGCTGGCTCGGCACCCCGGTGCTCGACCGGCTGCGCCGCAAGAAGAAGCTGGACAAATATTTGGACATCTCCGACAGGCTGGTGCAGAAATACGGCAGCTTCGCCTTGTGCATCGGCTACTTTTTCCCGGTCGTCCGCCACGTGATGCCGTATTTGGTAGGTCTCGGCAAAATGACGTTCCGGCGCTACGCGCTGTTTTCGTATACGACCGGATTCGTCTGGACGCTGCTCTTTTTTTCGCTCGGCCGCGTCGTCGGCGATCACGCGCGCGAGATCGGCTATTTTTTGTACAGCTACGGCTTGAAGCTGCTTTGGATCCCCTTCCTGATCGCGGTCGTTCTGATCGCGATCCGCTTCAGACGAACGAAACGATCGGAGGGATGACGGCATGGCGCAAACCGTGCTCGTAGCGGACGACGATCCGGATATTCGCGACGTCGTCGGCATTTATTTGCGCGGCGAAGGCTTCCGCGTCGTCGAGGCGGAGGACGGTCGGCGGGTGCTGGAGCTGCTGGAAAGCGAGCCCGTCGATCTGGTTATTCTCGACGTCATGATGCCGGGCATGGACGGAATCCGGACGTGCTTCAAAATTCGCGAAGCATCCGCCATTCCGATCATCATGCTGTCGGCCAAAGGGGAGCATATCGATAAAATAACCGGCCTCACGACCGGCGCCGACGATTACGTGGCCAAACCGTTCAACCCGCTCGAGCTGATCGCCCGGGTGAAGGCGCAGCTGCGCCGGCAATCGCTCGCCTCCGGATCGCCGCGGCAGCCGGCGAACGACGCGGTGATCGAGATCGACGATTTGACGATCGACCGGAAGCGCCATCTCGTCACCGTGCGCGGCAAAGAAGTGTCGCTCACCCCGATCGAATTTTCCATCCTCGAATTTCTAGCCGGCCATCGCGGCCAAGTGTTCAACGTCGAGCAAATTTACCGGAACGTCTGGAAGGAAGACAAGTTTTGTTCGGACAACACGGTCATGGTCCATATTCGGAACATCCGTGAGAAGGTGGAGGAGCACCCGCGTGAGCCGCGATATATTCAGACGGTTTGGGGCGTCGGCTATAAAGTGGAGTAAGGCGACGTGGTCTTTCGTCCATTGGAAGAGAAGCATTCGCGGCCGAATGATGTGGTCCATTACGATCAGCTTTTTTCTGGCAACGGCCATCTCTTCCGTCTGGAATCATTTTTGGCTGTTCGTCGTTATGTTTTTCATCATGTTCTCGCTGTTCATGCACAGCACCGTGGCGTACATTCGCACGCTCTCCGACGGGCTTATGCGGATCGCCAAAGGCAATCTGGACTACCGGGTTCCGCCGGACCGTCAGGACGAGCTCGGCAGCGTCGCCCGAAACATCAACTACATGGCCGCGCAGCTCCAAACCATTATGGCCAAGGAGCGCGAGCTGGAGAAATCGAAGATGGAGCTGATCACGAACGTCTCCCACGACTTGCGCACGCCGCTGACGAGCATGATCGGCTATTTGAATTTGCTCAAAAACGACGATTACGCCAATCTCGAAGAGCACAAGCGGTACATCCAGAACACGTACAACAAAACGCAGCAGCTGAAAAAACTGATCGACGACCTGTTCGAGTATACGCGCCTGACGAGCGGCGCCTCTCGCTTCGCGTTTCGCGACGTCAACCTGGCCGGCCTGCTCGAGCAGCTTATCATCGAATTCGAGCCGATCGCCGAGGAGCAGTCGCTGACGGTGCGGCTCATCGCGGAATCCGATCCCGCGTACGCCCGTGTCGACGTCGAGCAGTTCGTGCGTGCGCTCGACAACTTGCTTATGAACGCGCTCAAATTTTCGCTCAAGCCCGGCGACGTGACGGTCCGGCTGTTCGAGCGGGACGACCGCCTGCGGCTCTCCGTGGAAAACCGCGGCCGGCCGATCGCGAAAGAGCAGGAGCGGCTGCTGTTCGAGCGGTTTTACAAAGCCGAGCCTTCCCGCTTCGACCCGTCGTTTCAGCCGGGCGCCGGACTCGGCCTGTCGATCGCGCGCAGCATCGTCGAGCTGCACGGCGGCGTGCTCGGCCTCGCCCACAGCGACGGTCTGTTCACGTTTTTCATCGAGCTGCCGAAACGGTGAAGCGGCTTATAAAAGAAGGGCGGCGAACTGCGACGAGGTCCGGCGCCGCTGCTTCTTTTTGAGGATGCCTGCCATCTATTATTTACAAACCGATGGTCGGTATATATAATGGAAACAAGGAAGCTCAACGAAAAGGGGGATGGCCGTGAAACAGGAACAACGCAGGCGGCAAACCATACGGCTGCTGATCGAGACGACGAGGGATTTGGTGCTGGAGAAAGGCTGCCCTTCCGTAACGATGCAGGACATCATGAACCGGTCGGGCTTGTCCAAAGGCGCGATTTTTCACTATGTGAAAAGCAAGGACGAGATTTTTGTCCGGCTCCTGGATGAACGGCTTGAGGAGACGAACGCGCGCTTCATGCAAGAAATCGAGCAAGGCCGGCGGACGTTCGAGGAGCCCATGAAGGTGATCAGGGAAAGCATCGTCGCTTACGGGCAGGCTCATGACGTGACGAACAAAGTGCTGACGTATTTGCTTGGCAAAGAAGACGATCCGGTTGTCGCGGCGGCGCTGAAGCGATACTACGAGCGATCCGTCGCGTTATCCCGGACGTGGATCGAAACGGGGCAGCGGCACGGCCGAATACCGGTGGCGGTCGATGCGGAGACGACGGCGGAGCTGTTCGTGCTGCTTACATTCGGCCTTCGCGTTCGCGCCTCCATCCCGGATGCGAAGGCGGTTCTATCCGGGGACGATCTGGCGTCGTTTATCGCCGATAAGCTCAATCCCCGTTAAGCGGGAAGCAAATCGACCGGAGGGATTCATATGATTCCGCTTTATGCGCTGATCGCGGCTTTTCTGATGTTCAAGGGCCTCGGCCTGCTCGGCGTCGCGTATTTCGAAGGCTGGCATCCCCCGCTGCGGGGGGCGGTCGCCGTCATGATGCTCGTCGCCGCATCCGCGCATTGGGGACGCCGACGTTCGGACCTGATCCGCATGGTGCCGGCCGGCTTTCCCGGGCCGGATCGGATCGTGACGATCACCGGGCTGCTGGAAATAGCCGGGGCCGTCGGCATTTGGTTTCCGGCCACTTCCCAAGCGGCCTCCGTGGCGCTGGCTCTTCTGCTTGTCGCCATGTTTCCCGCCAACGTGAAGGCAGCCCGGGAACGATTGACGATCGCCGGACGACCCGTACCGAATCTGCTTCCCCGAACGATGCTGCAGATCGTCTTTGTTGCGGCGATCCTTTTGGCCGGCTAGTCCGCAATAGTTCGTTCGATCTTATTTATCCTCTACTTGAACGTTGGATTCGTGTCCCTTTGTTTGATGCGAATCGTCCAGACATCGGACTTCGTATCGTATTTTGCCGTTTTGATAACCGGTATTCCATTATTCCCTTGTAGGGTCAAAGCCTTTCGAATCGCTTCCGCTTCGGATAAATTTGCGCCATCGGGTTTATGGCTGGGGAGAACGGCAACCTTCTTAGCATCGGATTGTCCGGGATCCGTCAATTCCCGGTTCGATATCGGCTGAATTTGAACGACAACCAAACAGCGGAAAGCTCAGGATTAAGGCGATTCCAACGTACAAAAATGCTTTCATCGCACACCTCCTTGCTTCATTAAACGTTTATGTTTGGAAGTTTGTTCCGCTATGCCGCAAATCCGCCATATTCAGTTGAACCCGCCGTTTACGCGAATCGTCTGGCCCGTGATCCAGCGGGCTTTGTCGCCGACGAGCAGCTCGATCGCATTCGCGATGTCCTCCGGTTCGCCGAGCCGTCCGAACGCGTTCATTCGGCGGTACGAATCGATCAGCTCCTCCGATTTGCCGGTCAAAAACAACTCGGTCGACACTTGCCCGGGCGCGATGCAGTTGATCATGATGTCCTTCGGACCGAATTCCTTTGCCAATTGGCGGGTCAACTGCTCGACCGCGCCTTTCGTCGCGGCATAGACGCTGTACGTCGGGAGCATCGCGCCCGACACGGAGGTCGAGAAGTTGATGATCGTCCCGCCTTGCGACATATGCTTCATCGCTTGTTGGCAAGCGAAATAAGTTCCTTTCACGTTCACGGCGAATTGCCGGTCAAACATCTCCTCCGTCACGTCCGCGATAGCCGTGCATTCCATAATGGCGGCATTATTGACCAGAATGTCCACGCGCCCGAAACGCTCGAGCGTCTCCGAGAATAACGCTTCGACGTCGCTCACCTTGCTTACGTCGGCGCGGATGGCGGTCGCTTCGCCGCCGTTTTGCACAATCGTCTCGACTACCTCGTCCGCTTTTCCCGGATTCGAGGAATAATTGACGACCACCTTTGCTCCGATTTGCGCCAATTGAATGGCCGCTTGCCGTCCGATTCCCCGCGACGCCCCGGTGACGATCGCCACTTTTCCGTTTAAACTCATTTCCGCTCTCTCCTTTATGTCGTTTTTGGCCGTTCGGTTATCCGCTTCGTTCGACCTCGCTCATTCATTATAGCCCACGTTCGGACGTACGCGTTAGAACATACCTGTTCAATCCTTGCCTAATTCTCTTCGATCCCGCTATGATAAAATAAATGACGCCGTACCGGAAAGGAATTCAAGAACATGGACGAATCTTTGCGCATGGAGCAAGCGCTGCGGCAACTGGCGCTCTTGATACGCCGTCACGCTCCGTCGAACGGCACGCATCGGACGGCCGTGGCTTCGTTGACGCTGATGCATACCGCGCAGCTGTCGGAACCGCTGGAATCGATATACAAGCCGTCCATTTGCGTCGTGGCGCAAGGGGCGAAAACGGCCGCACTGGCCGACGAAACCTTCCGATACGATCCTTCGACTTACCTCGTCACTTCCGTCGAATTGCCGATCGTCGGCAAAATCGTCGAAGCTTCGCCCGAGATCCCGTATTTAAGCTTGAAACTGAGCTTCGACGCCGACGTCATCCTGGACATTATGAAAGAGATGAACCGCCCCGTTCGCGTTCCCGCGGAAGGCTGCCGCGGCATCGCCGTGAACCGAACGTCTCCCGCATTACTCGAAGCCATCGTGCGGCTCATGCAATTGCTCGACGCGCCCGAGGACGTTCCGGTTTTGGCGCCGCTCGTGATTCGCGAAATTTTATATCGAGTGCTTCAGAGCGAACAAGGCGCGCTCCTCCATCACTTCGCGATAATCGGCAGCCATGCCCATAACATCGCCAGAGCGATCCAATCGATTAATCGGCAATACGACCGGCCGCTTGCGATCGAGCAGCTTGCCAAGTCCGTAAACATGAGCGCGTCGGCGTTTCATAAACATTTCAAGCGCGTCACGGCGATGAGCCCGCTGCAATACCAGAAAACGGTGCGCTTGCAGCAAGCCCGGCGCTTGATGCTGGCGGAAGCCGTGCAAGCCTCCGAGGCGGCCTTCCGCGTAGGCTACGAGAGCCCCTCCCAGTTTAGCCGGGAATATGCCCGCATGTACGGACGGCCGCCGGTTCTGGACGTTCGGGAGCTTCGCGATTCGGTCGCAAACTCCGATGCGCTTGGTTGACTGTCGAAGCATGGGGAGGAACGGGTCCCTGACGATCGGTCGATCGTTCAGGCCCTGTTCTCCGACAAACTTACGGTCACAATCAGGCGCTTCCGTCTGCCGCACCGTTATCCTCGTCGTTCCTTCCCGGAGCTATCGTTTTTTTGCCCACCATCTCAAACGTATCGTGGCCGCAGCGATCGCAGCCTTCGTTTTTCAGCTGCTCGATGGTCGCAACCGTCCCCGTTATGCCGACTTCTACATCTCCGGAGCACCGCTTGCAGCGATACGTGCGCAGCGTTTGCTTCACTTCGCCCGTGTACAAGGCGTCCGTGAAGTTCCCGGGGTATTCCGGCCTCGTCTGATCCGTTGTCCGCAAAATAAACATCTGGCTCCGGTTGGCGATCATTTCCGCGCCTTCGTAAGCATTGAACTGCGGAAAATTCGCGCTGACCGTCAGCCCCATCCGGACAAAATCCCGCTGCATGGCCAACATGAACGCAGGCGATTTATGGGCGAAGGACAGAAAGACAGGCAGTCCCTTTTCCCGTTTCAATGCCTGAATCCCGCGCGATACGAACAGGTTCATCCCCTGAAGCGTGTAGGGAGGATCGGTGAAAACACAATCGTACCGCCCGTGAAGGTTGTCCGGCAGCGGCTGCCTTACGTCCAACCGCCGGCATCGAATCGGCAGTCCCCGCTCCGCGGCAATCGATTCGATATAATGCAAAAATCGTTCGTCAATATCCAAAACCTGCACATGCGTAGCGGTATGACCGCCCGCCGGAAACAGCCGCTGCAGGAGCAGTCCTATGGACACGCTCACCAGGTCGTCATCGCCGACGCATACAATGTTTTTTCCGATCAACGCATGCTGCTTCAGACAAAGGATGGCGCGACGCAGGCTTGTTTCCGGCGTACATTTCGACTGATCGATCCGAACGTCGACAGTCGGTCGCAGCGAAAACAGACCCTCCAGTACGGTTAACGTATCTTTGAGCGCCTCAGCCCATCCGGTATCATGGCGCAAATCGCGATAAAGCGAACGATTCAACCCGCGATACCCCCATTCCCGCTCGATCCAGGCCGACCCGTCCGGCGTGCAGCGGACTCCGCGGTCCTGCACCAGCGCCCCTGCTTGTATGAATTCCCGTTTGATGGCGGCGGCTACCGGAGTAGGCAGCAGCGTGCTGCGCGCCAACTCTTTCGTGGAAATCCCCGGGTTCAGATAGCACTCGAGAAGCAGCTGCTCGATAGCCTGCTTCCCTTCCTGTAACCGGACCTTCTCACTTGCTTGTTCGATGTACGTTTTCACTTATACCCTCCTATGCGTTCGCTCCGGCAATGAAAATACAAAAAGGGCAGGAATGAACATACGTCATCCCTGCCCTTGTTTGGCAGCCGCCTAAAAAACACCGCAAAAAAACAAAAATCCGAGCCGAACGCAGCACGGATTGGGTGAATCGATAGGCAGCCCTTAGGCTTTGATTATGTCCGCTGTTCTTAACTAATTCCGAAGTCTTCGCAAGCCCGTTGCAAAACGAACCATGCTGTTTCAGCAGCTGGCCCTTGGGACTGTCGAAAACTTCAAATATGGAATTTCATTAGTTAAGAACGACCGCAGACATCAAAATCTCTCCTTGGAGAAAATTGGTTTTATTTTACTACACGCTATTTCATTAGTCAAGCCGATTGTCGCTTTTTGGACCCGCAAAACCGGTTGTCGGCCGACGGGCACCCTTTGGATCTTCAGAGCCTCGTCGTATCCGTTGTAATCTTGACGGTTTTGGACTCGTCTTCCCAGGATACATGCGCACCGAGAGACTCACTGATAAATCTTAACGGAACTAAGGTATTGCCATTTCGGATGATAGGGGCTATCCAGGATGACCGTCTCCTTATTTACCAATGCTTCGAGCTGCCCTATGGTCAACTGTATAGTAGTGTCTTCCTTTCTCGCTACTAGGGTTGAAATCGATTCCACCCACTCGATGCTAGTTCCCATGGCAGCGCATGATCCGCCCCGGCCGCAATCATCGCAACATTCCGTAGGCCTGAAACTTGGACCGGTATCATCGGGTTCTCCGAGGACATTTCGCCGTTCCCAAAAGCCCCTGACCGATTTGTTTCTCCCCAAGCCCAAACCGATCCGTCATGCTTAACGGCTAAGCTGATTCGGCCGCCTGCCGCGATATCTGTCCATCCGCTTGTTGCAACTTCGGCAGCAAATGCATCGCCAGGTCTCCAAGCAGCGGCAAAAGCCTCGCCGAGCAGAAGTAATCCATTAAATCGATTTCTTAGAATGAGCATTTGATCTCCTTTTTCTACGCGTGCTAAAATTAAAACGGACCATTCACAAATTCGTCATATCCATTCCAATTCCTTTAACCGACCTTTTTGCACGCCGAAACGGCAGCGGAGCGGGAAACGGAATGGAAATGTTCCCGTTATTTTCGGTCGTTTCCCGTATCCGGGCAAAACAACGGGAAAACGTCCCGCTACATTCGTCCAAACCGCGCTTTTCGCCGAATCGACGCCATTTTACCTGGAGCTTTTCCAGTTATTTCGAAACGACGCCTATAGGAGAGCGAGGGAACTGGAGGTTTTCCAGTTAATCGAAGCACTTCGATGATGCACATTCGTGTATTAGCGGAAACTTATTCCCGGTAAAGAAACATTCGCTTTATGATCAAAAAAAGCGGCAGTCCCGAAGAACAGCCGCTCGCTTCATAGCTATAAGTCGCGCTTACAGCGTAATCTCCACTTGATGCGTTGCCGCCGTCATGCTGTTGATCGTCAGCAGCTTGGTCGCGGCGTTGTACGCGTATTGCCCCGCCGCAAGCGTTACGCCGTCGACCTTCACCGCCGAAACGGAGGGGACGTACAGCTGCGGCGAACCGGCGGCCGTCAGGGTCACCGTCCCGGTCCATTGGGTCGCCGACGTCTTGCCGAGCGCAGCGCCTCCGCCGGCCGTCATGCTGACGAGCACCTGCGAGCCGTCGGACAGCACCGTGCCGGTCGCCGAGGCGTTGACGGCCGCATAGCGATCGTAGCCGCCGCCCGCAAGCTTGCGGGACAGGCATTGCGTAGCCGCGCAGCTGATCGTCAGGTTGCTCGCGGTCGTGACGGCGGCGTTCGTCGGGTTGACGAATACTTGATCGGCCGCACCGGTCAAAGTGACGACGAGACCGGTCGCCGGTCCGTTGGTCGCCGTGGTGACCGGATAAGGCGCCGCTTTGGCGATGACCGTCCCGGCCGGGGTCAGTCGGACATAGTCGAGCGAAATCGCGTAGCCGGCGCTGGACGCGTTTTTGCCGGTCGCCGTCAGCTTCAGCGTATGCGTACCCGCGGTAAGCGTACGGTTCAGGTAGCTCGACTCGCTCGGATCATAGTAGACGTCGTACAAATCGAGGCCGGTGCCAAGCGTCGCGCCGTCGAGCTCAACCTTGATCGTGCCCGCCGACGGGGTCTTGACGAAGCCGAGCCGCAAATCGTAATTTCCGGCGGAAGGGACGGTGATCGTGTAGGTGACCGAATCGTTAACGGCCTTTGCCGCATACGTAACCGCCCGATAGTATTTGAGCATGCCCGCGTAATTCGGGCTGCCCCCGCTTGCCGCCGCCGGCAGCAGCGTTTCGCCTTCGATAATGCCTTGACGGTCGACCGTCGTCCGGATGAGCGTCACGAACGACTCGGAGGCGACGGGGGACGAAGGCTTCACGCTGCCCCATGTTCCGTATTTTTCCGCACCCGAATATTGCGTGTACAGCCGGGTCGAACCGGTCGGCCGGAGCAGCTGCACCGAGGCGGACGCTCTGGCCTTCTCGATCAGGAAGGAGGCCGGCAGCGTCGAGCCTATCGCGAGCGGCGTCCCGTCCGATGTGAACGTACCGCCTTTGTCCGTATGAAACAGCATCTCCGGCGTACCCGCCGAGGCCAGCGCCACATTGTCGACGATCAGATGGTAGTCGGGCTTCACGTTGATCAGACGGCGCTTCCATTGGCTGACGTCCGGCGTCGTCGCATACGACCCCGTAGCGTCGCCGACCCCGAGCTCGAACACCGGGGAGGTGAAGAAACCGACCGTGCCGCCGCCGGTTTTTACCGTCTGCCCGCTTCCGTTTACGAGCATGACGTTGTGTCCGATACTGCCGGTCGTCATGGCGGTGGTTGCCGGACTGCTGTTGTCGAAATAGCCCGGGTCGGTCAGCAGCCATTCTCCGCCGGCGTTCAGAATGAAGCTGTTGTCGTCCTGGTGGTTATGCCCGTAATTGCTGTTGTCGGAGTAGAAGGCCAGCAGCTCGTCATGTTCGCCCCAACCGGTGCGGAACGCCTGGTATCCGATGTCTTGGAATTGAGCCGAGAGCGGCAGCCCGGCCGCGTCCGGCGCCGTAATCGCCCCCGCATTGCTCAGGTAAACGAACCGGCCCCAGTTCGCCGAATCCGACAGCTGCTCCTTGGCATACCATCCGGCCAGGCCGTCGCCGTTGCTCGCGAGAATGAGCGCCGGTGTCGCGATATTGCCGGCCGTATCGGAGTCGCTGAAGTTGGCGTTGCCCGTGCCTTGCGGACCGTTGAAGTAGACGAGCCACTTCGACAGCCGGTCGGAAATGAACGGGTGCGAGAACGCGTCGTCGACGCCCGTCACCCGCCGAATGAAATCGTCGGCGGCGAAGATGCTGTTCAGGCCGACGCCCGTATACAGAAACCCTTCGGATTTTCCGGATGTGTTGAGCGTGTTCAAGTAATTCAGATGAATTTGATACGCCTGATTCAAGTACGAATCGTACGAATCCCGTTCGCCCAGCCCGACGACCGCCGCGGTCGCCATTGCGCCCGAAACCGCATAGTAAATGTTCTGATCGACGAACGTCTCCAGGTCTTTCTTCATAAGCCGGATGCCCTTCTCATACATGGCGTCGAGGAGCTTCTCGCGCTCGGCCGGCGTCAACAGGTCGTAGACCATGTCGTAGACGGTGGCGACGCCCCGCGTAATGTAGCTCGAATCGAGGCAGGAGAAGCCGCTGCCGCCGCCGAGACACGGATAGGCCGGATCGCTCCAAACGTCCCAATCGGCCAGGCTGAGCGCATAATCTCGGGCTTTTTGCCCGTAGACGGGGTTATTCGTGACGACATACGCCAGCGACAGCGTTTCCAGCCGAACCTGAATCTGGGACCCGACCGCCGTCCAGAACGGGTAATGGCCGGACGTATAGGTGGAAGGATTCTCATGAGGAATCGGCTGCACCGGCGGCAGCGGGTACGTGACCGTGATGCCTCCGGCGTAATTCACGCTGAAGGACGTTTCGCCAAGATAGCTGTCCGCCTGCGCCTGCACCTTGCTCCAGATCGATGCGTACGATTCCCCGTATGGATTCGGGGATGTGTCGAGCGCCTTCGCGCGCAAGCCCGGTACGTCGGCCGCCGTAAAATAAAGCCGCGGATGCCCCGTTACGATGGGCGTGAAGGCGGTGGCCGGAGCCGCGTATGTTTGCCGGACGGAAAAGTCGTCGAAATAAGCCGTCGTCGTGCTGGAAACCGGCGTGTACGCCATCACGACCAAATAATCCGTATTCGCCGGCGCAACGCCCGACACCGTCAGCTTTTCCCAGGAGCCGGTCGTCGTGCTGCCGATGAACCGCACGCCCACGCGGGTATCGGAGGCGTTCCCGACCGTGCTTTGCCAAAACTCCAAATACAGCTGTCCGGCACCCGAGATATTGCGGACCCAGCCTGTCGCTTCATAGGCGGAGCCGGCGGACGCCGGCAGCTTCGCCGACCTCATGCCGTAGCCCGCGCTCGCGCTGCCGTCCACGATCTTCAAGCTCTTCGTGCCGCTATGGGCAAAGTCCGCGCTGACCGCATACGTTCCCGCGGCGTACGGCGTCCAGTCCGCCGGCATATTGGAGCCGTCCGTGCTCTCGAAGCTCGGGTTCGGCACGCTGCCGACCTCGTCGATCCGGCGGATCGAGACCGCGTCGAAGTAGGCGGCGCCCACGTTCGCCTTACTCGAATACATCATGACGCTGACCGTCGCCGTGCCGGCAGGCGCTTGGCCGCTCACCTTCACGTACTCCCACGCCCCGGTCGCGGTCGTGACGGCGAACTGCACGCCGATGCGCGTATTCGTGCTGTCCCAAAATTCGAGATACACCTGCCCGCTGCCGGACTCCGCGTAGACCGAAGCGTAAGCTTCATAGACGGAGTACGGATGCGCCGCCATCCGGTCGCTGACCATGCCGTAAGCGGTGGCGCTGGTCGTGTCGTTGATTTTGAGACTTTTGGTTCCGTCAATGCTTCTTGCCGTAGAGATGGTTTGCTGGGTTCCCCAAGCTCCCCCGAACACCGACCAGTTTGCGGGAGGCGACCCCGTCTCGAAGCCGCCGTTCGCGATCGTCACCTTGGAAGCGTCGCCCGCTTTGCCGGGCAAAGGGTACAGGAGGACCGGGACGAGTAAGGCCAGGACGAGAGCGGATGCGAACCAGAACCTTTTATACCTGTGTTTTACCGGTTTAAAAATGGACACAAAAAAAACCTCCCACCATTCAAAAATGTGTGTAGGCTTATTCTGGTTGCCGAAAGTCCGATTGACCGCCGTTCATGCCGCTATGACGTCCTTATGTTCCCGCAGCTTTCGTGCGGGCTCCCTCCCTTCGGCCGAAGCCGGGCTATGCAGCGTAGTTTCATTATAGCATGAATTTGATGGAATAGGACGGGGGCCGCGCCATCCTGCAAGAAATAAAATAATGTTCAAACTTTGCTTCCGTCGAAAAGGATCGAGCGAATGTCGCCGATCCGTTCGACCGCGTAGCGCGGCGCGATTCCGGCGTCGAGCGGCGCCCGGCTGCGGTTGTAGAAACAAAAATCGATGCCTGCGGCGAGCGCCCCCGCGTAATCGCATTCGAGCGAATCGCCGACGAACAGCGCCTCCGACGGCCGTACGCCCAGCTCGCGCAAGGCGATTTCGAATATGTACGGGTCCGGCTTCCAGCGGCCGACCTCGTCCGACACGATGAAGGCGTCGAACAGACGGAAAATGTCCCCGCTCGCCGTCCGTTTCCGCTGCGCTTCCCCGATGCCGTTCGAAACGACCGCCAGCTTGCGGCTGCCGTGCAGCTCGCCGAGCAGCTCCTTCGCTCCTTCCTCGAAGTGGCATAGGGCGCAAAAATGGTCCCAGTACGTTTCCGCCAGCTTCGCCGAACGGGATGCGTCCCAATCGAGCCGCGCGAGCGTATCCCGAAACGAGTAGTCGAGCACTTGACGGATGCTCAGCTTTCGCTCGGTTCGCTCGTTCCAATAGACCCCGTTAATCGGAGCGAACGTTGTCCAGAACAATTCCCACGAAAAACGCTCCCACTCCTCCAGCCCGTGCTGCCGCCCGGTCATCAGCATCGAGTCCGCTTCGCACCGGTCGTAATCGAGCAGCGTATTATCGAGATCGAACAGTATCGCTTTGTACAAGCAGGCTCTCCCCTTTTCTCCATTCTCTATAAGCGGATGTCCGATGACTCTTACAGCCGCTTTTCGAAGCCGATCCGATACGTCTCGAATCCGAACTTCGCGTGAAGCGATCGCGAGGCGGCGTTTTCCGCCCCCGTCTCCGACCGGAGCAGCCCGGCCCCGTTCCGTTTGGCCCGATCCTCGATCCGTCTGAGCAGATCGAGCCCGAACCCTCGGCCGCGATATTCGCGAGCGACCGCGATATCGCATATTTCGGCGATCGTCAGCGCGTAATCGGGCACGTCGACGAATTGCACCCACAGGTAGCCGACCGTTCGCCCGTCCTCCGTTTCCGCGAGCTCGGCCATCGTCCGGGGATCGTCCATCGAGCGAAGCAAGCTTTCGAAAAACTGCCCGGGCTGCGACGTGGACATCCATTTGTCCCGATACGCTTCGTACGGCAGCTCGCGCGCCCACGACGTGTCGCTGGCATAATTGATTTCGCAATGCAGCTCGAGTACGGTCGCCCGATCTTCCGCGCGTATCGTTCTATATCCGATTCCGTCCATAAGTTGAATCGCCTCCCGCTTCGGCTTCGGGCATGCGACGCGCCCCGAAGCGTTCCGTCTATATTCCATGCGGCCGGGCCGAATTCCTTCCTGCGCCGCGGAACGCGAAAGACTCCCCGGTCCGATGCCGGAGAGTCTGGGCGAAGCCGTTTATTTCTTTTTGCTTTTTTCCGCTTCGACGAGCTGCTTCAGCTTATCGTCGAGCTGTCGGAGCGACGTGTTCAAATCCGCCTTGCCGCTCACATAATCGACGAACGCCGCGCTGACCGCCGATTGCTGCGAAGCAAGCGGAACGTCGACGAGACCGGGCTTCCGTTTCGGCGTCGGATCGGTCGGCGGATAGTAGGAAACCGCCTTCATGTTTTTCGTTTTGTAGATCGGATGCTCCGTACCGAGCGCGTTCTGAATATCTTTATTGTTGAGCGTCGTCGGAATGCCCTGCTTCGAGTCTTCGAGCTGAATCTCGTCTTTCAGCATTTCCATAATGACCTCGAACGCCTCGTCCTTATGCTTGCTCGTTTCGGTAATCGACCAATACGCCGGACCGCGCTGGCTTACCCGCTTCGGAGCGCCGTCCATCGTCGGCAGCGACACGATGTCCCAGTTGATTTCCGGCGGAATGATCAAGTATACGCTGTGCAGGTTGGCGGAAAGCGCAGCTTCGCCTTTGCCGAACATGTTCATGTCTTCGGCGGCCGTTTTCGGATATTCGTTGCCGGGGACGTCGTAAAACCGCTTCAAATTGCTGAACACCTTCGACCATTTATCTTGGTCCGTCAGTCCGTCCTTTTCCGGATCCAAAATCGCTTGGGAGAACGGATTGTCCCGCAGCATCCCCGTCAAATTGGCGCTGAAGCCGCGTATTTGCTTGCTGCCGTCAAGCCGCGTCATTTTTTTGGACAATTCGTACGTTTCGTCCCACGTCATGCCGTCCTTCGGATAAGGCACGCCGAACTTGTCGAACAAATCTTTGTTGTAGTAAAGCACGTTCGGGAAAAACGGCGGGACGGGCAGCCCGTACAGCTTGCCGTCACGGGTATAGTCTTTGATCTCCTGAATGAACACGGGGTTGAACCGATTCAAATCGTACTTGTACTTTGTCACGTACGGCGTCAAATCGACACCCAGGTTCAAGTCGAGATAGCCGGTCCGGAGCGTCGGAATATCGGTACGGATCAAGTCCGGGATTTCTCCGCGCGTCACCAAGTCCGTAATATTGTTGCCGGTCCCGCTCGTCTGGTAGTTGAACGTAATGTGCGGGAACTTTTTTTCGAGCGTTCCGCGAAACCGTTTGTCGAACTCCTCCTTGCTGACCCCCGCCGCGTAAATGAGCATCGTGTACGGATCTTTTTTCGCCTCCGCCTTCGGTTTGTCCGTACCGGTGTCCGCTCCCCCTGGGCCGCCCGAGCCGCCTCCCGAGCCGCAGGCCGACGCCGCAACGAGTCCGGCGCACGCCAGCAGCGCCAACGAAACATTTCTTCTGTTGAGCATAGTGCGATCTCCCCCCTAATTTTGATAACGCTTTCAACAAATACACTTCTTCATTATCGCAAAAAGGTAAAAATAGGATATGACGTTTTTTTACCACAACCGACCTGTTTTTTACGTTCCTGTACATTACATGTATAGTTAGTTATGGTACAATATATTCAAAACGATGCGGCAGGTGAACGTCATTGACAGTGTACCCTTTGTACCAGGATTCGCTCGCTCACGCGCAATACGGAAAAAGCCGAATGCCCATCTTTGTCGTTCTCAGTCAGTTAAGACACCATTATCCGCTGCACTATCACAATTTCGCCGAGCTCAGCCTCGTAATCGAAGGAAGCGGAACGGAAATCGTCAACGGGAAGCCGCACCGTTTCCGCAAAGGGACCGTTACGTTTTTGCTGCCCCACCATATCCACGAAGTGCGCCTGACCAGCCCGAACGCAATGAAATACAACTGCATGTTCGACCTCAACCTGCTGTTCCTGAGTCCGTCCGACCGGGAGCTGGCGAACGCTCTTCTGCGCACCGGCTCGGATTACCCGTCGCACTACGATTTGGACGAGGAGCAGAACGCGTATTTGAGCTCGTTGTTCGAGGCGATGCGGCAAGAATACGAGCATGAACGATTCGGCAAAGATTCCGCGCTCCGCTCGAAACTTTTGGAAGCGTTTGTATTTTTGCTCCGCACTCCGTGGCCGCAGGGCGCTTCCGAGCGGCAAGCCGTCAAGTACGAAAGCGGGGGCAGCATCGCCGAGCGCATTTTGCAATATTTGCATATGCACTACCAGGAAGAAATTACGCTGGGCGGACTGGCGAAGCAGTTCAACATCAACGCTTCGTACTTGAGCCGCATTTTCAAACAAATGGCCGGCCGGACGTTTACCGACTATTTGCACTCGCTTCGCGTCGGCCGCGCCGCCAGCCTGCTGGCGACGACGTCGATGAGCGTGACCGAAATCGCGATCGACGTCGGCTTCGACCAGACGCGAACGTTTACCCGCGCGTTCAAGGACGTCAAAGGGACGACGCCGAAGCAGTACCGGGCGCTGTTCCGCAATGCGGCCGGAGGGGAAGACGCGCCGCTGCCGTCCGCTGCCGAGAGCCATTAACGCGTCGTGCAAACGCCAGCGCTTCGGGCCGGTTTTCCGCCTCCCCGTTTCGACTTATGCCGCGCCCGCAGGCCGCCCGCCGCGAAAGACGGGCCCAAACGGAACGTTTGCTGCGAACCCTATGGGAGACAACCATGCGTTGTCTCCTTCTTCGCGTTTTGAGCGTGTACGGCGACCTTCCCCGTTCTAACGAACATCCCCCCCAATTATGATGCTGCCGCAGCCTTTCGGCGGCCCGTAAAAGGAAGAGGAGGTTATGACCTGCAACGATGAAGAAAACCCCCGTACTGGCGGCTGTACTCGGTTTGGCCGCGACGATCGTCACGATGGCGGTACCGGCCGGCGCAATTACGCTGGAAAAAGGCTCGAGAAGCGAGCACGTTTTGACGCTGCAGGAGCAGCTTCGTTCGCTCGGCTATTTGAAAGCCGGCAGCACCGGCTATTTCGGCTCCGCTACGAAAGCTGCCGTGCAAACCTTCCAAACGAACGCCGGCCTGTCCGCAACCGGCGTCGCGGACGACGCCACGATCGCCGAGCTTAACCGCGCGGCCGCCCCGGAGCAGGACGTGCTGGAGCAGCTTGCCCGGGTCATTTACGCGGAAGCGAGAGGCGAATCGTTCGCCGGACAAGTCGCGATCGGCGCCGTCGTGCTGAATCGCGTTCAGTCCGACGCTTTTCCCGACTCCATCACCGACGTCATTTTTCAGCCGGGACAATTTACTTGCATCCAGGACGGACAATATGACTTGACGCCGGACGCGACCGCCTTCGAGGCGGCCAAAGCGGCGCTGAACGGAGACGACCCGACGAACGGGGCGCTCTATTATTACAATCCGAGACTGGCTACATCCTCCTGGAGCAAATCGCGCCCGATCCAAGTGCGCATCGACCGGCACGTCTTTACGAATTGATTAAACCGCTCTTGCCGTTTCCATAGACTTCCCCCACGCTCAAACACAAAAAGCTCTTGCGCATGGCGCAAGAGCTTTCCTCATTTTTGAAAACGATCAGGCTAACGTCAACCGCTGCTGCAGCTTGTCCGCGAGCTCCTCCGTCCGCTCCCAGACGATCGGGCGGAGCTGGTTGGAGCCGACCGGCAAATGCTCCGCGTCGTCGCGTTTCACGGCGCACAGCACCGGCACATCCAGGCCGAGCGCATAGCCGGCGGCGAAATAAATGTTCGCGTTCGCGCCGGACAAGTCGGCGATGAGCAATTTGCTCTCGGCGATCGTCCGCATGGCGCCGTCGCCTATTTTGTTGAACGGCGAATATTCGATCATGCGCGGAAAATAGCCGCATTGCTGCAGCTTCGGAAACACGTTCATCGTCCATTCCGCGCGGACTTCCTCCGGTTCCGTGACGATGACGGCGCACGGCTTCAGCCGTTTGCCGCCGGCTCTCGCGTCCGCTTCGCGCCAGCCCGCTTCCGTCAACCGGAACGCGGAGCCCGTTCGTTCGAGCAGCCGCTCGTCCCGCAGCTTTTCGATAATATGGACGAGCTCCTGCAAGTTCGGCGAATACGTCAAATTATAATGGTCGGCCAGCTGCCGGATGACGACCGTTTCGTTCGGTCCCGCGGCATGCCGGTGAAAGTACGCGAGCAGCTTGTCCGCTTTCGCTTCGATCGTTACCGGCACGCGGGGCGAATGGCGAATCGCCTCCAAGTCCTCGAACGCGAGCGTCACGGACTCCTCGCAGTCGACCGACTCCCGAATGTACGCGGAAATGATCGGGAACATCTGGTGCTTCGTATGATGGGGAAGCGAGGCGTAAAGCTCGTAGCTGTCCTTGCGAAGCTTGTACGACTCGCCGGGAGCGCAGTTGCAGCCTAAGAAGTTGTAAGTTTCGTCGTTCGCTTTGACCGGCACGATTTTATCGCAAAAGACGCACCGTTTCGTGTCCATCGCATTCATCCCCCTTACCATGAAAGTTCGTATTGCGGCGGCGGGATAAGGGGGCGGCGCGACCATTATTTCGCGGAACGCTTGCGGATCGGGTACAGCATGTCGAAGTCGAATACGGAAACCGACTCGTACGGAATCGTAAACGGGTTGACCGGCTCCAGCCGGTTCGCTTCCACCCCGTAGGCGTCGGGATCGAGCTCGTACTCCCCGTTCGTTCGCAGCCAGCCGAACATGGCGCCGTAAACCTCGTTCATATGCGCCTCGTCGCCGTATACGCGCAGCTTCGCGCAGAGCGACTCGGGCAGCTCCAGCAGCTCGATCCCCTCGGGCACGGCTCCGGCTTCGAGCACGCGAAGTCCTACCCACAGCGACTCGACCTTCGTCCCCCATTCCCGCTGGGGGATCATCACATAGCCGGTGCCGGTGTCGCTCCAGCGCGAATCGTCCTGCGGAATCGCCTCCGTCAGCTTTCGCCACGCGGCGCGGGTGCCGCCCTTGTCCGAGCTGGTCGACGTCCGGACGGCGAGCACGCGCAACGGCGGCACGGTCACGATTTCAACGTTTATCGTTTTCTCCATGAATCTGTCCTCCTAATCGAGCGATTGGACAACGGCAATCCGGTTGCCGTCTTCGTCGCGAATTTGGAAAAAAGGCGCTTCGCCCGACCGGTCGATATCCGCGACGACGTCGAAGCCGGCGGAGCCGGCGAAATCGAACGCCGCCTCCAGACGATCGGTATAGATCGTAATCCGCGCGGAATGCCGCCCCCGGGCCGGCCCCTCGTTCGTATCGCTCGCTTCGAGCGCCAAGTCGGTGCCGTTTTGCATTCGAAATACGTGCAGACCGTCATGGACGCGATCCGCCGGATTGACGTTCATATCGAGCAATGCGGCATAGCGCCCGGCGGCGCGATCCAGATCGCGTACGGACAGCGTAACCGTGCCGATATGCGGCCGGATCGGACTGCGCCTTCCGCCCGGACGGCCGTCGACGCCGCCGAACGCGATCGCGTACCCGTCGGGGTCGCGAACGACGAACTCCTTCCATGGGCCGCCTTCGGGATACGTTACGATGTCTTGGGCGATGAAGGCGCCCTTCGCCTTGAATTCCCGGAACAGCGCCTCGAGCCGATCCCATGTATCCACATACGCGTACATATCCGCGCCGACGGACTGTCCTTTCGCCGGCGCATTCGGCTTCACGTCCTCGGGCGACGCCGCCTGCAGCAGCTTGAGCGCCAGGCCGTTCAAGCCGTCCCGCTCCGCCCACCAATCCGTGACGTCGAAGCCGAGCACGTCCCGGTAATACGCTTGCGACCGGGACGCGTCGCTGACGAGAAGCACGGTGAGCGAAGCTCCTATCGTTTTCGGCTTAGCCATGTTTCCTCCGATACGGGATAAGTCATCCACTTTGATTGACGCACAGAAGGTGTCCGTCCGGATCGTAAAACTTGACGTACCCGCCGCACGGCTGAACGAAATACGGGGAGGCTTCGATGCGCACGCCGGAACGGACAAGCCTGCGGTGAAGCTCCCGAACGTTCCGGCTGTGCAGCTCGAGCCCGTGAATCGGCTTCCCGTCGCGCAGCCAATGGTCGGTTTTGAATTCGCCGGCGGCCACTTCGAGCAGGTGCAGTCCCGGACCCGATCCCGATTGGGTGCGCAAAAAATAATGATCCTCGACCGGCCGCTCCGGATGCTCGGGCACGTATCCGAGCAGATCCGTATAGAAGGCGACGGACCGCTTCAAATCGGTAACCGGCAGCTGGACGAGCGTATAGCCGTCGATGTCTCCGGCACGCTCTTCTTCGTCGCTGCCTACCATGACCAGATTGCCGTCCGGATCGGATAAGGTGAAGCACGCGACGGTGCCGTGACGCTGGATGCCGTGGAATACGCTCATTCCATGTTCGACCGCGTACGCGTAGGCGGCTTCGATGTCGTTCGCGTCGAACATGAACGGGATTTCGAACGTCTCGCCGTTTCGCGCGCGGTTGTCGTCCAGCAGCAAATCGGCCCCCCGGGCCGCCGGCACGACGTAAATCGACTCGGACGTCTCCTCTTCCTTGAGCGGTACGCCCAGCAAATCGCTGATCCAAGCCGCCCCCGCCCGCATGTCGCGAACGTTCAGGAAAACGCCGCCGATGCGGGGCCTGATCGGGCTTAAGCTTGTCGGCAGCTCCGGCTCGGCGCCTCCGTCCTTCGACCAGCAAACCATATGCACCCGTCCGTCCGGCGCGCGGAAACAAAAATGGGCGACGTCCGCATACCGTTCCGGTTCGCCCAGCGTTTCCGCCTTCGTCCCGATATAAGCGTACGCTTCGTCGATATCGTCGCATGCAAACATGACGAACGGCTTCATATCTTCCCGCCAATCCGGATTTCGCCGGTTGCTCGAATTGTCGTCGAGAATAAGGCCGGTTCCCGGCAAGTCGAACCAATAGACCGGCCCTCCGAATCGTTCTTCCTTGACGGGCAGTCCGAGCAAATCGCTATACCATTCCGCCGCGCGGCGCAAATCGGTCACGTGCACGAACAGGCTTGCCGCCCCCGTCTGCAGCGGAATCCGCTGCGAAGCCGTTTCCATGCGTCATTCCCCTTTCTTGCCGGGCTGCTGCCAAGCTTGGTACTTGTTGCCGTCCGGGTCTTTGAAATCGAGCTGCAATCCGCAGCCGCCTTCGTCGCGGATCGCCGCTTCCACCCATACGCCCGAAGCGAGAAGCGCCGCGTGGAGCGCCGCGATGTCTTCCGTCTCGAAGCAGAGCGGGAACATTTCGAACGATTCGCCTTCCCCCGCCCAACCGGTCGTTTCGAACGTCAGCGGCGTCATGCCCGGACTCGGCAGCAGAAACAGCCATTGTCCGTCGCCCATAATCATAATCGCGCCGCGGCCCGGCCGTACGGGGGAGCGCAGCTTCAGGCCGAGCACCCGTTCGTACCAGTCGGCCGCGGCCGCCGGATCGGATACGGGAACGTAGGCGCAATCGATTTTTTTCAACAGGGCTTTCTTCGTTTGCGTCTTTGCGGTCATTCGGTCACTCGCCTCTCATCGGGATCGATCGTCGGGCGGTCCGTTACCGGACCGGCGCAACAATCGGAATCATTTCGATCAAATTGATCGGATGGCCGTCCGGGTCGTACACATCGAACATCAGATGACGGTTCCAGGGACTATCCCAAGCCACCAGCTCCGTTACGCGGCAGCCGCGCGCCTGCAGCGTGCGATGCATCTCCTCGACGTCGCCGCACGAAAAATTGAACAGCGGCCGGTCGGAGACGTGAAACGGCTCCTTTCTTTCGGCCAGCGTCACCATGGCCGCACCGGCGGGCGGATTGTTCACGAACAACGTCGCGCCGCGCTCGCCGTCGCCCCAATCCTCGATGCCCCGGCATCTCAATTGCAAATGTTCGGTGTAAAATGCGATCGATGCTTCCAGCCTGCTGACCGGAATGAAAATGCTTCCAAGCAATTTGACGGCCATAGTTCCAGCTCCTCCTCAGTTCGTCCGCGATCGGCGGCGACGGGTATTCGTCTGAATAACGAGCGGGACGGACGATTCCATACATGCCCGCCGACATTTTTTTTCGAACCGATGCGACGGAGGCGGATATCGACCAATCGCTTCCATAAATGCGTTTCCATCTACTACCATACAGAACGTATGTTCGAATGTCAATATGGAAAATTTCGTCGGACGGGGCCGGGCTTCGACACGGCTTTGCTTGTCTCCGGCTTAGCGGGTATGCTAGTGGTAGCAAGTGTGTCGCGACGGCTGCAGTTAGCCGCGCGGCCTGCCCCATAACGATGATACGGGAGCGCTCTATGAAAATATGGCAAATCGGCCTGGTTTATACGGTGGCCATCGTTATCGTTTTTTTATACAGGGACGAGCTCGCCGATTGGATGCAGCGCTACCATCCCCCGCTGCCCGTCGCTTTCGGGGTCGCTCTCTGCTTCGTCCTGTTTCCCGTGCTGCCTTATAAATTGATCATCGGCATGCTCGGCTACATGTACGGTCCGCCGCTCGGCTTTTTCGTCAGCTGGTCCGCGGCGACGCTCGCTTCCGTCATCCTGTACGCGCTCGTTCGAAGCTCGTTCCGCGAACGGGGGAGGGCGTATATGGCCAAATTCGAACGAATCGACAAGCTGGCCCGGTTTATGGAGCGAAGACCGTTCGCCGCCATTTTCGTCGCGCGTCTGATCCCGGTGCTGCCGCAATCGCTCGTCAACGTGTACCCCGCATTTTTGTCGATACGGCTGTCTACATACGCGACCGCTTCGGCGCTCGGGAAAATACCGAACATTTTGCTGTTCGCGTACTTGGGCAACGAGCTGTTCGCAAACGTACGCAACGCGCTGATCGTCGCCTCCGTTTACGGCGTGCTGCTTGCCGCGACGGCGGTCGGCTACCGAATCTGGGTCAAACGAATATAAAGCGTTTGGCGAGGAGTGTCCGCGCTGGGCGGGTAAGGTGTAAAGGTACATTAGTCGGGCCTCTGTCGCACGGACTCGCGCCCGCGTTGCCCGGATAAGATGCAAAGGAACCTTATCCAGCCGCGTCGCCGGCTTTTTCGCGCGAATAAGGTTCGAAGGAGCATTATCGGGCGCTCACTCGCCTGCGTTCGCGCCCGCGTTGCCCGGATAAGGTGCAAAGGAACCTTATCCCGGCGCACCGGCGGCTTTTTCGCGCGAATAAGGTTCGAAGGAGCATTATCGGGCGCTCACTCGCCTGCGTTCGCGTCCGCACAGCCCGGATAAGGTGCAAAAGAACCTTATCCAGCCGCGCCGCCGGCTTTTTCGCGCGAATAAGGTTCGAAGGAGCATTATCGGGCGCTCACTCGCCTGCGTTCGCGTCCGCACAGCCCGGATAAGGTGCAAAAGAACCTTATCCAGCCGCGCCGCCGGCTTTTTCGCTCGAATAAGGTTCGAAGGAGCATTGCCCGCGCCTCCGCCTCACGGACCCGCGTCCCCGCCACGCTTGCTCGCTCGCTCGCATTGCTGGCCGTCGCCCTGCAGGTCGACGCCGTAAACGGCAAAAAGGCCGCCTAAAAGCGGCCTTCTGCCCGTATTCGTCGTCGCCCCGCTACATGGGCGGCCTCCCGTTCCCGCCGCCGACTCCCTGCGCCTTGCGCCTGTCTGCCACCGTGCCCCCGGCTTATGTCCGGGCGGCTTCCGCCAACTCGTCCGTCGCAACGTTCGGGAAGTCGTCCGGGAACGCACTCCAATCCATCCCCATCTCCTCGTCGGTCAGCAAGCATTCGTCCAGCGATGCGGCAAGCGCGCCGCGATCGATGTCGATCCCGATCAAGACGAACTTGTTCGTCCGATCGCCGTATACCGGGTCCCAGCCGGCGCACAATGCTTCGTCTTCGGCAAGCAGCGCCCGCTTTTCCTCTTCCGGCAGCGCCGCCGCCCAGTAGCCGGCCGGCCCGAATTGAATCGACGGCCCCGCCTGACTCAGGCTTTGCGCCATATCGCCGCGGGTCGCCAGCCAAACGATCCCTTTCGCCCGGACGATCTCCTCCGGCCAATCGGACATCCATGCCATCAATCGGCCCGGGTGAAACGGTCTGCCGCGCTCGTAAACGAACGACGAGATGCCGTACTCTTCCGTTTCCGGAATATGCGCCGGCTTCTCCAACTCCTTCATCCAGCCGGCGGAAGCGCTCGCTTCGTCGAAATCGAACAGGCCGGTATTCAATATCGCCGACGGGTCCACCCGGCCTCGGACCGTCCGAATCAGCTTCGCTCTCGGCTGCAGCTTGCGAAGCACCGCCTCCAAGCGCTGCAAGTCCGGCTCGTCGACCCGATCGCATTTGTTCAACAGCAGCACGTCGCAAAACTCGATCTGATCGATCAGCAGGTCGACCACATCCCGCGTATCGTCTTCCCCTACCGCCTCGCCTCGGTCCAGCAGCGTCTCGCCGGAAGCGAAATCGTGCCAAAACCGGTACGCGTCGACGACCGTCACCATGCAGTCCAGCCTGCAAAAGCGGGACAGATCGATGCCGTGCTCCTCGTCGACGTACGTAAACGTCTGGGCAACCGGCACGGGCTCGCCGCCCCCGGTCGATTCGATCAATATATAGTCGAACCGGCCTTCCTTGGCCAGCTTTTCGACCTCGCGGAGCAAATCTTCGCGAAGCGTGCAGCAAATGCAGCCGTTCGACATCTCAACCAGCTTCTCGTTCGTCCGGGACAGTCCGCCTCCTTCCTTGATCAGCCCGGCATCGATGTTCACCTCGCTCAAATCGTTGACGATGACGGCCACTTTCAGCCCGTTCCGATTATGCAGCACGTGATTCAAAACCGTCGTTTTCCCCGCACCCAAATAACCGCTCAAGACGGTTACCGGTATAAGCTTGCCAGTTGTCATCGGTTCCAAGCACCTCGTTTAAAAGTAATTTTTACGATTAGATACGAAAAAAAATAAATGCTCATTCCGTCCAATAGGATCGCCCCCAGGGCAACCGCATTAGAAGCAACTTCAGACTCTAGACTCTGGACTTTAGACTTTAGACTTTAGACTTTAGACTTTAGACTTTAGACTTTAGACTTTAGACTTTAGACTTTAGACTTTAGACTTTAGACTTTAGACTTTAGACTTTAGACTTTAGACTTTAGACTTTAGACTCCTGACTCCTGACTTCTAACCCCAGACTCCTGACCCCAGACTCCTAAAACTCCAGACTCCAGTCTCCAGACTCCTGAACCTCAGACTTCAGACTTCAGACTTCAGACTTCAGACTTTAGACTTCAGACTTCAGACTCCATACTCCAGACTTCTGACTCCAGACTCAGACTTCTGACTTCTGACTCCTGACTCCAGACTTCTGACTCCAGCAGACTTCAGACTCCAGACTTCAGTCGCTTCTGGCGTTTCCACGCCCGGCCCCCTGACATAGGAGGATGCGGCAGGAGCGGAAACGGGAATATCTACCGTTATTTCGTCTCCGGTTTAGCATCGAATCGAAATACCGGGAAATGCTCCCGGTAAAATAGCTTCGCACCGGCGAAAGAGCGGTCCGCTGCAAAATTACCGGGCGGTTTTCCCGCTAAATGTCGCCGGTAATCGGAATCGACAAAAATAGATGGACGTTTTCCGGTTATGACGACTTTTATCGCGGTTGTTTACCGGTACAGCCGGGACGAGCCGACCGGGCGGACCGGGCGGCGGACCGGGCGGCGGACCGGGCGCTCGCCGACCTGGCGGAATTTGATTCGCTGCCGGTTCATAGTATCATGCGATTGCCCCGGAAACGATCCACTCCTCCATTGACATTCATCGAAGGAGATGTTTATTCGTAATTTTTACACTAAAAGTATATCAGTATGCCTTCTCCCCGTCAACGCTCCGATATTTATTCCTCGCCTAGGCGCTGCCATACCCAATTTTTCGTTGCGATGAAAGCGGCCTGCCGCTCGAATCGTTGATCAACATGTCGGAGAGGTTTGACACGCTTTTCGACAATGATTGCGATTGTGCACGACGTCTAAAAATCGTAAAATTTACTATATAATTAAAAAAACGCCCCCGAAAGGAAGGATCGACGATGCGTATTCCGGTTATCGTGTTAAGCGGTTTTTTGGGCAGCGGGAAAACGACGCTGCTCGTCCGCATGCTGGAGGAGGCCGGCAGGCGGGCCATGAAGCCCGGCGTGCTCATGAACGAGCTCGGAAAACGGGACGTCGACGGCCTCATCGCCGCGGAGGGCGGCAATGCCGCCGTGCAAAGGCTGCTGGACGGCTGCGTATGCTGCGGCAAAAAGGGCGAGCTGCTCGCCGCGCTCCGGACCCTTGTCGGCCAAAAGCCCGACGTGATCGTCATCGAGCTGACCGGCGTCGCCAATCCGGAGGAAATCGCCGATGCGCTGACCGAGCCGGAGCTGCTGCGCGCCGTACGGTTGATGCGGATCGTTACGGTGCTGGATGCCGAGCATGTGCTCGAGTATAACAGCGTCTTCGCCTCGGATCGGCAGCTCGTTCGCACGCTGCGGCGGCAAATCGAAGTCGCCGACCGGCTCGTGCTGAACAAAACCGATCTCGTCCCCGCCGCCCGGCTCGCCAAAATCGAAAAAGCGATCCGCAAGCTGAACGAACGCGCCCCGATCGTCCAAACGACGCACAGCCGCATCGATCTGAGCGAGCTTTTCGCCGGCATCGGGGAGAATGCGGACGCTGGCGCGCAAGCTCACGCTCACCCAAACGAAAAAACACACGTATACGAAAGCGGAAGCGCAAGCACTATCCCGGGCGCTGGCGCCGGCCCGGGTCCAAGCCGTCCCGCGGTCAGTCGGGCGTCATACGGCTCCGTCAAAGTCGCCGTAGGCGGCGCCGCGCCCCGCGCCGCGAAGCCGCAGCCGGCCGCGTCGTTTTCCCGCGTCAAATCGGTGGCGCTCCCCTGGAAGGCCGGCGGCAAGTCGACGGCCGCCCGCGCGGAACGGTTTCTCCGCGCCTGGAAGGACCGTCTGCTTCGCGCCAAAGGCTACGTCCGATTCGACGGCGACGGCTGCATGCGTTTGATGCAATATGCGGGCGGGCGGACGTACTGGGAAAAAACCGGTTACGACGGCGAAACGTATATCGTCTTTATCGGCATCGACCTCGACGAAGCGGAGCTGGCCGACCAGTGGGGCCGTTTGTACGATTGACGGCGCCGCCCGTTTCAATCGGCCAGCTCCTCGAATGCTTCGAAGTACGGGTAGACGTAAGGCGTCTCGGGCGCCTGCACGTTTTGGATCGACGACGCGTCGAGCTTCATAATTTCGTTATCGTTGTACTTCGTTTTGCCGATCGTGCCGACAAGCTTCACCCACTGGTCTTTGCCGAGCTTTTTCGCCATCGGGCTTTCGACCATGACGCCGTACGGAGACGAATCGGCCGAGCAGCACTGCATCGCCAGCCGGGCGACCACAAACTGATTGTCCGCCATGTCCGGCTCGCGATAGACGAACCCGGTCAGTTCCATCGTTTTCCCTATATACCGGTCCAAAAACAGGTCGACGGTCGTGAGCAGCTCCATAAACCCTTCTTCCTTGATGACGATTTTCTCTTTGGCGTACAGCTTTTTGCCGAGACCGACGAACGGCTTGTTGAAATCGTCCGCGGCGAACAGCTTGTCGAGCTCGTCGCCGACCGCCGCGCCGGGCCGCTCCGCCCACGTTTCGCTCCCCGGCGCGCTTCCTGTCGGATCGGCCGCGGATACGCCCGGGGCCGGGCCTTGCGCCGACGGGCCCGCGTCCACGCCCGCATTCGCATCAGCTGCCGCTCCCCCCGCAGAGGCGGCCTCCCCGACGCCGCCGGTCTTGTCCGCTCGGGCGACGCCGCCGATGCCGCCGCCCAAATTCATCCCCTTCATCGCGGCGATATCGCTGCCCATCAGCTTGTCCGGCAGCAGGAAGCCGAGCGTCAGCGGCAGCAAAAACAGTCCGTACAGCCAAACGTTGCGCACGATCGAGCGCGGAGGCTCATGCCCGCAATCGCAAGGCTCGCCGTCTTTGCCGAAAAACGACCGCAGCCCGAGAAAGCCTTGGTACAGCGCGAAGACGAACAGGCCGATCGCCGCGCATTTGACGTATACTTCCATGCGCGGCGCGATATAGTACATAAGACGGCCGGTTTTCGTCAAGTGCAAAATATAAAACGCGAAGCCGGACATAATGAAGGCCCGAAACCAATAATGGGCGGTAAGCGAACGCCGTTCGGCCATAAGGCGACCCTCCGTTTCGATTCGGCCCGCGCTCGGCACAGGCGTCCGAGGCCGGACCGTTTAGTATGTCAGCACAAGCAGATCGGCGGCATGCGCCCCGAGCAAAACGAATGCGGCGATCAGAACGGACAAAAGCAGCACGAATCGCGGACGGAACACGGAGGACAGCATCAGCGTCGTTTTCAAATCGAGCATCGGTCCGAACACCATGAACGTCAGCACCGATCCGATCGAGAACGTCCCGACGAAGGAGGAAGCGACGAATGCGTCGGACGTCGAACAAAGCGACAGCACATACGCGAGGCCCATCATAAAAAAATGGGAAACGTACGGATGCTGCCCGATCTCGAGCAGGCTTCCCCGGGGGACGAACGTCTGGATGGCCGCCGCGACGCACGAGCCGAAAATCAAATATTTGCCCATATCGATAAATTCCGCTCCGGCATGATCCAGCATTGCGAAAAACCGATTGCCGCCGGAATGGCCGTGGCCGTGGCCGTGGCCGTGGCCGCGGCCGCGGCTGCGACCGCGTTGATCGCCTTCCCCCTCGCCGTCGGAGCCGTAAAGCGAAGCCGCGCTATGCTTCAGCGCGTTGTTTTTCACGAACGCGTAGACGAACAGGCCGACAGCCGCGCCGACGAAGAGGGCGAGCCCCGTACGCGAGTACACCAGCTCCGGGCGATTGCGGAACGCCATGTACGTCGCCGCATAGACGACCGGATTGAAGATCGGGCCGACCACGATGAACACGACGCCCACGTACAACGGCATGCCTTTGGCGATCAGCCTGCGTATAACCGGGACCATGCCGCATTCGCATATCGGAAACAGAAACCCGAGCAGGCAGGCGAACGCGATGCCGAGCAGCGGATGCTTCGGAGCGAACCGGCGAATCCAGCTGTCGGGCACGAACATTTGCACGAACGAGGAGACGAGCACGCCGAGGACGATAAAAGGCAGCGCTTCGAGCACGATGCCGATCAAAATCGTTTTGAACGAATGGACCGCCCGAGCTTCCGGCCATTCGAAATCGAGCGGGACGAGCACGCCCGGATTCATGGCGATGACGATCAGGAAGCCGATCAGCAGCAGAAAAAAACCGTGGAGCGCCATTTGGGAAAGAACGGAGCGCAAAGCGGCACGCCTCCCGTATGTAGATTTACGATGAAATGGCACGGATGATAGCGGCAGCAGCGGTGATTGTCCGCCCTTCCATTTTAACAGTAATAATTACAAATATCTACCGAAAATAAACCGTTGTCGGACGGCCGATTCGTATCGATAATAAAGAAGGAGAAGAAGTCCACATCCGCAAACGGAGGTTTCCATGAATCCGCTGACCTGCGAAGTGCTCGCCGCCGGCTATTCGCACCATTCGAAGCCGTTCAACGTAAAATCGACCCGCGGCCTGCGCAACTACCTGATCCGCTTTCAGGTGGAAGGCTGCTGCCGCGCGCTGGTCGACGGCGAGGTGAGATTGATCGTTCCGGGCGACCTGCTCGTGTATAAGCCGAAAGACCAATACGACCTGCGCGTCGAAGCGGAGCTGCAGTCGAACGGGGAAGTCGAGGTGTCGAGCGGGGACTACTATTTCTTTTGCCGCGGCACGTGGCTGGACGCCTGGTGGGCCCGCCTGGCGAAAGAGCGGCCGGTCAGCCTGAAGCTGCCGATGAACGAGGACGTGCTGCACCTGTGCCGCCAAACGATATTGGAGCAGCGGCGCGGCAAACATCCGGCCAAAGAAATGGCCGGCTATTATTTGCGTCTGCTGTGCCTGACGATCGAGCGGACGAGCCACGAGCACCGGCCCGCTTCCGGCAAAGGCCGCTCGTTTCTCGCCTACGAAATGAAGCGCTACATCGAGGAGAACGCCCTGTCGCCGATCAAAATCCAGGACGTCGCCTCGCACGTCGGCCTGAGCGTCTCCCGCGCCGTTCATCTGTTCAAGTCGGTATTCGAGCAGACGATCATGCAGTACGTGCAGCAGATCCGGCTGTCGGCCGCGCGCGAACGCATTTTGTTCAGCAAAATGTCGCTCGAGCAAATTTCCGAAATGTGCGGCTTCAACAGCTATACGTATTTCTACCGCGTCTTCCGCGCCCGCTACGGCGTCAGCCCGAAAGAATACCGGGCCGGGGAATGGAACAATCTGGTCGACTGAACGGCCGAACCCCGGCCAACCGATGCGCGGACGAAAAAAAACCGCTCCCCCGACGAATCGGAGAAACGGCTTGACTCGCTGTTATACCCACCACATTTGGCCGAGCGGCTCGCGCAGCAGCACCTGCTGCAAATTGGCGACCGCCTTCGTAAACCCTTCGTCGACCGACATGAGCCCGTCTTCGTGCTCGATGCTGACGACGTAATCGTAGCCGACCAGCCGGAGCGCGCTCAAAATGTCCGCCCACGTTTTCAGATCGTGGCCGAAGCCGACCGTGCGGAACTGCCAGGCGCGATCGAGCATCAGCGCGTACGACTGCATGTCGGTGACGCCGTGCTTGTTGACGTTGACCGGATCGATCGTCGTATCCTTCGCGTGGAAGTGATGAATCGCCCCCGCGCGGCCCAAAATATGCACCGCCTGAACCGGATCGATTCCCTGCCACCACATATGGCTCGGATCGAGGTTCGCGCCGATCGCCTCGCCCGCCGCTTCGCGAAGACGAAGCAGCGTGCCCGGGCTGTGCACGGAAAATCCGCCGTGCAGCTCGAGGCCGATTTTCACGTTGCGCTCCGACGCGTACCGGCCCCACTCGCTCCAGTACGGGATCACTTTCTGCTCCCACTGCCACGTCAAAATGTCCTGATAGTCGTTCGGCCACGGCGCGACCGGCCAGTTCGGATATTTCGCGTCCTCGTGGTCGCCCGGACAGCCGGAAAACGTGTTGACGACCGGCACTTCCAGCCGCTGGGCCAAATCGATCGTCTTCACGAACGCGTCGTGAAACTCTTTGGCGATTTGCTTTTGCGGGTGAAGCGGGTTGCCGTGGCAGCTCAGCGCGCTGATCGTCAGCCCCCGCGATTCGACCGCCTGCTTGAACGCCTTCAGCTTCGACGCGTCGCCGAGCAGCGCGTCCGGATCGCAGTGCGCCTTGCCCGGGTAGCCGCCCGTGCCGATTTCGACGGCTTCCAGCCCTTTGGAAGCGATATAGTCAAGCGCTTCCTCGAACGGCCGGCCGGCGAACAAAACGGTAAATACGCCCAATTTCATAGCGATGCCTCCTCTCCGTTATTGCGGCAGCCTCGTATCGTCCGACGGACGCCCGAAATGGGCGGCCCCCGGTCCGAATTACTGATTCAAGTAAACCGTCTTGCCGGTTCTGCCGGATTCGTACAGCGCTTCGAGAATTTCCGTCACGACGAGCGCCTGCTCCGGTTTGACGAGCGGTTCGGTATCGTTCAAAATCGCTTCGACCCACAAACGCGCTTCCATGTCGCCGCTCGACTCTTTTTTGCCGTCGTAGAACGCCACGCCGCCGGCGTCCGTCTTCACGGTCGTATCGAACAGACGGCTGAATTGCTCGCCGTTGATGCGCAGCCCGTTCTCCATGTCGGCGCCGCCTTCGGTGCCGCACAGAACCGTCTTCGCTTCGCCTACGAGCAGCGTGTTAAGCGCCCAGCTCGATTCGAGCACGATCGTCGCGCCGTTTTCCATCTTGATAAAGCCGAACGCGGAATCTTCGACCGTAAACTTTTTCGGATCCCACGGACCCCAGGCGTTCGCCGCGTTTTCCCGGCTGCCCAGCTTGTGGAACACGGAGCCCGTCACGCTGACCGGCTTATAATTGTCCATCATCCAGAGCGTCAAGTCGAGCGCGTGCGTGCCGATATCGATAAGCGGACCTCCGCCCTGCTTCTCTTCGTCGAGGAATACGCCCCACGTCGGAACGGCGCGGCGGCGAATGGCAAGCGCCTTCGCGTAATAAATTTCGCCGAGCTGCCCGCTTTCGGCCACCTGCTTCATGTGCAGGCTGTCCGGGCGATACCGGTTGTTGTAGCCGATCGTCAGCTTCTTGCCCGTCCGCTTCGCCGTTTCGACCATGCGGCGCGCGTCGGCCGCCGTCTTCGCCATCGGCTTCTCGCACATGACGTGCTTGCCGGACTCGAGAGCGGCTATCGAAATTTCCGCATGGGAATCGTTCGGCGTACATACGTGCACGACGTCGAGCGTGTTGTCCTCCAGCAGTTTGCGGTAATCCGTATACACTTTCGCCCCTTCGGCGCCGTATTGCTTGGCCGCTTTCTGAGCGCGCTCCTCTTCGATATCGCAAAACGCCACAAGCTCGACCTGCGGAAGCTTGGACAGCGCCGGCATATGCTTGCCGTTCGCGATGCCGCCCGTGCCGATAATGCCGACTCTCAGTTTCCCGTTTGCCATGAACGTTACCCTCCTACGGATTCGCTTTTCGTAAAAATGCGATTTTCAGTTCTATGTAATCATAAAGCGTATTCTTTGAACATGAAGTATATGACCGGAACATGAACTATTTGGCTACGATTATTGCCGCTTCGCGAGCCGGGATCGGGCAAAGCCTTGTGCGCGTAGAGCCGCGCTGCGCGAAAACTGTCGCATCGTGCGACGGAACGTCAAAATTTACCGAACGAAGTCTATCGTTTTGCCGCTGCTTTGCGGCTTTTTCGTTCCGATTCCGTATTGTATAATAGAAGCCGGTCTCTCTCTCATTATCGCATAACGGAATTGGAGCTCGGGCATGAATGCTTTGTCGTTTTTACTCGTTTCGATGCTGGAATGGTTCGCGCTGATCGTTCTGAGCTTCACGATGTTCAGGATCGAAATCGTCGGCAATCGCGGCCAAATTGGGTTCACCTCGTTTTTATTGTCGCTGCTCTCCTACATTTTGATCGTTTCGCTCGGGCTCGTTACGATGGCCACGCTCGTTCAGCCGCCGGTCGTCTTTTTGTTTTACTGGCAAATGTTCCGGATTCCCGTATTTTACGCCGGGCTCGTCATGACGAACGGTTATTTGGCCTACATTTTGCTCACCACGGTCGTATTCGGCGTGCTGCAGCAATTTCTGCCGGACATTATGCCCGACACGACCGTCGGCTTCGTCGCGCAAATCGCCACGGCTTGCACCGCCCTGATTGTGTCGCGGCTTATCGATCGCTATCGCCTCGGCTACACGTTCGTGCCCCACGGCAACCGCGTCAGCGTCCGATTCACGAAAATCAACGCGCGGCTTCTGCTGTTCACGATCGTCGGCTACCTCGTCATGACAAGCTACAATTTCCTGTATTTCCTCGGCAATTACAAGCTGTTCGTGCTGCTGCCGGTGTTCGTTTCTTTGGCCGCTTTGCAATATTGGGTGTTCCGCAAGGAGCATACCGGTCATGATTGACGTCTGGGCCGAAAAAATCGCCGTTGCGATCAAAAAGGCGAATGAAGAGGAAACGGCCAGCGTGCCGGTCATGACATTCGCCTTGACGGTGCTGCTCAATCTGATCGTCCCTTCGCTCTGTTCGCTGCTGATCGGCCTGCTGACCGGCGCGCTGCCGGAAACGGCCGCGTCGATCGCCGCATTCGTCGCCATCCGCACCGTTTCCGGCGGCTACCATTTCCGTTCGCCGATTGCTTGCATGATTGCGATGGTCGCCATTACCGCGGCGCCTCCCCATATCCCGCTGTCCGGCTTCTGGACGACGCTGCTGACGGCCGCCGCCGCCGTTTGCATGGCTTGTCTGGCGCCCTCCCATATGCGGGGCTACAATACGATGCCGGAACGGGTTTACCCGCTGCTGAAAGCGGCGTCGGTCGCGCTCGTATGCGGCAATTTCGTGCTCGGCTCTTCGACGGCGGCGCTGTTGTTTTTCGTCCAGGGGATCTCGCTGTTGCGATTGAAGGAGGTGTGACCGATGATCAAAATCGCTGCCAAAATCGTATCGGGCATCTTGAGCAAAATAGCCGGCTATTTCGTCGTTTCCGCTTCGCCCGTCATCCATCGCCCCGAAATTCCGCAGGAGCTGAAACAAAAGCGGGACAAGCGGAAGGCCGGAACGTGAATCGCGCGGATATGCGCCGCGACGCGTTTGCCGGAGAAAGAACGGACGAACGGGGCTTGACGCGCGAATTCGCACGATCGTATTTCGCTGTCGTCCCGAGGCCGGGTATAGTATGATAGAACCGTCAACATCACCATAGCGCATAGACGGAGATCGTATGAACATATTCGCGTTTTTGACCGTTTCGATGTGGGAATGGTTCGCCATGTACCGGTTCGAGATCAACCAGTACATCGGCCAGCTGGCTTTTACCGCTTTTTTGCTCGCTTTGTTCTCGTTCATGCTGTTCAACGTGTTCGAATTGAAAATGTTCGCCACGCTCATACAGCCGATCGTCGTGTTTTTGTTTTTTTGGCTCATGTTCAAAGTGCCGCCGCTGTATTCCGGGCTCATCGCGGTGAACGGGTATTTGGCTTACTGTCTCGTAACTTCGCTGCTTTATTTTACGGCGCAGCGATTCGGGATCGCGTTCACTCCCGCCACGCCGCAATGCTACGCGATTCAGCTCGTAACGGGACTGATGGCGCTGCTGATCGCCAGGCTGTTCGTCAAATTGCGCTGGGGCTTTTCGTTCGTTCAGGCGGGCGGCGCGGCGGCAGGCGCGGCGGGGACGAACGCGAAGCTGCTGCTGCTCGTTCTGGTCGGCTACGTTTCGCTCGCCAGCTTCAATTTTTTATATTACGGAGCGGGCCATACGCTGCTCATGATGCTGACGATGATCGCCGCATTCGTTCTGTTTCAATATTGGGCGCTGAAAAAGGAGCACGAGGTCGCCTTTTGGCGCAGAAACAAAAAATTTAAAATCGACGCCCCGTAGCAAGCCCCGGATCGCCTTTGTCAAGGCGGAACCGGGGTTTGCCGCGTTTTTCGCGCATCTGCGCTTACGGCCGCCTGATCCAGGCGTCGCCGAGCCACGTGCGGATGCGAACCCAGTCGCCCCACGCCTCGAACGCTTCCGCCGGCTGCGGCGCCAGCTCGCCGATCGGCGGTTCTCCGCCGGACGGGTGCGGGTACAACGGCGTCGTCTCGGCGAGAACGACCGTCTCGTTTACCCGCTCGACCGTGCCGATCACGGCCGACGGCGCGTAAATCCACAGGCTCCCGAGCCATGTGTCGACCCGGTACCAATGTCCCGCCTTCTCGCGGGCGCGCAGCGGCTGCGGGCCCAGCCGCGCCCCGACGGGAACGAGGCGGCCGTCGACCCGCTCGTGCAGATCGGCATCGTCCAGCAGCGCGATCGTGTCGTCGAACGGCGCCGGATTCCATGCGGGCTTGCCGGCGACGTCCGTCATATACCGTTCGATGCCGTCGGCGATGCCGGCCGCCAGCTTCTCCTGGTACTCCTCCGTCGCCAGCAGCCGATCTTCCTCGGCGTTCGTCATGAAGCCCAGCTCGATCAGCACGTTCGGCACCGTCGACCAATTGAACCCGGCCAAATCGCCGCGCGCTGCCGTGCCGCGCGACTTGGCGCCGCTGGCCCGGACCATGTCGGCGAGCATGATGTCCGCGGCCGCCTTGCTCCGGGCGTATTGCTCGGCCGTCGCCGACGCCGCTTCGGACGGGTAAAGCGCCGAAGCGCCCCGGACGTTCGGCGAAGCGTCGCCGTCCGCATGAATGCGCACGAACAAGTCCGCGCCGGCGGCGTTCGCCGCTTCCGCGCGCTCCTTGTTGCTGATGTCGACGTCGTGCGACTGCCGCGTCATGACGACCGCGAAGCCTTTCGCCTCCAGCTTGTCCTTGATCCGGACGGAAACCTCCAAATTCAGCTCGTACTCCGGCTTGCCGGTCGCAACGCCGCGAGTGCCGGCCGTCACTCGCGGCTTTTTGTCCCGGGAACCGGGGCCGACCGGTTCCAGCTCGCCGCTCGCCCGCTCCTGGTGTCCCGGATCGAGGCAAACGACCGGCGCGCCTCCCGTCTCCGCCGGGGCCGCACCCGCCGATTCGGTTAGCGGCGCCGGCGAGCTTCCGAGCAGCAGCATCGCGGCCAGCAGCAAAGTTTTCTTCTTCGAAATCATGTCCGTTCCTTCCCTTCCGTTCCGAAATCATCCGCGCCGCGCCCGCCATTACGGGCCGTTTCTTCACGCAGCCGCGGCGACGGCGGCGGGCCGCCATGTCCGCAACAAGCTGTCATGATTACGGTAAACGAAAATATGCTCATAGTAAAGCGATTTCAACCCGTTTCCCCGATCGGGCGGATCGCGGCGTTCCGCTTTTCGGAGCCCGAGGTCCGTCCGTTTACAAACGCGAAGGAGGGAACAACATGCACACACTCGATTGGGTCGTCATGGGACTGTACTTCCTGCTCATGGTCGGCATCGGCGTCTGGTCGTATCGGCAAGTCAAAGGAACGGGCGACTTTTTCACGGCCGGAGGACGCATGCCGTGGTGGCTGTCCGGCATTTCGCACCATATGTCCGGCTACAGCGCCGCCGTTTTCGTCGCCTATGCGGGCGTCGCGTACAAATACGGCTTCACGCTCTATATTTGGTGGGCCGTTCCGGTCGCGATCGCGGTGTTCGCCGGAGCGAAATGGATCGCCCCGCGCTGGTCCCGATTGCGCCAGCGACTCGGCATCGAATCCCCGACGGAATATTTGGCGCAGCGGTACAACGTTCCGACGCAGCAATTGATGGCCTGGAGCGGCGTGCTGCTGAAGCTGTTCGACGTCGGCGCCAAATGGGCGTCGATCGCCGTCATCCTCAACGTATTCGCCGGCGTGCCGCTCGCGACCGGAGTCATCGTCTCCGGGCTGCTGTCGCTCTTTTACGTCACGGTCGGCGGCCTGTGGGCGGACGCCTGGACGGACTTCGCCCAATTCGTCGTCCAGCTCGTCGCCGGGCTCGCCATGTTCGTCATCGTGCTCGTCAAGCTGGGCGGCGTCGGCTCCGTTATCGACATATGGGACCGGCTGCCGCCGACGCACAACGACGCGTTGGCCGGGCCGTATACGCTCGGCTTCGTGCTCGCCTATCTGCTTATCGATTTTCTCAGCTACAACGGCGGCACGTGGAACCTCGCGCAGCGGTACATCGCCTCCCCTACCGGGAGGGAAGCGCGCAAGGCGGCGTATTTGTCGGCCGCGCTCTATTTGATATGGCCGCTCATCCTGTTTTTCCCGATGTGGGCGTCCCCGATCTTCTATCCGTCGCTCGCCGATCCGAACCAGTCGTATTCGGTCATGGCGATGGACCTGCTGCCGCCCGGACTGATCGGGCTCGTGCTCGCCTCGATGTTCGCGCACACGATGGCGATGACGACGTCGGACGCGAACGCGATCACGTCGGTCGTCACCCGCGACATTTTGCCGAAGCTGTCCGCCCGCTTCCGCGCGTTGAGCGGAAGGGCGTCGCTGGCGGCCGCGCGCGTCACGCTCGTCGTCTTCACGACGCTGACGCTCGTCGTCGCGATCAACCAGAGCAACTTCGGCGGCATTATCGGCCTGCTCATCACCTGGTTCGGAGCGCTGATCGGGCCGATCTCGATTCCGATGCTGCTCGGCCTGCTTCCCGCGTTCAAGCGGAGCGGCCCGGCGGCGGCGATCGTCTCCTGGACCGCCGGCCTGCTCACCTTCGGCTACGTGAAATATATGATGGACGGAGCTTCCACGGCGACATTGGTCGCATCGCCGGTTATCGTATCCGGCGTCCTGTTCGTCGCGATCGGCCTGCTCACGCACAAGCACGCCGTGCCGCCGGAAGTCGACGAGCTCGTCGACTCGCTGAACGAGGACGCGGCGGATTCCGCCAAATGACGCCCGCCGCGGCGCCGTCACCCGCTTTCGCCAAGCAGCATGCCGTGCGTTTCGACCGTTTCCGGTCGAGCGCGCAAGAAACTCCGCCGGGGAAAAACGCTCCGGCGGTCTTTTTTGTGCCCGCAACCGACCCGTGCTGCCGTTTTGCCGAACTCCCGGCTGGTGTATAATGAGAAACAAAAGGGGAGACTGTACGATGCCGACCGATTTCAACGAATTGACGCAGCGGCTGCCGCATTTGGTCGAAACGTGCCGCGCCTACGCGACGCAAGGACGCGTCGCCACTTACATACCCGAGCTCGCCCATGCGCCGCAGCTGGCGCTCGGCATTACGCTGCGCCACAAGTCCGGCTTGACCGCGACGGCCGGCGACTGCGGCATCCCGTTCACGCTGCAAAGCATCTCGAAGGTGATCACGCTGCTGCTCGCTCTGATGGACCGAGGCGAACAAGCCGTGTTCGAGAAAGTCGGCATGGAGCCGACCGGAGACGTGTTCAACTCGATGCTGAAGCTGGAGCTCGTGCAGCCGGGCAAACCGTTCAATCCGCTCATTAACGCCGGAGCGATCGTCGTTTCGTCGCTGATCGACGGCGATACGGCGGAGCATAAGGCGGAGCGCGTCCTGCGCTTCGTTCGCGACCTGGCCGGAGACGACAGTCCGTCGTTCAACGAGAGCGTCTTCCGGTCGGAAGAAGCTACGGCGTACCGCAACCGGTCGCTCGCCTATTTTTTGAAGGACAATAAAGTGCTCGATCAGGACGTCGAACCGACGCTCCACGTCTATTTCAAGCAGTGCGCCATTGAGGTGACGTGCGCCCATGTCGCCCGGATCGGCCTGATCCTGGCAAACGACGGAGTCGATCCGTCGACCGGCCGGCAGCTCGTGCCGAAACGGTATGTGCGCATCGCCAAATCGTTCATGGTCACGTGCGGCATGTACAACGCTTCCGGCGAATTCGCCATCCAGGTCGGCATTCCGGCCAAGAGCGGCGTGGCCGGGGGCATTCTCGCCCTCGTCCCCGGCGAGCTCGGCATCGGCATCATCGGACCGGCGCTGAACGACAAAGGAAACAGCACGGCGGGCGTTCACCTGCTGCGGCTGCTGTCCGAGCAGTTCGATTGGAGCATGTTCTGAGCGAACGACGGCCCATAAACCTAAAAAGCCTCCGTCCCGTATAGGATCGGAGGCTTCGTTTTGTCATGGGTGATGCCGGGACGATCGGCTTATGCGGAAGCACCGCCGTTCCGCGGCCGATCGGCCGAATCTATGTAAAGACGTCTGAACGTCCTATCATCGGAACCGGTAATACGGGTATGTGACTAAAGTACGTACTTTACTAAGCCCCCCAACCTCGTTGGATTATCAAAGTGGCAATGTCCTAGCTCGAGTACCGCCTCCTGACCAGCTTCAGCGACTCCTTGCGCGCCGTGGCCGCCTCCGATTCGGGGTACGGCTTGAGACCCATTTGCGTCAAGATCGCCCGAATATCCAAGCTGATTTTCGCGGTGCCGATGTTCATTTAATTAATCCCTCCGTCTTTCATGCGAATTGTTCTCATTCATAGTTATCGCATGAACAGAGTGTAAATGCTGTAAAAACATGTCGATGCCCGTTTTAAATTTTCATATAAAATTTCAATAAGAAAACTTAATAAATGGGTGCGCCAAGCACTGGGACACCGGTTGCCTGAAGCGAAAAGAACTACCCGGAAAGCCCCGAACCATTCCCCAAGAACTAGTCGGAAAGTCTGAATTTTGTCTAATCGTAGCACTATTTCGCCATTTGTCGAGAACGCCGCGAACCGGAGGGCGACAAACTTCTCTTTTGAAAAAAATGGGTTTGGAGGGGATTTCATGAAGATTGCGCAAAATGGCGAACGATGTCGATATTTTCCCAGAGACGGAACGTGGCGCCTCTCCGACTTCGCCCGTACGGCACGGCATTCGCCGCAACCGGCCGAACATCGAACCGCGGCAAGTGCGCGCAAAAGTCCGTTTCCGGTTCCGAAGCACTATTTTTCGGGCAGGTGCATTCCGTGTCGATTCCCTCTCCGAAGCAACGCGGAAGCACGCGAAAGCGCGGTTCCCCGTCCGGGGAACGGCCGGACCGCTACGTTGCCGCGCCTGAACGCCCGGCGACGGCGCCAAAAGGGGACCTTGATTCCAAGGTCCCCTCAGCGGGAAACGGCGGACCGATCCGTCCGGCGTTCGGCCCAGGTCCTATTCTTTTTTCGTATGCCGGTGCAGCAAATTCATTTTGAGCTGCCACGCCGTTTCGCTCAAATCGACCGGATACGTCTCCGGATTCAGCTTGCGCAAATGCTCCGGCCAAAACAGCTCGAGCTGCTCGCGATGATAGGCGCGAATGGCGTTCAGGTCCGGAAGCTCGCAGGCGAGCTCGCCGCCGGCGAAGACGGGCCGAAGCAGCGGACGCGCCTCGTAATCCTCGACGTATTTGTGAATGTAAGGATGAACCGGATCGAACAGCTTGATCCGCTTCCCTTCGCGGACGTCCGTTTCTTCGCTTAACGCGATGTAATCCGCTTCGGCTTTGCCGGTTCGCCGGTTGACGATCCGGTATACGTCCTTCACGCCGGGCGTCGTAATTTTTTCCGGATTGCCCGATATTTTAATGACCGGCTGCCAGACGCCCCCCGCTTCCCGCGCGACGAGCTTGTAGACGCCGCCCAGAGCGGGCTCGGTTCCTCCGGTAATCAGCTGCGTGCCGACGCCCCACGTATCGATGCGCGCGCCCTGCGCCTTCAAGTTGAATATGAGCGTTTCGTCGAGATCGTTCGAGGCGACGATTTTCACGTAGGGCAACCCGGCCTGATCGAGCATGTCGCGCGCCCGTTTGGACAAATAAGCCAAATCGCCGCTGTCGAGCCGGATCGCGTTCATCCGCTTCCCCTGCTCCTCGAGCCTTTTCGCCGTCCGGATCGCATGGGGCACGCCGCTTGCCAGCGTATCGTACGTATCGACGAGCAGCGTCACCTGATCGGGCAGGGCGGCCGCGTAATCGTCGAACGCCTCCTGCTCCGAATCGTGCCCCTGCACCCAGGCGTGGGCGTGCGTGCCTTTTGTCGGGATGCCGAACTTCATCCCGGCCAGCATGTTCGACGTCGCGTCGAAGCCGGCGATGTAGGCGGCGCGAGCCCCCCATACGGCGGCGTCCGCTTCCTGGGCGCGGCGCGAGCCGAATTCGAGCAGGACGTCGTTCTCCGCGACCCGCTTGATCCGCGACGCTTTCGTGGCGATCAGCGTCTGGTAGTTCATGAAGTTGAGCAGCGCCGTTTCGATCAGCTGCACCTCGAAAATGCGGCCTTCCACGCGGACGATCGGCTCGTTCGGAAAGACGAGCGAGCCTTCCGGCGCGGCGTGAACGTTCGCCGTAAACCGAAACCGGCGCAGCTCCTCGAGAAAGTCTTCGCGGTAGTTTTCCTCCTGCTCGCGCAAATAGGCGATTTCGTCGTCGCCGAACGAGAGGGTGCGGATATACTCGACGATCCGCTCCAGTCCGGCGAATACGGCGTACCCGTTGCCGAACGGCAGCTTGCGGAAGTAAACGTCGAAGACCGCCTTGTCGTTATGCGAACCGGTAACCCAATGGGCGTACATCATATTGATCTGGTATTTGTCCGTATGCAAAGTCAAGTTTCCGCCATGCACCGCATATCATCCTTTCCTTATCCGATAGCCGTATAACTCCGCCTCAGCCGCGAGCCGGTTTGCCGCCGCGCAGCAGCGCCGCTCCGAGCGAATTCGCGAAATGCTGCAGCGCCCAGTCGTGACCCGCGGGATTGAACGAGGCGACCGCATCCTCGTGCACGCAAATGCGGAACCCTTTGTTGTAGGCGTCGACCGCCGTGTGCAGCACGCAAATGTCGGTGCAGACGCCGGCCAGGTGCACTTCGTCGACGCCGCGCTCGCGCAGCCGCAGCTCGAGATCGGTGCCGCAAAACGCGCTGTACCGCGTTTTGTCCATCCAGTAGATCCGGTCCGCGAAGCGGTCGTACGCCGATTTCAGCTTGCCGTACAAGCTGCGGCCTTCCGTGCCGCGAATGTTGTGCGGCGGAAACAGCCGGTGCTCCGGGTGCAGCGCATCGTTCTCGTCGTGCAGATCGACGGCCATCGCGACCCAGTCGCCTTGCCGGACGAACGATTCCGTCAACTCCGCGATGCGGCTTTCGATGTCGATCGCCGGCTGCCCGCACGGCAGCTTCCCTACGACGAAATCGACGGTGTAATCGATCACGATCAATGCTTTCATGACTAACGCGCCTCCTTATGAATCGGTCCGCCGCCCCGGCTTACGAGGCCGCGGCTTATCCGTAGATGGACAGCTTCGGCTCGTATTCGGTAAACCGGTACAGCTGGGCCGCACGCTGGGAATACCGGTTGGACAGCTTCCGCCGGCCGTCCTCGTCCGTCGCCTCTTCCAAAATGCCTTGTCTCGCGCGGGTGGACGTAATTTTGCGAATAAAGTTCGGCTCCTCGAAATCCGGCACGACGGTCCGGATCACCTGATACAGCTCGCCGATCGTAAATTCCTCGGGCAAAAACTCCTTGGCGATCGTCGTCGCCAGCATCTTCTCTCTTACTTTGTCCAGCGCGTCGCGCAAAATGAGCCCGTGATCGAAGGCGAGCTCCATGCCGAGCGCCTCGTCGACCGGGAACAGCCGGACGTCCGCCGCATCGTCCTGCGCCTTGCGATCCGCCAAGTAGCGTTCGTGCACGAGCGCGAAGAAGGCGTGGGAAATGATCCAGCCCCGCGGATCGCGCTTCGGCTCGCTATAGACGTTCAAATATTCGAGATGGACGTCGGCAACTCCGGTTTCCTCCATCAGCTCCCGTCTGGCGCAATCGTACATGCTCTCGTTCTCGTCGCAAAATCCGCCCGGCAGCGCCCATCGGCCTTCGAACGGCCACTTTTTCCTCTGGATCAGCAGCACCTCCAGCCTTCGGTCCGGCAGCGCCTTCGTGCCGGCCGCCCGCTCGCGCGACGTAATCGTGAAGATGACAATGTCGCTGGGGGCCCCGTCCGGCGTCCGGTATCGGCTCGCCGTATAATTCGACTCGTTCTCTTCGGGCTGTCGTTCCATCGGTTTAGCGTCTCACCTCGATTATTCAATTTTGATAGTATCATAATGACATATTAAAATCCGAATGTCAAGCGCGCATAAAAAAACGGGCTGCATCGGGCAATTCTCCCGAAGCAGCCTGAGCGATCGCTTATTTCGTTATCCAATCCGCCATGCGCCGTTAACCTTGCGATCCGGTACCGGAGCCGCCCTCCAGGATGACGACTTCTTTCGCCTCTCCCTGTACGATCCCCATCTCCTGCGCCGGACCGGCGAAGCGGACTTCGACGCGCAGCCCGGATTTCAAATCGGATACCGCCGCCTTTTCCTTTTTCCCGTTCGCCATTTTGTATACGTTCGCCGTTTTTTGCGGCACGCTGACGTTTGCTTTATCGTATCGGGTATCCTCTTCCTTCTTCCCTTCGACCAGCATGAGCGTCCCCGGACCGTTCGGCAATTCGCCGACGGCGATCACCTCGCCGCGAATCGCGATGCCCGCGTCTCCCGAGCTTCCGCCCGCGCCGCCGCAGCCTTGAACCAGAAGCAGGCTGCCAAGCAGCAGGACGGCCGCCGCTATCGTTTTCATACGCAATCCTCCTTTTCGTACAAGCTGCCCTTACCTATGACGTCGCGAACCCGGATAAAGTTGCACTTGTTCCGAGCCGCCGCGGTTGACCTTCCCGCCGATTCGGGCTAGCATTTAGAGGGAACCGTTATTCATAGCGTTGACAGACGCGGCCCGCGTATTCGTCGCGGAACGCAGCAAAACAGAACGGATAGGAGCGTCTGCATATGGGAGACACAAAAAAGCGCATCGCCATCGACATGGACGAAGTGATGGCGGATACGCTCGGCAAAATGATCGAATGCTACAACCGCGACTACGGCGATACGATTACGCCCGAGCGGCTGCACGGCAAAAAGCTGCGGCACGTCGCCAAATGCGGCGACGAGGTGTCCCGCTACTTCGACGACCCGTTGTTTATGCGGGATTTGAAAGTGATGCCGGACAGCCAGGACGTCATCCGCGAGCTGCAGACGCGATACGAAATTTTCGTCGCCTCGGCCGCGATGGAAGTTCCCGCCTCGTTTACCGCCAAGTACGAATGGCTGCAGGAGCATTTTCCGTTCATCCCGGCCACGCATATCGTGTTTTGCGGGGACAAAAGCATTATCGACGCCGACTATTTGATCGACGATCACGCGTACCAGTTCGCCCGTTTCCGCGGGCAAGGCATTTTGTTCACGGCCAGCCACAACGTGTTCGAGGACCGGTACCCGCGCGTCGGCAGCTGGCGCGAAGTCGCCGATCTGTTTTTGAAATGACCGGTCATTCCGGACCCGCGACGACGTAGTCGCGATATTTGTCGTAGTCGGCTTTCACGCATTCCAGCGTCAGCTTCGTTCCGTTTTCCTCGTAGCTCGTCGACGTGACGTTGGCGTTTTCGTTCAAATACGAAACGAGCCGCCCCTGCTCGAACGGGATAAGCATTTCGCAGCGGACGTAGTCCGTGAAAATGCGCTCGCGGATGCGCCGCACGAGCTCGTCGATGCCGTCGCCCCGCTTCGCCGACACGCATACGCGGTCCGGCTCGTCGGCCGGCCGTTCGGGCGCCAAATCCGTTTTGTTGTAGGCGTACAGCATCGGAATATGATCCGCTCCCAACGCCTTCACCGTTTCGTTCGTGACGGCGATCAAATGCTCGTGCTCCGGATCGGCATAGTCGACGACGTGAACGAGCAAATCCGATTCGGCGACCTCCTCCAAGGTCGAGCGGAACGCTTTGATCAGATGATGGGGCAAATTGCGGACGAACCCGACCGTATCGGTCAGCAAAAACGATTTGTTGTCGGGCAGCTCGATGCTGCGCACCGACGTTTCCAGCGTGGCGAACAGCATGTCTTTGGCGAGCACGAGCTTGCCCCCGTCCGGATGGAACCGCTCGATCAGCGCGTTCATCAGGCTCGATTTGCCGGCGTTCGTATAGCCGACGAGGCTGACGACCGGAATTTTGTTTTTTTGCCGCTGCTTCCGCTGAATTTGCCGCTGGGCGACGAGCGTCTCCAGCTCCTTGTGCAGCGCCGCGATTTTCGCCTCGATGCGCCGCCGGTCGAGCTCCAGCTTCGTTTCGCCGGCGCCCCGGTTTTTCGTGCCGACCCCGCCGCTCTGCCGGCCGAGCGACTCGCGCAAGCCGACGAGACGCGGCAGCATGTACTGCATCCGGGCCATCTCCACTTGAAGCTGCGCTTCTCTCGTCCGGGCCCGTTCCGCGAAAATGTCCAATATTAAAATGGTGCGGTCGATCACCTTGCACGCCAAATCTTTTTCCAGATTGCGAATTTGCGAAGGGGACAGCTCGTCGTTGAAAATGACGATGTTCGCCTCGTACGCGCGCAGCATCTCGGACAGCTCCGACACTTTGCCCGTGCCGATATAATGCGACGCGTTCACGTGGGCCGCCTTCTGGGTCAGCTCCCCCACGACCTCCACGTCGCACGCCGCCGCCAAATGGCGCAGCTCCTCCATCGAATCGACGAAATCCGGCTGATTGTGCAAATTGACGCCTACCGTTATCGCTCTTTGTTCCGTTTGTTCCCTTTGTTCCATAGATGAATATCCTCCCGTACATGTGGATGAAAAAACAAAAACACAGACAACTTTGGCCGCTGCCTGTGCGCATATGCGAAGAGGATATCGAGAACGATCCGTGTCTGGAACGAGCCGCAAAAGCGGCACGCAGACCGGACTTGCGGGTCTTCGTGTTTTCATACGAAAAGAAAGCGTGCAAGCGGACGCCTTTCGCCGCCTGCGACATCCCGCCGCGGGAAGCGAACGGCAAGCTCTCGCCGCCATCGCCGTATATGAAAATGTGGACAGACCTATCCCGAGTCCTCTGCCGCAGGCAGAGCCGTTTACGCTATACGATTAGCCGCGCAACGTCCTGACCCGAATAGAATCTATCACGACGAACCCTCCGTTCCGGTAATTGCATTCATCTTACCATAATCGCGCCGCGCGAAGCAATCGGCATGTCGGTTATAGCGAATTTTTCCCGCGGACGCTATTGCGCCGGATTCGCCCACCGCTGCGGCGTTTTGCCGAAAAACAGGTTCGGGTTCGCCTGCACGTTGTGCACCCAAAACGTGAAATGCAGGTGCGGTCCGGTCGAAAAACCGGTCGAGCCGACGAGTCCGATAATGTCGCCTTTTTTCACCCGGTCGCCGGTCTTGACGCGCAGCTCGGACAAATGCGCGTACTGCGAAAACAGCCCCATCCCGTGATCGATATAAATCGCGTTGCCGGTCAAATACAAGCTGTCGGCCAGCGCCACGATCCCGTCGTTCGTCGCTTGGACCGGCGTCCCTTCCTTGGCCGCGAGGTCGATCGCCATATGCGAGCTGTCGTATTTGCCGTTGACGTAGCGGGTATGGCCGTACGGCGTCGTCAAAACGCCTTGAACCGGCTGGACGAACGGCGAGTCGAACAAAAAGGCCGGCTCCGACTTGCTGCGCGCCGCGTCGATTTTTTTCTGGTCGGCCTGAATGCGGACGGTATCCTGGCGCATGCTCTCCATTTGCTTCGTCACCTGCAAATATTGCGTATCGAATGTTTTCGCCTGGATCGTCAGCTTCCGGTCGCCGATCGAATAGTCGCCCGGCTTGACCGACATCGGAATCGGAATGTACGTATAGTAGCCCGATCCGAACGGCTGCAGCTTATACGTCTTCCCCTGCCACTCCACGCTCCCCGGCTTGTCTTGGCGCAGCAGCGCCACGTCGCCCGGCGAAACGCGGCCCGGCATGAGCGACGACGGGGCGCGCATCGCTTGTCTGGCCGCCTCCGGCGTTTCGTACAGCGACGCTTCGAGCTCGGCTTCCGCTTCGCGCTTTTTCTCCGCTTCGACCGCCGCCTTCACGTCCGCGGTCATCTCCGCATGCCACGTCTCTCCGCCGTCCGTCGTCACGAGCAGCGGAGCCGGCAGCCCTAGGCCGCCTTCCGGCAGCGCCCAGCCGATCCGGTCGGTCAAAAATTGCGACTGCTTGACGGCTACCGTTTTCGCGCCGTACTCGATCGACGCCGGCTTCTTCTCCGCGGCCGGCGCAAGAATCCGCTCGCTACGTCCCGAGCCGTCGCCGTCCCCGGCGGCCTTCTCCCCCGCCGCGGCGGAAGCCGCTTCCCGCCACTGCGCTCCCCCGTCGCTCGTCACCTTCACCGCGCCGTCCGAATATTTCAGCCAGCCGTTGTCGAAGTCGGTCATGCGAAACTCGACGACTTCCGGCGCCGGCCGCTTCACCTCGAGCGACTCGATCACGGCGTCGATCGAAGGCGCAAGCGCGGAGCGCTGGCCGTACGCCGCCGCGACGAGCCCGGCTAGAACGGCGGCGGAAACGATCAGCGAAAGCCCGAGCTTGCGCGACGGCGCGGCGACGGCGCGGGAAGCGGCGGTTTTGTTGCGTTGTTTCATGCGGATAATCCTCCTCGGCGGCAGCTGCGCGTCAGCAGCCGTCTATATGTTCCATCATACGATACGGACGGTCATATTTCTATCCCGAGCCTCTTTGCGGCTTTGAAGAAGGCGACCTTCGTTCTTCGACGAACGAGCATTCACCCGCTTCGTTCCGCCGGACCGACTCGAATCGTTCACCAATACGCCGCTGCGCCCATATGCTATAGGCATCTATCCTGATCGTAAAGGAGCTGCTTCACGCATGACGAACGGATGGCATTCCGGATACCGGCTTCGGCCCGCGCCGGTGTACGGCACCGTTTCCTTCCCGTACGGCGGCCTGCGAATCACGGTCGTGGCGCTGTTCGGACAATCCGCGGCCGCCCCCCGCCTTTCGGCGAACCCGATCGGGCAAGTCCGCAGCGCGAGCGCGTCGGCGGCGGCACGCCCCGCCGCGCCTTTCCTGTATCCGGTTGCCGTCAAAACGGCGAGCGGCAACCTGTGGGGCTATATCGACGAGAGCGGACGCATCGCCGTCGCGCCGCAGTTCGACTACGCGTACGATTTTCAGCCGAACCGGCTGGCGATCGTCCAGCGCGGCGACAAGCAAGGGGCTATCGACCTTTACGGCCGGTACGTCGTCCGGCCGATCTACGACTCGATCTCGCCGTTCTCGGAAGGGCGCTCTGCCGTCATCGACGGTCAAGGCTTTAAAGTGATCGACGATTTGGGCCATCCGTTGACGCCGAAGCCGTACGGCTATATCGGATCGTATCGGGAAGGGAGAGCGGTGTTCGCCGAGCGAGGCGAGGACGGTCCAAGTATGTACGGTTATTTGGATTTGCAGGGCAAAGAGGCGATCCCGGCCCGCTTTTCGGAAGCGAACGACTTTGCGGACGGCAAAGCGGTCGTTCGAACGAAGGACGGCGAATATGCGCTGATCGATCCCGACGGCACAACGCTCGCTTCGTATCCGTACGCGTTCGTCGGCAATCCCGGCGACGGACTGCTGGCGTTCCGGAAAGAGGCGGACGGGAAATACGGATACATGGACGAAAAAGGAAACGTCGTCATTCCGCCGCGCTTTACCGGCGCCCTTCCGTTCGAGGACGGCTACGCGATCGTCGACACGGGGGAAGATGACAAGAGCCGGTACGGACTGATCGGCAAAACGGGCGCGTTCGTCATTCGGCCGGAGTACGACGATATGAACCGGCTCGGGGAAGGCCGCGTCGCGGTCGGCAAGGCGATCGATCCGAGCCGGCCGTACATCGGCTCGACCTACGCGCTTGCCGATACGGAAGGCCGCCTCCTGACCGATTTCCGGTTCTCGACTATCGGCGAATTCGATCGCGGCTACGCCTCGGTTTCCGAGGGCGAATCGACGTACTGGATCGACCGCGGCGGCCGGCGGGCGCAAAACCTCCCGGCCTTGCCGGGAAGCGGAACGATGGCGTTCGACCACGATCTGATCCGCGCCGACGTCGATCAGCGGCTGTCGTACTTCGACAAGACCGGAAAGCAAGTATGGAAGCCGAATGCGGCGATTCCGCTTACCCCGCCCTACGTCGTCCGCGAAGTCAAATACAAGCCGAATCAAGATTATTTGGTCTATTATCCGCAGATCGAAGGAATGACGAATCGCGAGGCGGAACGCAGCGTTAACGACCGCCTGAAGCGGCTGTCGGCCGTGAAGCCGGTCCCCCCGGGTCAACAGCCGGACGCGAGCTATACCGGCGACTTCGCCGTTTTGTTCGCTCGCGGCAAGCTGCTCGTTCTCGAGCTGGACGGCTATCATTATCCGTTCGGCGCCGCCCACGGAATGCCGTCCAAGGCATTCGTCCATATCGATCTGGACAGCGGCGCGACATACGGGCTGTCCGACTTGTTCAAGCCCGGCAGTTCTTACGTGAAACGCATCGGCGACATCGTCCGCCGCAACATCGAAACCGATCCGAAGTATTCGTACGTCTTCCCGGGCAGCTTCAAGGAGATCGCGCCCGATCAGCTGTTCTACGTCACGGACGACGCGCTGCACATCTTATTCCCGCCCTACGAGATCGCTCCGTACGCCACCGGCTTTCCCGAATTCGTCATCCCGTTTTCCGAGCTGGCGGACATTGTCGATCCGAACGGCGCATTCTGGAAGTCGTTCCACGGAACGTATCAACGGTAACGCGCGCCCTCCCTTGCGGTTGCAAAGACCCCGAATCGGCGAAAGCCTTGCTCTTTTGGCGGAGAGCAAGGCTTTCGGTTTTGCGGGGGCGGCGCGAAGCCGGGCGGCGCCCGTTTACGGGCGCGCCGTCTGCATCGGCGGCGACTCCCGGTACCATTGCGACTGCAGCGCCCACAGCCGCGCATATTCGCCGCCCGCGGCCAGCAGCTCGTCGTGCGTGCCGAGCTCGATCAGCCGGCCGCCCTGCAGCACCATGACGCGGTCGCACAGCCGGGCCATGCCGAGCCGGTGCGAGACGAGAATGGCGGTCCGGCTGCCGGCCATCGCCGCAAACCGCTCGAACACGTCCGTCTCCGCCTTCGGATCGAGCGCCGCCGTCGGTTCGTCCAGCACAATGAACGGAGCGTCTCGCATAAAAGCCCGCGAAATCGCCACGCGCTGCCACTGGCCGCCGGACAAGTCCGTTCCGTCCGAAAACTGGCGGGTCAGCATCGTTTCGAAGCCGTCCGGCAGCGTCCCGGCGACCTCGTCCGCCCCTCCGAGCGAGGACGCCCGCCTTATCGCCTCCATATCGTCCGCCCGCTCCGCGCGGCCGAAGCCGACATTGTCCCGCAGCGAGAACGCATAGCGGATAAAGTCCTGGAACACCGCGGCGGAACGGTCGCGCAGCCGTCGCAGATCCAGCCGCGCCATGTCGAGGCCGCCGTAGCGAACGCGCCCCGATGTCGGCGCGTACAAGCCGAGCACAACTTTGACGAGCGTCGTTTTGCCCGAACCGTTGCTTCCGACGAGGGCGATCCGCTCCCCTTCCCGGAGCGAGAACGAGATGTCGCTTAACGCGTCGCGGTCGCTTTGCGGGTACCGGTACGACAAACGTTCGACCGAAAGTTCCCCGAGCGATTCGGGCGATTCGCCGCCGACCGGCTCCTCCGGTCCCAAATCCAAATAAATGAACAAATCCTCGATCCGCAGCAGCCGGTCGCGAAAAAAGCCCATCCTGCCGAAAATAAGACCTACGCCTTCCTTCATCTGCTGCAGCGCGAACATCATCGCTCCGAACTCGGCGGCGGTAAGGCTTCCGGTCGCGACCGTCCAAGCGGTCCAACCGACGCCGGCCGCCAGTCCGATGGCGCTTGCGCCCGACAAGGCCGCCCGCGTATGCTGCTGCGCCCGCTCCTGCCGATACAGCGTATCCGTCACGTTTCGGTAAAGGGATTCCCACCGGCCGATCAGCCAGGGCGCGGCGTCGAACGTTCGCACTTCCTTCGCCGCTTCGCGGGACGCGAGCGTCGAAGCCAAATAGCCCATCACCCGCTCCGGTTCGGTCTGCTTGCGCTTGAGGAAGAAAGCCGATTTGGCCTGGATGAAGCCGGCGATCGGCTCGGGCAGCGCCACGACGACGAGCGCGAGCAGCAGCCAGCCGTTCCATGCGGCGACGAGCAGCGCGACGGAAATCACTTTGACGGCCGACGTCAACAGCCGGTAAAACTCCCACAGCAAATTGAGAAACTGACCGGGTCCCGCCATAAACCGCGCCCGCGTCAGCAGGTCGTAAAAATCCGCCCGCTCGAACGCTTCCAGCCGAAGCCGGGCCGCCTTATCCTGCAGCCGGCGGAGCAGACTGTCCTCCATCTCCTGCCTGAGCCGTTCCGTATATACCGCTTCGAGCGGGCGAATGAACAGCTGCAGCAGCGACGCGAACGCCCATATCGCGATCCATTCCATCAGCGGCCGCACGCCTGACGTTCCGTCGTATACGTGCATGATTTGTCCGAAGATGCCCGCCGCCAAGTAGACGTGGATCGCCGGAAAGACGCCTTGCAGCAAGTTCAGCCCGATGGAGATCAGGGCGCGGCGGGGATCGGTGACGACGATCCATTTTACGAATCGAAGCAGCGTAACGAGTACGCCCAGCCGTTTTAACGGTACCATCCGGCCTGCACCTCCCACATTTGCGCGTAAACGCCGTTTGCCCGGAGCAGCTGCTCATGGTTGCCGTCTTCGACGATGCGCCCGTCCTGCAGCACGATGATGCGGTCGGCCAGCCGCGCCGAACCGAGCCGATGGCTGATCAGCAGCACGGCCCGATCTTGGGCGGCCGACACGAACCGGGCGTAGATGTCCGCTTCCGCCTTCGCGTCCAGCGCCGCCGTCGGCTCGTCGAGCACGAGCAGCTGCGGATCCCGCATGAAGGTGCGGCTGATCGCGATGCGCTGCCATTGTCCTTCCGACAGCTCGCGGCTGCCGTCGTACAGCTTGCCGATCGGCGTATCGTACCCTTGCGGCAGCTCCGCAATGAAGGCGTGGGCCCCGCCTTTCCCGGCCGCCGCTCGAACCCGGTCGAAGGATGCGGGGCTTTCCGGCTCTACCGGGAACGGTTCGGCGTCTGCGCCCGATCCCGCCGCCGACGTTTCGCGCATGGCTATGCTTTGGGCAGCGGTAAAAGCGAATTTGTAATAATCTTGATAAACCGCCGATACGTGCTCGTGCAGGCTTTCGCGGGAAAGCTCGGCGTAATCGACGCCGTCGGCGGTAATCGTCCCTTCGTCGGGCTTGTAAAGTCCGAGCAGCAGCTTGACGAGCGTGCTTTTGCCCGCGCCGTTTTCCCCGACGAGCGCCACTCGCTCGCCCGGCCGCAGATGCAAATCGAGCTTATGCAGGACGGGGCGTTCCCGGCCGGGATAAGCGATGGAAACCCCGTTCAGCCGGATGCCGTCGACGAGCGGGGAAGGAAACGGTTTATCCCCTTCTTGGGCGCTGTCCGCCGGAATCTGCAAAAAGTCGCGAACATAGCCGACGTCGATCGAGCATTTATGCAGCATGCCGATACCGAAGCTGATGCTGTTTGAGCCTTCGTTCATTTTGCCCACCCCGCGAAACAAGGACATGAACACGCCGGGCGTAATGCGCTGCGGAGCAAGCCACAAGGCGAGCGCGACGACGACGGCGACTTCGGTTGCCCAATACAGCGCGTTGGGCGGAATGCTTCCGAGCTCCATTCTTTTTTTGACCTGCATCGCTCGCCCGCGCTGCTCGCGCCGAAGCGTCTCCCATCGTCCGGACAGCGTCCCGGACAAGTCGAACGTGCGCAATTCCTTCTGCTGGCCGCGCCCCGTCAGCAGCCCGCTCACATAGGAGGAACGCCGCTGCTCCTCGGTCTGATCGTACGTGAAGCTCATCCATTGCCGCTGGCTTTTCGAGCCGTAGATCGCTCTCGGCAAGATGACGGCGACGAGAGCCGCGGCCAGCGTAGGCGATACGTTCCAGAACAATGCGGCCACGCCGGCGACGCTGATCGCTCCTTTTGCCGTGAACAGCACGTTTTGTAATAGCTCGGCTATTTTCCGGCCCGGTTCGGAGCTTCGCGCCAGACGATCGTAGGAAGCACTTTCTTCGAAAAACGTCAGCGGCAGCTCGGAGGCGTGGGCCAGTCGTCTTTTTTCCAAAACGTAATGAGTCCGCTGCCGCAGCCGGGTCAGCAGCGGGTCCCGAAATCTCCACAAAACTTCATACCCGAGCGATAGCGAAACCGCAAACGCGAACAACCATGGCAGCACGGCCGTCAGTCCTTCCCGTCCTCGCCCCGCCGCCGCAATCACCGAATCGATGAGATGCTGCGTGACATAGATCGAAAACACCGGGGACAAGCCTTCCACGACGGCCAACGCCGTCAGCCCCGCCGCCTGCCAAGGAGCGGCCCGGGCGACGACTCCCGCCGCCCAGCGGACGGACGCCGCGATTTCCTTCATGCTGCTCGTCTTGCCGAAGTTTAATTCGCTCAATACCAGCCCTCCTCCAGCCTAATATTCATACTATATTAGGAAAAATCAGGGAATCTCAAGGCTGTTTTTCATTTTAATGATGTGGTATAATATACACAGGGAAAATTTCAAAATCGCTTATGAACCGACCGCCTGCGGGCGGTCTTTTCCCGCTTATCGGTATTAGCGCCAAAAATAGAAGACCCAAACGTCTCTTATCCGCGCCCCCCTCGCGTTTCTGCCACAGCCGCATGCGGCAAAAGTCCCATAAACGCAAAACGACGCGCACCTGTCCAGGTGCGCGTTCGCTGCGTTTATGGGAAAGGATTCGCCCGGCCGGCTGTTTCCCTGCGAGGCATTCGGGCGTATCCCGCCGTCCGGCCGACAATCCCGACCCATCCGTTCGGGCGAATCTATGCGAATGATTTCGGTCCGCGATCAGTCGGCGAAATAATCGGCCAATCCCGCAACGACGGCGGCCGCCGCCTTTCGCTGGTAGTCGTTTTTGCGCACGACCGATTCGTCGCGGGAATCGGTCAAAAACCCGAGCTCGAGCAATACCGAAGGGCGATCGTTTTCCCGCAGCACGTGGTAATCGCCGAACGAGATGCCGTTGCTTTTCAGACCGCCGCTTTTCGCGAGGCTCGCTTCGATGCTTCGGGCAAGCGCCCGGTCTTTCGATACGGAGTAGTAGTAAACGAGCGTGCCGGACACTTTTTTCGGCGAGGCGTTGTAATGGATGCTGACGAAAGCGTCCGCCCGCTGCTTGTTGCTCGCCTCCGCCCTCTCGGACAGCTCGGGCTGCTCCTTGTCGGCGGTCCGGGTCATGACGACCCGGGCGCCGGCGCGGCGCAGCTCCTCGGCGACAAATTGCGCGGTGCTCAAGTTGATCTTCTTCTCCTCGGTCTTGTACGTCGTCCCGATGACGCCCGGGTCGTCGCCGCCGTGGCCGGGATCGAGAACGATCAGCTTGCCTTTCAGCCCGCCTCCGTTCCGGACCGCCGCCGTTTGAACGCCGCCGGACTCGTCCACGTAGCGCGCGGATACCCAACCGGCCGCGCCGCCCGTCGTCCGCACCTGCATCCAGCCGTTCCGGCTGTCCGTGATGCGCAGCCGCGTCCCTTTGAGCAGCAGCTGTTTCGCTTCGCTGTCCGTTCCCGGACCTTCCCGCAGCCACAGCTTGTCCGCCGTGACGACGCCTTCCTTCGCACCGGCCGCCGCGGTCCCCGCGGTCTTCGCCGTACCCGCTGCGGCGACTTTGACGCCGCCCTTCGGAGCCGGCTTCGCACCGCCCGTTTTGATCAAATAGTGGGCCGCGACCCAGCCCGTTTTGTTGCCCGTCTGCACTTTCGCCCAGCCGTACGATTCCTCGGAAACGGTTACGGTCGCTCCTTTGGCGAGCGAGCCTACAATGCTCGAACGGCCTGCCGGCTCCGCGCGGACGTTGAGCGTATCCGCCGCCACCTTCGCCGTATACGTGTCGGCGCTCGCCTGCTCCGCCGAAATGAGCCAGGCGCCGAGCACGACGCCGCCGGCCAATATCGCCTTCCGCATAATAGGTTTCATAGCAGCCCTCTTTGTTTTCTCCGGTTTATTCTACCATGATTAATGTACCATTCCCGACAAAGAGAAACAAATGCCGACAGTACCGGTTTCGTTACCGGGAACCTCGCAAAAAAATGTTGAACCGGCTCGAAACTTGCAAAACTTGCAGCCCTCGCCCGACGTCTAATAGAATATGAAAACGGCGCGACCGATAGAGAGAGGATACGAAAGGATATGGGGAGACACAGAGGCTGGAAATTGCTTGCCGTTTGCGGAATCATGCTGCTTATTTTTACCGGCTACACGAGCGAGACCGCCCTCGTATCGGGCGATGAGAGCTTAGCGCTCGCGATCGGGGACAAGGCCGGGGCGAAACCGCCGGATACCGTCGCCGCGCCGGCGAAAACGGCGGCCGCTCCGTCCGTGTCGCATACGGATATCTCCGCGGATCGCAAGACGCCGGGCGGCGCCGGAAACGAATCGGCGGCCGCTGCGGAGGCGGCCGTTCAGCGCGAACGGACCGTCGACGAATCCGCGGGCCAACCGGCGAAGCCGCCGGTCAAAGTGAAGCGGGTCGCGCTGACGTTCGACGACGGACCGGACCCGAAGTATACGCCGCTTATTCTCGACGAGCTGAAAAAATGCGACGTGAAGGCGACCTTTTTCGTCGTCGGCGTTCAAGTGTCGCGAAACGGCGAAATGCTGAAGCGGATCGTCAAGGAAGGCCACGCCGTCGGCAACCATTCGTGGGATCACGCCAAATTGACGAAACGGACGGCGGAGCAAGTCCGCGACGAAATCGTCAAAACGGACGAGGCGATCCGCAAGACGCTCGGTACGACGACCGATCTGTTCCGCCCTCCGTACGGAGCGGCCGACGACAACGTGAAGAAAATTGTCGAAGCCGAGCGGCGCCGGCTGATCGGCTGGACCGTGGACACCCGCGACTGGGCGGGCACGCCTCCGAGCGAAATGCTGGAAAACGTCAAAAAGCATACGAAGCCGGAAGGCATAATCCTGATGCACTGCTTCGGCGGCAAAGACGGCAAGCTGGACAACACCGTCGAGCTGCTGCCGCAATTGATCGATTATTTGAAGCAGCAAGGCTATACGTTCGTCACCGTGCCGGAGCTGGTCGGCGGACAGCGCAGCTAAAGCGGAACGTCCCGTTAAACGGGTACCGATTTCGTTGACACCAAACGTTTAAGACAAAGGCACTCGACCGCCGGATCGGGTGCTTTTGTTTTTGCCGATGTATAATATTGACAATCGATCGATTACGGTTTAAGATTGAAACGTTTCAACATCATCTTCAACTTTCTCCGCCCAACCTCACACAGCTTCGACGTATGCCCGTCATCCGCGTAGCGCAAACATAGCGATCGGCCGCAAGCCTCGATTCCGGCGACCGATTATTGGGCGACGACCCCGGACGAACGGCTATGCAAAGCGTCGGCGGACGATTCTGCGACACATGATTTTGTAAGCGTTTTTACGACTTCCCGCCCGGGACGCGGCGGCGCAACCGAATTCGACCGAACATCGTTTTTTTCTTAATGATTGAAACGTTTCAACAAAAAAGGAGCCGAGTGAACATGCGATTTTTTTTGGAAAAGCTCGACAGCGATTTGGACTTGTTCTATCAAGGCTTGGACGGCATCCCGACGTTCGCGGAAACCGGAGGCGTCACCGCCATAGGCGAAACGGCGTTTCCGGTCGCGGCGGGCCGCTCCACCCCGTTTATAGCCGCAGCGCGTTACGGAGACGGTCGCGTTGTCGCGGCCGGACACGAAAGCTGCTTCGATATCGCCGCGGCCGGAGATGGCGCGCGGGAGTCGTTGACGCGTAACGTAACGGCTTGGCTTACGCAAGACAGCGGCCCGGTCTTCGGCGGCAAAATCGCCATCCTGCTTCCCGCATCGCGCGAAGCGAGGGCTTCCTCCTCCTTCGAACCGGTCCGCCTTGCAAGTTGGGCGGCCGAGCGCCCGGACCCGCGGCGGTATCCGCTCGCCTTGCTTGACGAATCGCTGAGCGAGTCCGACGTACCGTTTGCCGAAGCCTATATCAAGAGCGGCGGAGCCGTCATCGTCGCCGCAAAGGGGTGGGAGCTCGAGGAGAAGCTTTCCCCGGCCGGCCGCCCGATTCCGTTAAACGAATATCCGCTGCAAAAGCTGCTGAACAAAGCCGGGCTCGGCTTGCTCGGCAATGTGGCCGTTTGGAGCGCCGCCGACCCGCTGCCGAAGCTTTCCGCGGAAAGAGCGATGCATGCGCACGCTCTTTTCCTGCTCGACAAAGCGAAATCGGTCGAAGCCGGCGCGCTTTCCATCGAAGACATCCCGATCGGACCGCTAGAGGCGAACGCCAAACAAAAAACGGAAGCCGTCATGGCCGTGCTCAGCCGAACGATCGAGTCGTTGACGGACGCCAGCCCGCTCTACCGGCGCATTCAAGAAGACGAACGAAGCTTGCCGGACGTCCCGCTTCCGCTCGACCGGTCCGCCATGCCGCATACGGGAGCTTTGCTCGTGCGCCGCTTTAAGCGGGCGAGCCTCGCTCCCGACGGCGGCAAATCGCCTTACGCCGACCTGTTTCCCGGCCGGGTCGCGGACGGCGCGGACATCCTCCGAAACGTGCCCGTGCGGGTCGATTTCGGCTACGACGACCTCGGTTATTTGCGCACGCTGTACGCCCCCGGAACCTGGCAGAGCACGGGGCTTTACGCGCCGCCCGGACAAACGATCGAGTTCGACGTCCCTGACGGAACCGACGATTTGGACGTGCAGATCGGCTCGCATACCGATACGCTGTTTCATCTGTCCAAATGGGATCGCGCGCCCCTCATCGCGCTTCGCACGAAGCTCGCGCCGGGAACGAACCGGCTCGGCAGTCCGTACGGCGGACTCGTTTACTTCATTCCGACCCGGCCGAAGCCGGGGACGGTCGCGACGATAACGGTGAGCGGCGCCGTGCAAGCGCCTTACTACGTCGCCGGGCAGACGAGCGACGAGGCGTGGAACCGCACGCTGCGCGGAGCTCCCGCGCCGGTAGCCGAGCTGCGGGGCGCGCGCATCATTTTGACGCTTCCGTCCGACTGCGTGCGCGAGCTGGAAAACCCGCGGCGGCTGATGGCGGATTGGGACGCGATGGTCGACCAATTCGACCGGCTGATCGGCGTCGCGCCGGATAACCCGCTGCCGCATCGGAGCCCGAACCGTCCGCACCGGATCGTCGCCGACCGGCAAATCAGCGCCGGCTACATGCACGCCGGCTATCCGATCATGATTCCGATCGAGCCCGCGGGCCGGGACGCGACCGATTTCGCCAAGGTGCGCGACGTCAAAAGCGGCTGGGGATTTTGGCACGAGCTCGGCCACAATTACCAGCAAGTTCCGTGGTTTTGGGGGCTGATCGTCGAGGTGACCGTCAACCTGCATTCGCTCCATATGCAGGATCGTTACGGCAACCGGTCCCGGCTGTTTACCGCCGACAAGGAAGGCCGGACGCACTACGACAACGCGCTCGAGTTCGTCAACAGCGAGAAGCCGGGAAAGCATTTCGGCGACATCGGCTTTTTCGAACGGCTGGTCATGCTTCGGCAGCTGCAGCTCAAGTACGGCATGGACTTCTATACGAGGCTGCACGTCGCCTACCGCGAGCTGCCCGAGGAGGAGCTGCCGCGCACCGACGGGCAGAAGCTCGACCGACTGGTCGTCATGATGAGCCGGGTGAGCGGCGACAATTTGCTGACGTTTTTCGACAAATGGGGCTGGCCCTATACCGAGGAAGCGAGGGCGGAAGTGGCGGCGCTGCGCTTGCCGGAGCCGGACGCGGACTTTTGGACGTGGAAGGAGCCCGGGGAATAAGCCCGCCCGTCAAGGCCGGCCTGCCGGAAAGGGGGTGAATGATTGCACGGTCGGTTCGAAAAGGCGGCGTCAGCCTGGAAAAACGACGCCGCGAACGTTAGGCAGCACAATAGCAGCAGGTCAGTCCGGAAATCGATTCGCGGGGTGAGAGCATGATTCATTCGTTCAAAAAATGGACGATCGTGTCGCTAAGCCTGATTACGATGGCAGCCTCAGCCGGTCAGACAGCAGCCTATGCCCAATCGGCCGCGGCCGAGCCGTCGGCGGCAGCGGCGACAACGTCGAACGAAACGCTGCAAAACGACTTGGCCGTCCTGTACAAAGATTTGGCCGGCATTCCGACGTATTCGTCGTCGAACAGCGGCGGCGTCAGCGCCATCGGGGAACAGGCGTTCAACGTCGCCATAAGCCCGTCCACCACTCCGAACATCGCCGCGGCGCGATACGGCAAAGGGCGCGTTTACTTGGCCGGCGACGACCTGTATTTCAAGCCTTCCGAGCCGTCGGACCCGGACAGGCTGAAGCTCGTCCGCAACAGCCTGCTGTGGCTGACGCAGGACAGCAAAACGGCAAACCCGGGCGTCGTCGACTACGAGGATGCGCTCGCCGGACGCGGCCGGCTGCAAATGATTACGACGTCCCCGTCCGGCCGGTTCCAGGTCAACCCGGCGCTGCCGATCGATCTGAAACGTATCGACAGCTGGTCGTCGGCCGAGCTCGACCCGGCCCGGTACCCGGTCGCCTATGTCGATTTCCCGATTTTCCAAACGTCGGACGCCGATATCCCGTACCTGGAAGCTTACGTGCGGGGCGGCGGCAGCATCGCGGTCGCCGCCAAAGGCTGGGTGCTCGAGACGTACGCCTCCAATTATTTGGGCGACAGCTACAAAGGGAAAACGGCGAGTCTCGGCGTCGACTACCCGATCCAGCGTCTGCTGAACGTGTTCGGGCTCGGGCTGATGAACAATACCGCGACCAAAACGAACGGCACGCTCCCCGCCCCGACCGCCCTACAAGCGAACGGCGCGCACGTGCTGACGCTCGTCTCGCAGGCGAAGGCGATCGAAGCCGGCACGCTCGATATCGGGCAGGTGAAGCTCGGACCGCCGGGCGCGGATGCGAAAACGAAGCTGACGATCATGGCGTCCATCTTGGGCGGCACGGTTCAAGCCTTGACGCCGAACAGTCCGCTTTATCCCGCCATTCAAAACGATATCAGCAATCTCGCAAGCCTCTCCTTCCCGCTCGACCGGTCGAAGGCGCCTTACAGCAGCGCGCTGCTCGCCTTCGTCCTGAACAAAACGGGCCAGGAGGCCGCGCCCGCCAAGTCGCCGTTCGCCGACCATTTTCCGGGCGTCGTGCCGGAAAACGCCCAGGTCGTGAACGGCAAAGCGATCGAGGTCGATTTCGATTACCCGGATTACGGCTATTTGCGCATGTACCGGCCGCCCGGCACCTGGATCAGCACCGGACTATACGCGCCCCCGGGCAAGCCGATCGTCGTCGACGTACCGGCCGGAGTATCCGGTCTTGACGTGCAGATCGGCACCCATACCGACAATTTATCGAGCAAGGACGTTTGGGAGCGCATTCCGATCGTGACGAAGCGGCAGACGCTCGCGCCGGGCGCGAATACGATCCAGAGCGCGTACGGAGGCCTCATTTACTTCATACCGACGCAGCCGAAGCCGGATACGAAAGCGATCGTCTCCGTCAGCGGAGGCGTGCAGGCGCCGTATTTCGTGCTCGGACAAACGAGCGCCGCCGACTGGAAAAACACGGTGCGCCGCTACCCGGCGCCATGGGCCGAGCTGCAAGGACGCCGCGCCGTCGTCACCGTACCGTCCTCCCTCATCCGCGGGCTGGACGATCCGGCGCAGCTGATGGAAACGTGGGACGCCATGGTCGACCATATGGATGTTCTCGCCGGCTTGTCTCCGGACAGCCCGCCGCCGCATCGCAGCCCGGTCGAGCTGCCGTATCGCTACGTCGACGACGTTCAGATTACGGCCGGCTCCGCGCACGCCGGATACCCGATCATGTTCGATAATTGGGGCGCGCGGCTCGTCGACGTCGCAAACGTCCGAAACAAAGGCTGGGGGATCTGGCACGAAACGGGCCACGAGTATCAGCCGAATCCGTGGAAATGGAGCGCGATCACCGAAGTATCCGTCAACATTTATTCGCTGTACGTGCAGGAAAAGTTCGGCAACGCTTCGAATCTGCTGAGCCGGGACGCGCAGGGCAGAGACTCGTACGACAAGGCGTTCGCCTACCTCCTAAGCGACATCCCGGGCAAAACGTACGGCAATACGTCGCAGCTCGACCTGTTCGGACAGCTCGTCCTGTTCAAGCAGCTGCAGCTCGCGTACGGCTGGGACTTCCATACGGCGCTGCATGCGTATTACCGCGAGCTGCCGGCGAGCGAGCTGCCGCAAACCGATCAGCAAAAAATCGATACGTTCGTCGTCGCCGCTTCGCGGCTGTCGGGCGAAAACTTGCTCTCGTTTTTCGATAAATGGGCGGTGCCTTATACGAAGGAAGCGGTGCGCGCCAAAGTCCAGGCGCTGGGGCTGCCCGAGCCGCAAACGCCGGTCTGGACGCTGAAGGAAACGAACCCGCTCGCTCCGCCGACGATCGAGTTGTCCCCGGCGCCGGACGAAACCGGCTGGAACAAGACGGACGTGACGGTGACGCTCGTAAGCGGCGGCTCGCAGACGCCGGGCGTTCCGGCGAGAAGCCAGTACCGCATCGGCGACAAAGGAACGTGGACCAACTATGCGTCTCCGCTTATGATCCGTACGGACGGCGAAACGGTCGTCTATGCGAGAATGATCGACGACGCCGGGCTGACCAGCGAATACGTATCGAAAACGATCCGCATCAAACGCCCGGCCGACCAAACGCCCCCGGTCACGACGGACGATGCGAAGACCGGCTGGCATAACGCGGCGCAAACGGTCACGCTGACGGCCGCGGACGAGGGAAGCGGCGTCGCCAAGACGTTTTACAGCGTCGACGGCGCGCCTTACGCCGAAGGCCGCACGATCCTGATCGAGTCCGAAGGTACGCACACGATCCGGTATTACAGCGTGGACGCGGCCGGGAACGAGGAAGCCGCCCGCACGGCCACCGTGCGCATCGACAAGAGCGGACCGGCCGTGGAAGCGACCGTCACCGGCTCCGTTTACCAAACGGCCCCGATCGCCATCGACGTACATGTCGCCGACCCGCTGAGCGGAGTGGCGAGCGCCGTGTACGAGCTGGACGGTGCGGCGATCGGCGGCCCGATCGTTATCGAGCCGCTTACGTTATCGGTCGGCGGGCATACGCTCCGCGTTACGGCTGCGGACCATGCGGGGAATACGACGACGAAATCGTTCGCTTTCGAAGTCGTCGTCGGCGTCGACCAACTGGGCGACGTGCTGCGTACGGCGGGCGAGAAAGGTTGGATTGCCAACCGGGGCGTTTTGCAAAGCTTGCTCGCGAAGGCGGAACAGCTCCGGAAGAAGCAGGGCGACAACGAGCAGGCGCTGCAGACGCTTCATGCGCTCGAAAACGAAGTGAACGCCCAGGCGGGCAAGCAGATCGACGCGGGCTTTGCAAGCTTGCTGCTCGCGGACATCCGGTATTTGGAGAGCGCGAATAATCGTTAAACCGGCGGATGTGCGCTCCGGCTTCCGTCCGAACGCGGCGTGAGCGCAGCGCTCGTGACCGGCGACCGCAAACCTGCAAGGTCGAAGATGATATGCGAGATCGAGGTAATCTGCTTGCGTGGCCCGGAGTCACTGGCTGGGTCGAGCCTGCCCCGCATGGCCGAGGGTGGCCCTTCAGGTCGAAGATAACCAGGGAACGGGAAATTGTCCTCGGGGCAGCGGTAAGGAAGGAAGCGAAGGGAGCAGGTATGCCTGCTCCCTTTTCCCATGGAATATCAGGGGCTTCTTAAGCCCATGTCATGACGAGGTCCCCGCAACTGCAAACGGAAATAGGACTCGCTGCGCTTCAAATCCGGCAAATTAACAGTCTTTGGAGCATCTTAATTCGGTCCGATCGGCCCCCACACGAAAATAGCGGCCTTTTGCGCCTCTTATTTCGTACAAAAAGCGTTCCTCGGGACTTTAGAGAAACGTTGAAGATAAGCGTCTCCAACATCTTCTATTTCTCCGAAAGAGCCGTTTTGTCAAAAATAAGGGGCTCAGAAGACTGCTAATCGTATCCCATGCCCGAAGGCGCATGACATACGAAGAACGGTGCCTCCGCGGCTTTTACCCTCTCGGGCAAGGCTCCGCTTCCGACACGGCCGTCGGCAGCGCCTCCTGGTAGAAGAAGTTCGGCGTCGCGATGCGGTTGTCGTAATGGCTGTGGAACAGATGGGTCGTCGCGGGAGAAACCGGCGGCACGAGCCAAGTCCAGTCTCCCGTCACATCGCGGCCGCATCCTCTCTCCCGCTGCTCGAATTGCGCGAACTGCCGCGCCGCCGTATGATGATCGACGATGCTGACGCCGCGCGTCTTGTACGAGTGCAGGACGGCGACGTTCAGCTCGACCAGCGCCTTGTCGCGCCACAGCAGCGACTCCCGCGACGTGTCCAGTCCCATCAGCTCCGCCACCCGCGGAAGCAAGTCGTAGCGATGCGCGTCGGCCAAATTTCGCGCCCCGATCTCCGTGCCCATATACCAGCCGTTGAACGGAGCAGCCGTATACGAAACGCCGCCGATTTCCAGCCGCATGTTCGAAACGATCGGCACGGCGTACCATTTCAGCCGCAAGTCGGCGAAGGCGGGCAGCTCCGGATGAATCAGGGGCACCTCGAGCACAAGGTCCCGCGGGATCGGAAACAGGCGGGGCGTCCGCTCCCCGATCTGCACGACGAGCGGCAGAACGTCGAAGGCGGTCCCCCCTCCTTCCCAGCCGAGCTCCATGCAAAGCTTCGTAAACGCGACCGAGTCCGGATCGCCCACGATGCCGTTCTCCGTCTCGTAGCCGGCATAGCGGATCAGCTGGTAATTCCGGATGCGGATCGGCCCGCGCGGATCGGCCGCCGGACGGAATACGGTAAGGAGCGGACGAATTTTGCCGCCGTTCGTGGCGTACGCGATATGGTCCAGCAGCGCCTCCGCGATCCGCTCCTCCGTATCCGCTTCGCGGGCGTCCCGCACGTGCAGCGAATCCCAAAACAGCCGGCCGATGCACCGGTTGCTGTTGCGCCAAGCGACCCGGGCGCCGTGTCGCAGCTCCTCCTCCGTATGGTCGTAGCGGCCCTTCTCCGCGATGTCGCGTTCCGCTTCGCGAAGCCGGCGCTCCGTTTCCTCCGCGCTTTTGCCCAGCTCCGCGTAAGCCGTTTCGATAAACGCCCGCGCTGCCTTCAGCCGTTCTCGGTGCCCGTCCATAGCGCTCGTTCCCCCGTCCGCATCGTTTATCCGTATTATACCGAAAGCGGTCGGAGGGGGACAAACGAGCACTTTGTGAACGTTGCGCGGAACGGCTCGCACGCGAAGCGCCGCACAACCGGGCCTCCCGGCGGCAGCCGCGGAAAACGCCGCGGACGAACCCGCCGGCGGGAAAGGCCGCGGGGGCGCCAAAGCGCCGCGACAGCAACGCCGAGCAGAATGCCAACGTTCAGCCGCCGCTTTTCGCTTTTTCCTCGGCCAGCATTTTGTTAACCTCTTCCTCGGCTTTTCGCAGCGCGCTGTTCAAATCGGTCGTCCCTTTCAAATATTCGAAAATTTCTTTGTACAGCAAGCTTTCCGCCTGCGAATCGTACTTCGTTTTAACCGGAGTGGCGGCGAACCGGTTTACGAATACCGAATAATAGTTTTTGCCCTTCTCGGGCGCATCGGCGCCGAACGCCTTTTTGACCGACTCGTCCTTCAGGATCGTCATCATTCCTTTGCGCGACATGTCCAGCTGGTATTCGTCCGACGTCAAAAATTTGATCACTTCCATCGCCTGATCCTTATGCTTGCTCATCCGCGTCACCGAAAAGTAAGTCGGATACGCCTGCGAGCCGACGCCCGGCGCCTCCTTCATCGTCGGCAGCGAAACCATGTCCCAATTGACGTCGCCCATATCTTTCGGCCGCACGCTGTAGCCGGACAGGAAGATCGACATCGCCATCACTTTGTCTTTGGCCATCTCCCGCAAGTCATTGCCGGGGAAATAGTTTTTTTGCTGGATGAATTCTTTGAAGCCGGGCTGAGCCGCCACCCGATCGAACACGGATTGGAACAGCGTCTTCCACTGGTCGGTATTGACCGCGGCCTGACCGGTTTTCGGGTCGATATACGGCACCGACAGCTGGTTCATCCGCATCATGTGCAGCGGCGACATGCCGAGGCCGATATACCCAACGCCGCCTTCGGTGCGGGACATTTTTTGCGCCAGCTCGAGAATTTCGTCCCACGTCATGCCGTCCTTCGGATACGAAACCCCGAATTTGTCGAACAAATCTTTGTTGTAAAACAGGGCGAGGTTGTTGTTCGTCACCGGCAAGCCGTACAAGCCTCCGTTCGACAGCTTTCGCATCGCGTCGAGCGGCATATCCTCGATGCGCGACAAATCGATTTGATGCTTTTTGATCAGCTCGGTCATGTCGTATTGGAAATTGTAGTTGAGCAGCGGCTTCGCCAATACGCCGATCGAATCCCAATGGATGTCGAACGTCTGCCCGGTCAGCATCAGATCGTCCAGCGTGCTGCCTTTGTCCGGAATGTATTTGATCGTGTAATTCGGAAACTTGTTGCGGATCGCGTCGCCGAACCGCTGGTCGAAGCTTTCCTCGGAATCCCGGCTGGTCGAGAAAAAAACAAGCTCGACCGGCTCGCCGCTCTGCGCCGCCTGCTCCCCGTCGCTCGGCTTCCCGTCCGGCGTTTTCGCGCATGCCGAGGCGAAGGCGGCCAAAAGCGCCAACCCGGCGGCAGCGGCTATTTTGCCCTGATGTCGCATCGTTATGTCCCCCTTGTCGAAAAAATGGATGGCGCCGATTCGCCGCGGACGCGGCCGGCCAGCCGGGCCGCCTGCTCGAGCAGCTTCGCCGCGCTCAGCTGCGCGCTTAACGGAACCGGACTGCCCGGCGCGGACGCCCAATCCGTGCCGAACAGCGCGGCGTCGGGCATCTTCCCGCTGCGCCATAACGTTTCCGCGTTCGCCGCGATCAAAGCGGACACATCGTCGGCGTCGCCGGGAGGCGCGACGTCGGCCAGCTCCGCGGCATAGCGCACGAAGATGCCCTTGAACAGCCCGCCGTCGCCGCTTCCTTCGTCCGGCAGCAAGCCGGTCGCCGGATCGGCCAGCTCCCGCTTCGCGGCTTCGTAGGTGCGAAGGGCGTCGCGCAAATACCGGCCATCGCCGGCGATCCGGTACAGCTCGACGGCCGCGCCGATAAAGACGCCCTGGCAGTACGTAAACTTCCAGTCTTTGTCGATGCTTCCGTCGCCTTTGCGGTTTATGCCGTCCCAGACGAAGCCGGTCGCCGGATCGACCAAACGGTCGCGCTGCCAGTCGTAAATGCGGCGTGCCCAGTCCAAGCTTTCCGCCTGCCCGAACGCCCGGTGCAAACGCGCCGCCAATATGGCCGCCGGGGCGTTCGCCGGCGTGTTTTTGTAATCGGTTTGCGACTTCCGCCAAGCGATGCCGCCGCCCATATGACCGTTCCAGCCGGTTTGGATGTCATCCCACAGCTCGAGCGCCGCCTGCCGGTACGACGGCTCGCCCGTCGCCCCGTATGCGCGGAGCCAGGCGAGCGCCATCCACTCCATGTCGTCGTACAGCTCGTTCGGCCAAGCTCCTCCGTTGCGCCTTGCAATCCCGCCGTGAATCGCCGCCAGCCGCCGCTCGTACCGCTCGCTGCCCGTTCGCAAATACCCGTCGACCAGCACGTCGACCGCATGCGCCATCCACCAATAGTGGAAGATCGTCTGGTCCGTTTCGGCCGTGACGGGGAACTCGATGTCGTACATGCCGAGCGAATCGTTCCAGAACAAGTCGTCCAGCGCCTCCTGCGCTTCGTCCGCCCGCTTCTCCCATAGTCGTTGCACCGAACGAATCACCCCCGCTTTTTTTACTTCCGGATTTCCAAAAATCTGCCCGCGCTGCGCCGATAACGCGCCCGCAATCGAACCGCATTCGAAGCCGCCGGCAACAAACGGGACGACCCGCCCGCAAAAAAAGGTGCAGCGCTTACCCGGCGCAAAACGATCTTTGCGCGCCGTTTGGATAGCGGTAACCGCCAACAGGCTGCCGTAAGCGGACGGCTCGCTTTTTTTGCAACCGCTTTCATTGTCGCCGGTCCCCTCGTCTAACGCTCGCGAATCCGAGGCGCTTTGACACTGCAAGCCGGTCGGTCGCCCCTCGACAGCACGCCCGCTTGCTCTCATTGTCGCCCCCCGCCTTCCGGCTGAAGCGCCGCCACTATTCGACGCTTCGCATGACCGGCTGCCCTCGCGTCGCGCATGCGGAATGAATGCGCTAACACAACCTAGTATATTGTCATATCATTTATATGTCAATCACCAATTTATATCTTATCTGATATATCAATATAATCATTTAGAATCGATTCCAGGCGCGGATTTTCTGGCTGCCATTCGATGCTCTGCCCCCGCTTTTTCCGGGAACGGCGAAAACCCCCATCGAAGTCGATGGGGGTGGCGGGCGAACGTTGGTCCGATCCGTCGGTCATACCGTTTTCGTTTCGGCCGCCGGGCCGGTCGATTCCCCGACGACGAGCTCCGCCTCCAGCATCGTTTTGTTCGGAACCGGTTCGCCGTTTCGCAGCCGCAGCACATGCTCGACCGCCAGCCGGCCCATCCGTTCTTCGTCCTGACGCATATGCGTGAAGGCGTATCCTTCTCCGAGCCGTGTCGGCGGACTGTCGAAGCAGACGATCGAGACGTCCTGCGGCACGCGCAGCCCGAGCCGCTCCGCCGCCTTCCTGGCGAGCAGGGCGATGTTGTACTCGGTCGCGAACAGAGCCGTAATCGCCGGCTTGCTTCTCAAATGCTCGGTCAGCGCGGCGATATCCCGTTCGATATTGTCGTCGCGGAAACGGCTCGGCAGCGTCGACGTCAAGTCGGTCGCCCATAACGTTCGGTCGACCGCGACGCCCCGTTCCGCATGAGCGCGGATAAACCCTTCGATCCGTTCCTCCACGGCCGTCGTATCGGCGGGGGGCGGCGAAACGAACGCGATGCGCTCGTGCCCGAGACCGAACAAATATTCGGTCGCCTTCTGGGCCGCGGCCGCATTGTCGGTGCTGATCGAAGCGGCGGCGACGCCTTTCAGATGCCGGTCGACGAGCACGAGCGGAAACTTGCGGATGACCAGCTTCAATATTTCGGCATTGAAATATTCGCCCTGCGCCGGAAGCACGATCAGCCCGTCCACCCCGAGCTGGAGCAGTTGCCGGATCGATTGCTCCTCTTGATCCGGCACGCCGAACGACCGGCGCAGCACGAGGAAGCAGTCGCGCTCCCGCGACGCGCTTTCCATGCCGTACACAAGTCCGGTCCCGTAGCTGTTGCCGAAATCGGTCATAATGAGGCCGATCGTCGTCATCTCCGGCTTGCCCGCAGTCTTGACCGTCGGCCGAGCTTTTCCCGCCCGATCCGGGACCGCGGCTTCGTCCGTCCCGCCCGATTCCGGCTCGGCCACGAAGGAGCCCTTTCCCGGCTTGCGCACGATCAGTCCTTCGCCCGCCAATAGTTCGAGCGCCTTCTTGCTCGTAATCCGGCTGACGCCGTGTTCGTCCGCCAGCTGCTTTTCCGACGGAATTCGTTCGCCGGGCCCGTACGCTTTCGATACGATGCGCCGCTTCACTTCTTCGAATATTTGCTCGTACATCGGCTTGGACGACGTATCGCTCATGACGGGCTGCCTCCTGCAATTCGTTTTGCGCGCGATAGGGTGTACAACTTAATATATCATGATATATTCGGCATTGTCGACAGCCGGCGGCAGCAGACGCGGGACGGACGGCAGCGCGGCGGCGGAGCCGAAGTTTGGTCTTCCCCGCCGCATTCGGTATAATGAGAAGGAAACGAGACCCGCAGGAGGCGATCACGATGTTTGTCGTTACGAATACGATCCGAATCAAGGCCGGGCACGGAAAGCAGGTGGCGGAGCGGTTCGCCGCCGCGAAAGGCGTTCGGCAAATGCCCGGATTCGTCCGCATGGAAGTATGGCTCGGCGAAGGCCCGGAAGGCGAAGAGGAGCTCAAAGTGAGCACGGTTTGGGAAAACGAGGAGTCGTTCAAAGGGTGGACGTCCAGCGAGTCGTTCCGCGAATCGCACCGCGGCGGCGGCGAAAGCCGCGAAGTCATGCTCGGCGCGTCGCTGAACAAATACGAGCTCGTCGTCTCGCACAGCCGCTAATTCGGCTGCAGTTCCGCTGCAAAACGCCGCGGGCTTGAACGGCTTCTTCCGCGTAAAGGCGGCCGGATCGGCCTTCGCAACGCGCGATTCCGTCTCGCCTACCCCGGCGCCCATCGCGGCGCCGTTCGTCGTATATTTTACATGCCAAAGCCTCCGAAACCGCCGCACGATGCGCGGGGCCGGAGGCTTTTCGTTCGCCGGACTTTCCGTTCGACGTTCGGCAATCGGGCCGATACCTGACTGCGGTCAGCCTTCGATTGACTATGTATCGCGAACTATGTTATGATACCAATCACATTTACCTGACCGCAGTCAGTTACCTATTTGAAGGGGGCGATCGTATCGCATGAGCCGAAGGGAAGAGATCAAGAAGGTCGCGGTCGGCCATCTGCTGCAGTACGGCTTCGAAGGAACGAAGCTCGCGGACATCGCCGACGAGGTCGGCATCAAGAAGCAGTCGATGTACGCTCATTTCGCGAGCAAAAAAGAGCTGGTCGTCGAAATTCACGAGGAGGCGACGAAGCAGGAAATCGCCTTTCTCACCTCGTTTTTCGACGAGCATCGGGGGATGCCTCTTCGCGAGCTGCTGAACCGGTTCGTCCTCGAGATGAAGGACCGGTATGCGCACAACCGGAACGTGAAGCTGATGTTCTTGATGGCGTTCATGCCGCCCGAGCCGCTGCAGGAGCTTTTTTTGACGATGTACGAGCTGTATTCGCATCATTTGCTCCATTTGCTGGAGCTCGCGTTCCGGCACGATGCGACCGTTTCGGCGGACCCGAAGCAAGGGGCGCTGGCGATCCATACGATTTACGAGGGACTTGCGGCCAAGCTCATTTTCGGAAGTCCGGACTATTTTGTGCAGGCGTCGGAAGCGACTTTCGATTTATTGTGGAAAGGACTCGAACCTAGTTAAATTCCGAGAAAGGAGCCCGGAAACGCGCCTTGTCAAAGGCGATGTTTCGCGGGAAGAAAGCAAGAGGTACTTTTTTATGCAAACGACATCGACTAAACCGTTGCCGCTCGAAACCGATTCGGTCGGCAAAGTATTCGTCCGTTATTTGATTCCGTCCCTGGTCGGCATGTTCATGATGTCCGTCAACGTCGTGATCGACGGCATTTTCGTCGGGCAGCGGCTCGGCGAGGTGGCGCTCGCCGGCGTCAATGTGGCGGTGCCCGTGTTTTCGCTCTATATCGCGATATCGTTATGGGTGGGCATCGGAGGGGCGTCGATTTATTCGAAGCATCTCGGCGCGAAGCGCATCCCGGAGGCGCGGGCCGTCTTTACCCATTCGCTCGCGCTCATTTTCGGCTTGACGCTGCTGCTCGCCGGGCTCGCCTTCCTGTTCCGCGAACGGCTCGCCGTCTTTCTCGGCGCCAACGCCGAAACGATGCCTTACGTGATGGACTACATGAACGTGCTGCTGCTGGGCGGCTTCGCGATTACGGTGCAGAACGCGTTCAGCGTCTTCGTGCGCAACGACGGCAACCCGACCTTGTCCATGCTGTCGCTGCTCGTCACGGCCGTCTGCAACGTCGCGCTCAACTATTTGTTTTTATTCGTGCTGGACTTCGGGGTGTCGGGCTCCGCGCTTGCGATCGTGATCGGGGCGGCGATCGGCGCGTCCGTGCTGTTCGTCCATTTCGGTCGTCCGACCAGTACGCTTCGTTTCGTGCCGCCCCGCTTTTCGCGGGAGCTGGCGATGCGCACGTTCACGATCGGCTTCCCCAGCTTTCTCGCGGAAGTCGGCATCGCCGTCTTTACGGCCGGGTACAATATGGCGATGGTGTATGCGGCGGGAACCGTCGGCGTATCGGCGTTTTCGATCCTCAACTACGTGCACAGCGTCATGCTCATGCTGTTTATCGGCATGGGCTCGGCCGTGCAGCCGCTGCTCAGCTATTACCGGGGCGCGAAGCTGGCGGCCCGGCAGCGGGAGCTGATCCGGATCGCCGTCATGACCGCCTTCGGCGCCGGGCTGACCGTCTTCGCAACCGGTCTCGCGGCCGCGGAAGCGATCGTCTCGATATTCGGCTCGTTCGCGGACGAGGTCCGCACGATGGCCGCAGCCGGCATCCGGCTGTTTTTCGTCGGCTATTTGTTCATGGGCGTCAACTTCGTCATGATGACGTATTTCCAAACGACCGACCAAGTCAAAATGGCGACCTGGATCACGATCGCCCGGGAAATGCTGCTGATGGTCGCCCTGCTGTTCACGCTGCCCCGCTTTATGGGCACGACCGGCGTCTGGCTGGCCATCCCGCTGTCGGAGCTGATCGTGCTGCTGACCGTCTTCGCCTACATTCGCCGGCGCGCGCGTACGCGCATAACGGCCAACCCCGCCTGAGCGGGATTGGCCGTTTTTGCTTGTCGCTTGCCTCGCATATCGCTCGCATTCGTCCTTATCCGGCTCTTGCTGCGACCTAAGTCTAGGCGCACGTACCCCGTCGTGCCGGCATATTTGCGCCGGACGTCACAAGTCCAAATGAGGCTTTATGACGTGCGCCAAACGATCGGCCAAACGATCCGGATCCGCAATATCTTCATCGGTCAATGTCACCTTCACGCACCGCTCGTCCCAATCGAACGTTTCTTCCAGCATACCGAGCAGCCCTTTTCCGCGTCGATCGATTTCCATATAAAAATCAACCTGCCGCTCGTTTTTTACCAAATAATACACTTCGATTTCGTCCAGCGCCGACGGAAGCCGCGGCTTGAATTCGAACTCCTGCACGAACGGCAGGCTCGACTGCAAATCGGGCATGCGGAGCAAGGATACTTCGTGCAGCCGAAGACCCAATAAACCGACCGCTTCGAAGAAGGCGGAGACGATAGGATGCGGCAGGATCGTTACGCTGTCTTTGTCCGTTCGAACCGATTCCGGATCTGTCTCGACCTCCGTTTCCAACCATACATTCGACGGTCCGAGCTTCACGGGAGCCGCAAACGGGATCGTAAAGGCGAAAGGGATGCTCCTCTCTTCGCCGGACGCCATGGAAACATCGGTGTCGAGCATATAGCGATATATAACCCCGGACTGCTTGGCGATCCGTTTATCCTTCTCATAAATGAATTCCGCCGCCAATTCCAAAGAAATTCGCCGGACCCGCCTTGCGCCTTGCCCGTTCTTCAGGACGACATTCCCGCGCAGCTCCTGCCCGACCCGGACTCCCTCCGGCCTTTCGAGGCGAGTATCGACGTACAGGCCGTTTTTGCCCGCCTTGCTTATCATTCGATCGTAAATCGACATTTTCCCGCCCACTCTCCATTTTTGTCACCATCGTATCGAAATGACGACAATACGGCAACCGAAAAATCGACAAATTTCCGGTTAATTTGAAACTTTGCCCAATTTGCTGCGTAATGACAAAAGCGCGTTTCCAAATATCTGGACGCAATCATACATATTTCGGGAGGTTACGACTGTGGGATTGTTCGATATGTTTAAAGGCGACAAAAGTACGGAAGGGATGACGCCCCATTTTGCATTCGCAACATCGCTGCTGTACATGATGCAATCGGACGGCGAGATGGATCACGAGGAAATCGGGCAGCTGCTTGCCGTATTGGGCGGGGAAGAACAAAACGGCGTGATTGGAGTAGGCGCAAATAACCGGCAATTGCTTGACCGTGCGTTGAAATACGTTCGCTCCCATTCCATAGATAAGTTTTTGCAGGAAGCCGCTCCGATTTTGACGGACGCGCAAAAAATGTGCATTTTGGTCAATCTGGTCGACTCCTCGCTCGCGGACGGAGAACCGGAAGCCCAGGAACAGCAGTTGTTCGCCAAGTTCCTGAACGGCTTCGGCATTTCCGAAGAGCGGTTTACCCCGTTCTTCGAAGTGATTGTGCTGAAAAACGACCGCTCTGTGTTCATTAACCAAAATCACCCGAAAAACCAACCGGGCTATCAAGTTTCGCTTCAACTATAAGAACACGGCCGTCAAAAACGCGAAAAAGGCGACGATAAATCGCCGGAAATGAAAAAAGCGGACGTCCGTCTCGACGAAAAGCCGAAACGGACAGCCCGTCCAAATAAAAGACAAAGCACAGGAAGAAATCCGGCCGCGCCGCGTCATGGCGCCGCAATCGGAATCGCATCCGCGGCATGCGGTCGCGCCTCACGACAGGCTGTCCGGCCCATCGGCCGGCGGCCGTTTTGCAGCTTGGCGCATGTCCGCCTTGCTTTGCCGCAGCCGACCGGCACCCTACTCTTTCATCAAAATGGCCGTAATGCCGGGTTCGATCAAATCGATAAATTTCACCGCATCGTCCCGCGTGCCGACCACATCGCCGTAATGGTACGGAACGACAATGCGCGGACGAATCCGATTCGCCGCTTGGGCCGCTTCCTCGTATGCCATCGTATACGTGCCGCCCATCGGCAGGAAGGCGACGTCCGCGTCGATGTCCTTCATTTCCGGAATGAGGTCCGTATCGCCGGCCATATAGTAGGACGCCCCGTTCACTTGAATGATGTACCCTACCCATTCCCGGTCTTTCGGATGATTGGTCTTTTCCGTATTGTACGCCGGCACCGTCTTGTAGGAAACGCCTCTTACGGTTCCCTCTTCGTTAGGCGCAGCGCCGACGATTTCCTCGAACCCGGCATCCGCCAATTTGTCCAGCTCTTTGGCCGGGAACACGATGGCCGCGTCGGGCTTCGCCACCTTGCGAATTTCGCTCAAGCTGAAATGATCGCCGTGCGTATGCGTAATAAACACGATGTCGCCGTCCATCGGCTCGCCGTCCACCTTATAGGGATCGATGTAAACGACCTTCTCCCCGGTCAGCTTGACCATCGACTGCTTGAACAGCTGAACGCCCTTCAGCACGTTCGACTTCGTCGTGACGGAAACGGTCGACTTCGCTTGATCCCAAACCGCCTGCGCCCCCAGCTTGTCCCGGATGAACGCAAGATCGACATACACCCGGCCGTCCTTCAAAAACGGCTTGCCGCCGTTCGCCGTTTGCTCCGGCTTGAACGTTACGGCCGCATTCCCTTCCCCGATCCGCACCGACTTGTCGGTCTCGTTCCAGAATACCGGAATCCCCATATTTTCCGCGGCGATCCGGACCGGGATGTAAACGCTTGCGTAGACGCTGCCCGTTACCGAATAAGGCTCGGCGTCCGGAAATACGATTTCCCGACCGTCCACCTGAACCGTTACCGGACCGCCCCCCGCCTTATCGTCGGCTGCGAACAGCGCCCCCGGACCCGCCAAAGCCAAAAGCAAAACGAGTAAAACAGCTGCACGTACTTTCATTCGGATTCCCTCCATTTCGAGTTTGTTTTTCTTTCCCGGAGCGGACGGCGCGCCTTCGGAGGTTTCCGGCGAAGCCGCTTCGGCGCATTCACCCGAGACGAATCCGTCGCAACCTCATTAAAGCCCGCCCGGCGCCGGTTAACAAATCTTGGATGCAGTTCGAATTCCCGTTAGCGATTACATTCTACAACGACCGCAAAGTTCCTGTACGGGCCGGCACAAAATTATAAAAAAAATAAGTCGCTGTCCAAATATCAGGTACTTACTATTGGTAATCGATTCCAGCTATGTATGCGCTTGACCTTCACGCTGCGTAAAGGTGTATGCTTCTTTCGAAGCCGACATAAAGGTTCGCTCTCAAGGAGGAGATTCGGATGATAATGAACGGTATCGATATGCTGCGAAATCAACGTTTGCTATTGGAAGCCGCACCGGAGCGTAGACAGGATTTGTACGGGGAGCTGGTCGTCGAGCCGCTGAGGCCGTTTTGGGAATCGATGCTGGCGAAAATGCCGCCCGGACAGAATACGACGGATCCTGCCGGGCTGATGGGCGTGTTCCCGCCGGATTCGGACGACAACGAAGGGTTGGAGGCGATCGCCCGGCTGGAGCGCGCCGGCTCTTGGCAAGCATGCCTGAACGCGATCGAACAAGCGGAACGGCTGCTGCGTCCGGCCGATTACGGCGTCTCTCTCGATCGTCTGCAATATTCGCTGGTCCTTGCAAACCCCGAAAAGGTAAAACATCTGCACGGCTTCACCGGTTTCGGCGGAACGCCGGGACAGGCCATCGTGCTCGTATGGCCGAGCGACTACAACGTACCGCGCCTGCCGGCGATGACGGCGCACGAATTTCACCATAATATCCGGCTGTCCTGCGAGCCATGGAGCGCCGATACGACTGTCGGTCAATATATCGTGGTAGAGGGGCTGGCCGAAGCATTCGCCGCCGAGATGTACGGCGCGGATAAATTGGGCCCTTGGGTTCGCTCGCTTGACGACGGGCAGCATGAGCAGGTCAAGCCGGTCTATCGGGAGGCGCTGTCGACGACCGGGTTCCCGGTCATTTCCGGCTACATGTTCGGCAACCCGCAGGCGGGCATACCGGCGTATGCCGGCTATTCGGTCGGATACCGGGTCGTAAACGAATATTTGCGGCGAAGCGGAAAATCGGTTGTAGAGGCGACCTATCGGCCTTGGCGGGAAATTATCGACGAATCGCGATACTTTTGACGTCGGCGAAAACGAAAAAGCCGGAACGCCTCCCCGAACGAGGAGCTTCCGGCCTTCTCTACTCCGTCGACCTGCCGATTCAAGCCGCCGCTAAGCGAAGAGACTGATTAAATTGCCGTCGGGGTCCCGAACGACCGCGTAGCGCTGCCCCCAGACCGCATCCCATGGCTCGCGGTACCCGCCGTACCCATGCTTCGTCACTTTGTCGAACAACGCGTCTACCGCTTCGCGGCTTTCGCAGCGAAAGGCCAGCTCGATACGATGTCCCGCGGGCTCTTCCCAACCGCCATGAATGTCCGTTACCGTTTCCCGGGTGTCAAAAGCAAGCCGGAAACCGTTTTGCGCAACTTCAACATGGATGTCGTCGTTCGCGCTCTCCGGGATGTCCAGTCCGAGCAAGCGATAAAACGCCAAAGCCTTTCCCATGTCCTTCACGACAATGCCGACCATATCCAATCGAATCGCCATCAATCCCATCCCCTATCGTCCAGTTTGATTCGCGCTCCCGCGAAAATAAAAAGTATGGATGCATGTATACGATAACACGTCATTTTGCCGCCGAAATAGTAAAAAACGGACTTGTTCAGTCCGTTTTCGACAGCTGCCCGGGCAGTATCCCGTAATAACGCTTGAAGTTTTTAATAAAATGCGATTGATCGTAGTAGCCGTATTTCGCCGCAATATCCGTAAAGCTTGAACGGGCGCCGCCGTAAAGCTCCTGCAGCACGCTTTGAAATCGAACGATTCCGAGCATTTCCTTCGGGCTTACCCCCAGCTCCCGATCGAAGGTTCTTCTAAGGTGGCGTTTGCTGAAACCGAGCTTGTCCGCCAGCTCCGACGCCGACAGGCTCCCCTTGAAGGCGTACATATATTGCAAGCTTGCGTATATCAAGGAATTGGTAGGAGCGCCGTCCGAACGCAGCATATGGTTCAGGTTACGTTCAACGATTTCAATAATGCCGGAGACGGTGTCGACGGACAACATTTCTTCGGCCATGAACCGCCCGCTCGCTCCCCATACATCCTCCAGAAAAACATGTTGTCCGAAAAAATCGGAAACGGGAAATCGTAAGACGGACTGCGCGGATTCCGAATAAAAGCGAATGCCGAACAACGACCGGGCTTCGGAAAAATTCAAAACTTCGAATCGGGTCATCAGCCCTGCGACGAAGGCCGCCTTCCGGCCGGAGGGCGACCGGCGGTCCAAGATAATATCGACGCAGCCGTCCGGGATGATCCGATGCAATTGATTCCCGACGTCCGCATGGAAGTCAACCGTCCAGTAACAAGCGACATGCGACGCCAGGCTTTCGCACGGAGCATATTCCCGGTAGCGGTAACCGGGACGCTGCTGCTCCTGCTGCATTTTGGGCGTTTGGATCGGGCGGTAACCGCTCGTCATCCCCTCCGAGACACCTCCCTGACAGTAGTCGATCGACGGAAAACGGCCGCTTTGCGCGCGAAGTCGAGCGACGACGCCCATCGGCCGCGCGAATGCCCCTGCCGCGGGTTGTTCGCGATCGGGAAGCCGTCCGTCTTGTCGCCGTTCGGCCGGCGTCCGGGCGCCTCCGCTCAAACCGCCGCCCGGCGGGCCAGCTCCCGAATATGATCGATCGACTGCTTGGCATATTCGTCGTACAGCCGCTCCGAGCCGCTCCGTTCCGCCGCCTCGTAAGGATTGGCGACCCGCGGCAAAAATTCCATCGTCACGTTTCCGCGGTAGCCGATCTCGACCAGCGTCCGGACGACCTCCGCGAAGTCGGTTTGACCGAGGCCGGCCGCTTCCCGCGTGTTGTCCGCGATATGGACGTGCATCAGCCGCGGAGCGACGTCCCGAAGCGCCCGGGAGCTGCTGCGCTCCTCGATGTTCATATGGAACAGATCCGCCATGACGCCGACGCTCGCGACGCCGACTTCCTCCGCCAGCCGGTTCGCGACGTCGAGCGTATTGACCAAATACGTCTCGAACCGGTTGAGCGCCTCGATCGCCAGCCGAACCCGCTTCGACTCCGCATAAACGCCGGCTTCCCGCAGGCTGGCGACGGCGTTGTCCCACTCCTCCCGTCTCGTCGTAACCGGTCCGCCCTTGCCGACCGGCGTCGGCACGACGATGACGACGGACGCGCCGAGCGTCTCCGCCATATCGACGCAATCCTTCACATACCGGACCGCATTCCCGCGCACCGTCGGGTCGGGATGCGACAAGTCGCGCTCCGCCGTATAGATGCCGCAGATCGACGTGCAGACGAGCCGATGCTCGCCGAGCCGCTCCCGGATCGCCGCCGCGTCCAGCTTCGCCGGCTCGCCGGCGAGCTCGACCCCGTCGTAGCCGAACCGGGCGAGCCGCCGCAGACTCGTCTCCAGCTCCTCGTTTCCGAAAATCCATTGCGTCGCGCTGTACGTGAACATTCGCCGTTTCTCCTCCCCGAATACCCGCAATTAGTTCTCGTGCAAACGGTCCTGCAAATCGAGCGACAGCCGCACCATATCTCTCAGCCGTATGCCGTTTTCGTAAATGTCTTCCTCGTAATGCCGCACGAAAAAGTCTTTGTCGATGCCGGTCATGCGAAAGCCGCATTTTTGGTACAGCGCAAGCTGGACGACGCCCGTGCTCCCGGTGCCGATCTCGATCGTATGAAAGCCGCGCGCTCTCGCTTCGTCGATCGCATGCAGGACGAGCCGCTTTCCGATCCCTTTGCCCTGCTCGGGTTCCGCGACCGCCACGTTGACCAGCTCGATCGTCCCCGGCCTCGTCGGCAGCAGCACGTACACGCCGACGATGCGGCGATCCGCCTCGCAGACGAAGCAGTCCCCCCGCGCGATGTATTCCTCCACCAAAGTCCGGGACGGGTCCGCGAGCAGCAGCAGCTCCATCGGGGGCGGCTCGTGCGGAGCCAGTTTTCGAATATGCATATCGGTCTCCTTTTGGATGAAGGCCGAGTGTCAGTCCGACAAAGCCGACCCGTTCCATTTTTGTTCCATTGTACGGATTCCGTCAAGGATTCGCCCGAATCGGTCCGTCGGGCAAGCTCCAAGTCCGGTCTATTGCCATTGTACCATCACGCCCGCAGCGAGGAAACGCGAAATTGCCGCAGATCGACATGCCGAAACGTACGGCGATGCGCATTCTTTTTCGCATACGGTGCGGATCGGTTCGGGCGCCATAAATACGAAGGAATACTCGTTGTGAAGCACGCACGGGCGATGGTATAATGGAAAGTAGTAATATGTAAAATGGTGTCGACTGCGATGAAACCGAACTTTAAGCAGCGAGGGGTCAGACTTATGAAATACGTCAAAGAATTCATGAGTCAGCGTCTGATTGTGGTGCTAACGTTCATTTTCGCGGTAAGCGGTCTCATGGCCGCCGTTACGTTCGGCGGCATACGGACGGCCGCCGCCGTCGGTGCGGGCATACTGCTCGTCGTCGTCACGGAATACGTCGTTCACCGGTACATTTTGCACGAATTTCCGAAAGCGGCGCCGTCCGCTTACGAAGGACACGTCGCTCATCACCTTCATCCGACCGATGCGAAATATTTGTTCGGCCCCGTCGCGTACGATGCGTTCGGCTATGCGATCGTCCTGCTCGTCGCGTACGCGGCGACCGGCTTCGATTGGCATTTGGCTTGCGCGGTCGTCTTCGGCGCATCGGGCTTCCAGCTTTACTACCAGTGGACGCACTATGTGTCGCACCGGCCGATTACGCCCCGGACCCCCTGGGGCAAATGGCTCAAGAAACGGCATTTGCTGCATCATCATCTGGATGAGCATTCGCTCTACGGCGTATCCAATCCGGTGCTGGACATCGTGCTCGGCACGAACAAGCCGCAGGCCAAATCGTCCTCCCGGTCATCCTCCGGGCCGCCCGGCTCACCCGGGTCGCCGGGCAGATCCGGTTCGAAGCCGACCCGTTCCCGCCGCGATTCGGGCCTTCCGCTTTCTTGATCCGTTCTCGTACGACCTAATGCGGCCCGTCCCCGCAGCGCCGGCTCGACGAGCGGAAGAAAACGAGCAAGAAGTAAGCTGCGGGCGTCCAAAAAACGAAGGCTGCGGGCATCGTCCCGCAGCCTTGTCTGTTCGCGCATCAAACCATAATTTTGCAAATGTCGTTCGTAAATTCGACCGGATCCTGCACCGGCAGCCCTTCGATCAGCAGCGCCTGATTGTACAGCAGATTCGTATACAGGCTCAGCTTTTCCTTGTCCTGGGCGTACGCGTTTTTGAGCGACCGGAACACGTCGTGGTTGACGTTGATTTCGAGCACTTTGTCCGCCTTCACGTCTTGGCTGCCCGGCATCGCCCGCAGCACCTTCTCCATCTCGATCGACAGCTCGCCCTCCGAGGACAGGCAGACCGGATGGGTTTTCAGCCGTTTCGACGCTTTGACGTTCTTGACTTTGTCCGCCAAAATCGTCTTCATCTGCTCGAACAGCTCTTTGTTGTCGTTGTCCTCGTTTTCCGCCTGCTTGTCTTCCGCGTCCGCCTCGATGCCGAGATCGCCGCTCGAAACCGACCTGAACTCCTTGTCCTTGTACTTCATCAGCATTTTGATCGCGAACTCGTCGATATCGTCGGTGAAGTACAAAATTTCATAGCCTTTGTCGGCGACCAGCTCGGTTTGCGGCAGCTTCTCGATCCGTTCGTTCGATTCGCCGGTCGCGTAGTAAATGTATTTTTGATCCTCCGGCATTCTCGATACGTATTCGTCGAGCGTCACCAGCTTTTTCTCCTTCGACGAGTAGAACAGCAGCAGGTCCTGCAGCAGCTCCTTGTTCGCGCCGAAATCGCTGTATGCGCCGAACTTGAGCTGACGGCCGAACGCTTTGTAGAACGTCTCGTACTTGTCCCGCTCGTCCTTCAGCAAGCTTTGCAGGCCGCTTTTGATTTTGCTTTTGATGTTTTTGGCGATGAGCGTCAGCTGCCGGTCGTGCTGCAGCATTTCGCGCGAAATGTTGAGGGACAGGTCTTCCGAGTCGACCATCCCTTTCACGAAGCTGAAATAGTCCGGGAGCAGGTCCGCGCACTTGTTCATGATCAGCACGCCGTTTGCATACAGCTCCAGCCCTTTCTCGTATTCCTTCGTGTAATAGTCGAACGGCGTGCTTTCCGGGATGAACAAAATCGCGTTGTACACGACGGCGCCGTCCGCGCTCACATGAATATGCTTCAGCGGCTTGTCGAAGCCGTACCGCTTCTCGTGGTAAAAGTTTTCGTAATCTTCCGGCTTCAGCTCTCTTTTGTTTTTGCGCCAAATCGGGGTCATGCTGTTGAGCGTCTGCTCTTCCGTATAATCCTCGAACTCGTTATCGTCGCTGCCTTCCTTCGGCCGTTTGCCCGTCACGTCCATCTTGATCGGATAGCGGATAAAGTCGGAATACTTTTTGACGATCGCCTTCAGCCGGTACTCTTCCAAAAACTCGTCGTAGTTGTCGTCCTCGGTGTTCGGCTTGATTTTCAAAAGGATGTCGGTTCCGACCGCCGCCTTCTCGCCCGGCTCGATCGTATAGCCGTCGGCGCCCTTCGACTGCCACACGTACGCCTCGTCCTCGCCGAGCGCCTTGCTGATCACCGTAATTTCGTCGGCGACCATGAACGCGGAGTAGAAGCCGACCCCGAACTGGCCGATAATGTTATGGCCGTCCTTCGCCTCGTTCTCCTTCTTGAACGCCAGCGAGCCGCTCTTCGCGATGATGCCGAGGTTGGTTTCCAGCTCGTCCTTCGTCATGCCGATCCCCGTATCGGAAATCGTCAGCGTCCGGCTTGCTTTGTCGGCCGTTATTTTGATGTAATAGTTGTCTTTGTCGAAGACGAGCTTGTCGTCGGCCAGCGCCTTGTAATAAATTTTGTCGATGGCGTCGCTGGCGTTGGAAATGAGCTCGCGCAGAAAAATTTCCCGCTGCGTATAGATGGAATTGATCATCATTTCCAGCAATCGTTTCGATTCCGCTTTGAACTGCTTTTTGGCCAAGATGAGTTCCCCTTTCGCCGTAAAAGTTGTTCGGGACCGCCGCTCGGCAGCCGCACTATGTCCTTATTTTAGCACTCATTTCCCTTGAGTGCCAATAATAAATTGTGTATCGCCGCTCAATCTCCGTATTTGGAAGAGGAGCGGCGACAAATCGAAGGTACCCGCCCTTCCTAATGGATAACCAGTGTGTAAACAATAGATAAGAAGGTGTAACCGAATGAATAAAGCAGAACGTTTTTGGGACAACAGAAACGTCATCGGCAAGCCACAGACCTCGCAACGGCTCGAAGACGCGGCAGCTCAAACGTCTGCTGTTCATGATAAGACTGGATTGGCATTAAGCTAAAGGATAGCATACGCGTATCGTTCGCACGGCATGAAGTTCAGCATGCCGTGCGCTCATCCGCTCCCTAAGCCGCCGGACGATGGGCGCCGGGCGGCCCGGAGCGGAATAAACGGCCGCATCACGACAACGCGCGATACATATCCTGCGCCAGCTCCTCCACGTCCTTGCAGCGAATGATCGGCTTGACGCCGCGAAACTGCGCGCCGCCCTGCTTCAGGTTGTCGTCGGCGCCGTACTGTTCGATGAACGCCCGGGAAGCGCCGGCGGCGATTTGGACGGTAAGCGGAAGCCGCTGCTGCATGATAGCCTGCAGACTGTCCTGACTGTGCCGGAAATAGAGCGTGATGTAGTAATCTTTGCGGATTTCCCCCGCCTTGTAGCTGGTCGCATACCAGCCTACGAGCGACTGGTCCCGATTGTACACTTCGACCGTGTTCGTTTTGAAAATGTTGGACGACCGGACCTCGATCGTGGCGCTCTTACCGGTAGACCGGCGGCGGACGGCGATGTCGACCTGGTTGAACGAGCCCCTCTGGCGGCTGATCCCTTGCACCGGTTCGGCGAACGCGTCCCCGGTCGGATCGATCTCCCGAAAGTATCGGTTCAAATAGTCCAGCACAACCGACTCCGCGATCGCTCCCGTAAACGCCATCGTCTCCCGGACCTGCATCGGCCGCTCGTTCCCGTCCGGTCCTTTCGGGTTGAGCTGCCCGGCGAGCGCGGGCGCTCTGCGCAAGGCGTCCGCATAGATCGGATCGCCGCTGTCCAGCTTGTAGTCGATAATCAGATGCGTCGTTTTTCCCTCTACGACTTTGCATGGCACATCCATTTTCTCTATCATGCAAAAAGCCCCCCTCCTCAGCCGTTCAACATTTTCCGCAGCATCATGCCGATATACGTCGCCGCCTGATCGCGCTGGAACAGCACGTTGCGCTCGTTGAACTGCTCGATCGTAAGCGTCGTCCCGCTGTTCGTCAGCTGCGCGTGCGGCGTATTCGACACGATAAACGAATGGAGCGACACGCGCGGATTGCCCATCTGCGCTTCCTTCTCCTTGATCGTCCGGTAAAACTCCAGCTTCTTATCCGTAATCGAATGGTGCTTGATCCCTTTCGGATCGACGAACGCCACGATTTGCCGCTCCCCCGTCACCAGCCACAGGATGAAATCGGGGTAAAAGCCGCCCGCCTCGAAAAAGCCGATCCCTTTCCGCGACCGGTTGCGCAGCAAAAACAGCCGGTTTTCCGCGAAAAAGGCCGGATCGCTTTCGCAAAAGTCGCTCAAGTCGCGGACGAACCGGTATTCGCCTTCGTTCAGCGCGACGGGCGTCACCCGGACGCCGCCGCCGTCGCCGGCGTAAACGAGCGGCCGGTACAAATGCGGCTCGAAGTCGAAGACGTCGAGGCCGGCGAAGCGGAAGCCCGCGTTGTCGCCGCTCTCCAAACTTTGCCGCAGCTTCTTGAGCCCGGCAAGCAGCGTCGTGTCGCCCGCGTCGACCGCGATGCGGTATTCGTCCGTAAAGTTGCCGTCGCTTTCCGACAAGGGGCGGTAGATCGTATGAGGCGCTTCCCACTCTTTGCGGCGGTAGTTATAGTACCGCTCGCAATACTGCTTCAGCAGCGCGAGGGCGATTTGCTCCCACTGCGCGACGCGCGCGTACGAATCGAACGCCAGCTCTTCCTTCGGAATGTACAGCGTATACCAGTCGGTCCGGGCCAAAATCGCGCTCAATTTGTCCAAATCGAGCTTCAAGTTGAACCAGCGCCGCTCGTTTTTGTATCGCTGCAGCTCGAAGTACAGGCGCTCCATGTTCAGGAAGGCGATGTGCGCGGGTCCGAGCTTGCCGCTGTCCCGAGCGGCCCCTGCCGGCAGGTCCCGATTCCGGCTCGCCGTCATGTCGATTTTCGGATACCAGTCGACCGCGATTTCGCCGAGTTCCATCCCGTCGTCCGGCACGTCGAGTACGGGCTTCGGCCCTTGCGTCTTGTAGTCGATCCCCGGCTTCAGGTCGAGCGTGACCAGCTCCACGCCGCGCTGCGCGTACGTCTTCGCGACCGGCAGCGTGACCGTTGCTTTGGCGCTTTCCCGGCCGGCGATATCCTCCGCCTCCAAATAGTCGCGGAACTGCTTCATATAATCGGCCCGTATGCCGAAAATCGTCAGCGTCTCCAACACGTCGATGAAAGGCGGCGGCTGCACGCCTTCGACATGGCTGCTCCGCTTCAGGCTGTGCCCGTAGCCTTTCAGCCGGACGCCCCGGCCGAACAGCTGGATCATTTCCGCGCCCTCGGTCCGCCCGACGTTCATCAGCCCCATCGTGCTGACGCGCCAGCTGCTCCACCCTTCGGTGAACTTTTTCGAGCCGATCAGCAGATGGATGTTCGAGCCGCGGTCGTCGAGCCGGTGAAACAGCGAGCCGGAAAACGGCTGCGAGGAAACGACCATCCGCTCCGGATACGCCTCGCACAAGCCGCACAGCTTGCCCGTATCGCCGACGTTGATGACGCCGAACGGCTCGTTATCGCCGAGCTTCAGCGCGATTTCCCCTTCCGCGCCCTGCAGGTCGCATACGTGCAGCATCGCCTCCGCGGACGCCGAGTTGAAGACGGTGCGGAGAATGTCCCGGTACATCTCCTCCGGGCCGAGCGGCAGCGTCGCCAAATACGTGAACGAGCTGCGGAAAATTTCCCGCCCCTCGCCGTCCGTCAGCCCCGGGCTGCCGCCGAGCAGCCGCCGGATCATCGCGACGCAGGCGTTCCGCTCTCTGACGAAGCCGGCCAAGAACAGCAAAATGTCGAGCACGTCGGAAACTTCCTGTTCCTTCTCCTTCTTGGCCGAAGCGCTCACCGTTTTGCCGACGAAAATCCAGAGCGGCTTCTCGATCCGAAACTCCCGCATCGCCCGCTCCTCGCCGCGAAACAGCTTCAGCTGCTCGTAAAACGTAAGCAGGCACGCGGTCATGTACAGCGTGCGCACCGACGGATCGGAGTCGTCCCCGAGATTGAGGATGCGGTAATCTTTCCCGTATCCGTCATTGTAAAAATATTTGTACGAATAGTCGAACAGGATGCATTTCGCATATTCCTGCTCCAGCTCCTTTTTGCCGGAGACGGCCTGCCCGAACGTCGCGGAATATTCGAAGGCGAACCCCCGCTCGCACAGACGGTCGCGCATCCGTTTCCATTCGTCGCCGCTCGAGCCCCGGTGGCCTTCGTCCACGAGCACGAGGTTGTTGCCCTCGAACGCTTCGACGGCGACCGTCTTGTCGCCGGACTCCTCGCGGATGCGCTGAATGTTGATGATCGTGACGGCGTGACGGTCGAACAGGCCGGCGACGTCCTTCTCGAACAGCTCGGCGTGAATGCCGGACAGCGCGAACTCGCGCAAATGCTGCTTCGACAAATCTTCCTTCGGCGTCAGCAGCACGATCCGGTCCAGCTCGTCCTCGCGCCGGTGCATGCGCAAATAATGCAAATACTGCTTCATCTGCACGTGCATGAGCAGCGTTTTGCCGGAGCCGGTCGCGTTCCAGAAGGCGAGCTTGCGCAGATCGTCCGCCGCATACGGCCGAATCGCCGTGCCTTGGCGCTCGTTGAAACGGTCCAGATGGGCGTTCAGCTCGGCCAGCAGCTTGTCCTCGCCGCCGAAGTACCGGTCCAAATACAGCTCCGTAAACAGCAAGCTCAAATATTGAAAATATTTCCACGAGACGAATTCCGGCCGTTTCTCCCGCAGCTGCAGCGTATGGGCCGTAATGTTCTCGTCATACCGCCGCAGCATGTCGTGCGTCACGCGGGCTTTCGCAGGCAGGACGGACGCGAGATGGCGGTAAAAGCCGGACACGTTCTCGTCGTCCCACCCTTCCAGCTCGGCGCCCTTCATCCCTTTGGCCAGCTCGTGAAGCGAGCCGGCGCCGAACAGCTGCACCGCCCAATCGAGCAGCGCCAGCTTTTGGGAGAACGGCGCTTGCGGCGCCTTGGTGTCTTTTGGTTTCGCGGCTGCTCTGGGCACTCCGATCTCTCCTTACCGAATCAAAGAACGGCAGCGTCGAACATGAGCCGATGGAACTGCTCCTCGATCAGCTGCACCTTCCACGTATCGCCTTCCGTTTTCGCGTTTTCCAAATGATTGTCGCCGTTGACATAGATCGCGTCAAACGCCGCGGTTTGCGTATAGCCGTGCACGAGCCGCTCCAGCTCCTCGTCGGTCGTCTCGCGCACGTTTCGCCAAACGACGAGCGCCGTTTCGCCCGTCGGCAGCTCGCCCCGCACCGTTTTGAAGCCGCCCGACGCCTCCACCTTCCGGACCGTCAGGCCGAGCAAGTAATTGAACGTTTCGACGAGATCGACCGCGCACGTCTTCGTTTCCCCGCCGGTCGCGATGCGCAGCTTGTAGTCGAACGGATTGTCGAACGCCCGCACGTTCAGCAGCGACGGACTGCCGGCGGCTTCCGTCTCGAGCATGTACGACAGCGTGTACGCCTCGCGGGCTTCCCCGCTCATCTCGGCCAGCGCCAGCTCCTGCTGCCCCGTCCGGACCGGCTCGATGTTGTTCAGCGAATCCTCGTACGATTCGAGGCGCAGCACCTTGATCAGCTGGCTGACGCCGTCGCGCTTCACCGGCTTGCCGTCCTTCCATTCGCTGGCGTAAACCGCCTTGCATACGCGCGGCTTCAGGGCGGTGTAGAAATGATTTCCCATCTCGACCAAAATATATTTGCGCTTGCCCCCGCCGCCCGGTTCGCTGCGGTTCATGTCGACGACGGCGTGGCCGGTCGTGCCCGAGCCGCCGAAAAAGTCGAGCACGACGCAGTCGGGCGAGTCCGACATGACGCGGATGCATTCCGCGACCGCATGCGGCGACTTCGGGAAGTCGAACCGCGCCTTGCCGACGAGATCGTCCAGCACCTGGGTGCCGTGCTCGCTCGCCGAAAACAGCGGATCGACCCACAGCGTCTTCGGCGTCTCCCCTTCCACGCCGCCGCGGAAGCGGAAATACACCTGCCGCCCGTACTTCGTTTCCTTCGTGAAAATATCGCCCTTGCGGAACATCGCGTCGATATCTTCCTTGCCCCGCCGCCAAATGCGCGCCTGCCCGGTCGTGTCGATCGGCCAGATGACCTCCGGCAGCTCGGTCGTCGCGCTGATCTGCCCCGTCGCGGGATCGTAATAGATCGGGTAGTACCGGGCCGCCCCTTCCTCGGCCAAGCTGTCCTGGCCTTCCTTGCGCAGGTTGCGCTCCTCGTACCACGAGCCGTCCTCCGCCTGCTTGTAGCTGTGCGTCTTGTCCTCCGGCGCGACGGGCAGCTTGGCGACCTCGGTATGCTCGTCCGTGGCGAAAAACAGCGCGTACTCGTGCTGCGCCGCCAGCTTCCGCTTCGACTTGCGCCCGCCCGGATTGATGCGGATGACCGCCGTGCCGAGATGATTGTCGTAGCCGTACCGCTCGCCCAGCAGCGGCCACAGCCGCGGCAGCTCGTAATCGTCGATCGTCACGCACAAAATGCCCTTCTCGCGCAGAAACGGCTTGGCCAGGCTGACGCGGTCGTCGATCAGGCTGAGCCACGACGAATGCTTGAACCCGTTTTTGTACAATATTTCCGTCGCGTTCGTATTGTACGGCGGATCGATATAGATGCAGTCGATGCGGCCCTCGTACCGGCTGCGGATCGTGTTCAGCGCCTGGAAATTTTCGCTGTGGATGAGCAGGCCGTTTTGCAGCCCGTCGATATCGTCCAGCCCGGCCAGCAGCTTGTCGACGAACGCGCGGGAAAAATGAACCGTATCGAGCACGAGGCTCGGGTTCGCCTCCAGAAACGGCTCCGTCAGCGGCTCCGCGTAGCCGTCCAGCGCCTCGATCGCGTACAGCCGCTTCCATTCTTCCCGCTGCGCGTCGTTCGCGGCGATTTCCGCGTACAGCGACCGCGGAACAAGGTCCAGCGTGACGCAGTAGTTCGTGTCGACGACGAACTTCTTTTTCAGCCACAGCTTCTTTTGGAAGTTTTCGATCTGCTCGAGAAACCGGATAATTTTGTGGGCGATCTGCTTGACCGCCTTGATTTTCGACAAATATTGCCCGATGCGCGCCTCGTTGTCCGTATCGAGATCGTCGAGGTGCATCAGCTCGTTTTTGATGTAAAAGTCGAGCTCCCGGCGCAAAAAGCCGCCCAAATCTTTATGGATGAAATAGTCGAACGTATTTTTCGCCGTATAGTCGGTCAGCTGCTTCTCCAGCAACGTCCGCTGCTTGTTTTTGTCCGTCGGCATCGGCGTCGCCAGCTCCCGCAGCCAGTCGGCGCGCCCTTCGGCGCCGAGCACCGCCGCGACGGCTTGCTCGTTCAGCTTGCTCTGCTTCGCCGCCTCGATTTTATATTCGAACTGCACGTACAGCTCCCCGTCCCGTTCGACGAGCGGCTCGTCCGCGTACAGGACGAACTTCCGCTCCTTGTCCTCCTGCTCCTTCACGTTGTTCTGCTCCGTGCTGGCGTCGACGAGCGTAAAATGCACCTTGCGTCCGGACGGCAGCGCGAACGCGTAGTCCCGGAAATATTCCGACGTCTTGATGTAATATTGGTCGGCGTTGGCGTAATGGAGCTTCACTTCCTCGCCCTCGTACGGGATGGCGTATACGTCCTTCTTGTACCGCCGTTTGGACAAAAAGTCGCCGCGATCGTAATACCGGCGAAAGAAGCCGGTCAAGTCCGCGTACACCTCGTGCTCGATCGTCGCGGCGTCGAAGCTCGCCTCCAGCTTCGCCCGCAGCTCCTTGTACTTCGGCGACTGCTCCGGGTCCATCCCGGCGTCCTCGAGCGTCCGCTTCAGCCGTTCCAGCTCCTTGCGGACGTCGTCCAGGTCCGCGCTGCGGTATGCCGCCAGCGACGCTTTCACCTGCGGCAGCAGCCGGTTGTGCAGAAAGTCGCGGATCTCTTCGCGCTTCGCGTTCATGATGCGGTATATGCCGAAGTCCAGCTCCTGGCTGTCGAACCGGAACATCGACTCTAGTAAAGCTATGAATTTATGGTAGCTGTCGCTCATACGATCCCCCGTTGCCTGGATAGAAAAAAGTGCTTGCTCGCATACTCGTCCATTTTACCATAGGTTGCCGGGGTTATAGGAAACATGAATTAGGAAAAACCGCCTCTTTCGAAAATTCGATAGGGGCGGTTTATGGTTGCAGGGTTATAAATAAAGTAACGGTATATCAAGTTCGCTTTGAACGAAGCTCATATCGGAATCTCTTGACACTAAGATTAACTCATGTACTAGAGCTGTTGCTATAATGAGCGCATCCGGGGTCTTCAGCTTTCGTCCCTTGCCGCTCTGATCCCTGCGGACAGATCCTGCCACAAATAACCTCTGCTCATGATCCCCATTCCTCACGGGATCTGTTCACTTCAGCGAGAAGTTCCTTGCCTCGCTCAGGGGAAAGCGTGCCGGCCGCTTCCAGAAGATCGTCAATCGAACAATCATCCTCTTGAGCCTCCACAGTCTGTTTCTCGAGATCAATCAATACGCGTGTATGATGAATATTCAATTTTGCAGAATGGATTTAATTGCAGTCGCTGTTTGTTGATCGATTTTTTTGGCGATCATGGATGTCACTCCAAATCCTGTTAATGCAACCGTTATAACATATATGCCGCACATCCAATACGTTATCGTTTGGTAAAACGCTTCGGTTATTATCTAAGCGTTTCTTCGATCATCCTGGCATCGGCCGACCGCCTCCAGCCAGTCCCGGCTTAACTTGGCAAGCGCGGTCTCCTGGAAGCATTTGACCCCGCGTTCCGCCATCGCCGCCCCCAAGCCGGCATCCCACGGAAGTTCGATTTGCTCCAGCAGCCTCCGTTCTTCCTCCGAAAATGCAGGACCGTCGCCGGATACATAAGTCCGATAAACCCCGGTATCCATATGCCAAGCCTCGAATGCGTCCGGAAACCGCGCCTCCATACTGGCCGCCATTTGCAAGCCGCCCACGTCGAAATCGCCCGCATAATAAAGCTTCGTCCCTTCCTTGGCCGCTTCCAACGACTTGCGTATAAAAAGCGAGGCCGCCGTGCTGGGCCGGCCGCTGGTGCAGATTAACGCGGGACAAGCAACGGGGTCCGCGCCGGCCGCCCCGCCCCGGAACGGCCCCAAAGCCTGCATCGCATCCAGCAAGGCGGAAAAGACGGAAGGATTCTCGACGACGTACAGGGCCGAAAAAACCGGCCATTCCGCCGCCGCTTCCACTTGCCTTAGCGTCACAACCGCCGGTTCGCCCGGCCGGGAAAACGGAGGGGCGCATACGAGAACGCCGGAGCTGACGTCGTCGTCCCGGATGCCCGCCTTCCGGTATAGCTGTCTGACGGCCCATGGGTCGTCGTTCGCGAATTCGGTTAGCGCGGAAGGACCGGCCGGCCAGCCGGACGATTCCGGTCCGTTCCACTTCCCGTTCGCCGATTCGGGACCGTCCCACTCCTCGTCCGCCGATTCCGCCCCCCACAGGTCGGATAAAGCGCACCAGAACAACCGGCCCAAAGACCGCTTCCAGTCCAATGCGTGCGCATCCCCGGTAACGATCGCGGCGAGCACCGGGAGCCGAATCGGCGCCGGCGCCGTCGACAAATATCGCAGACTTTTGACGCAATGCAGCAGCTCGCCGCGCGCCCGCTGCGGATTTTGCCGATAGACGGCGCGGATGATCCGGTAACCGGGCGCTTCGCCCCGCCGAAGGCGCGCAAGCCAATCGGCGGCGGAACGAGGAAACGCATCGTTTCGCATGCCGTCCGCCAACCAAGCATCCGCGGCCCGGAGCGCGTCCTCGAATACGGCGTCCCATTGCTTTTCCCGAAGCTCCAGCTTCTCCGACTTCGTCAGCAGCGGACGATCGTACAGTCGTTCGTAAAGCTCCGGAATCGTGAGCCGGAAGCCGCGAGCCAATTCGGCCTCGAACACGCGCAGCGGCACCCGGACGTCATCGCCCGGCCTGACCCTTTGTCCGAAAAACCCGCTTAACGTCTCGCACTCGTCCGGCCGCGCCCCGTCGATCGCGGCGTTGCCGCCGACGCGTTCCAGCCTCTCGTACTTGGCAAACACCTCGTCCAGCAATCGCCGAAACCCCGGCTGCTCGAAATATTGTTTGGCTGTCATGCGACGCTCGAATGCCATACGCTACACGCCCGCTCCATCCGGCTCCGCGGCCGGCTGCTTCTCTACGAGCTCTCTTCGGCGTCCGTTCCAGCGGTAATGGAACAGCGTCACGAAATCGACGTCCTTCGGCCTGTAAATTTCGTAAATGGCGAGGCGGGGCACCGTGTCGTAACAGCCCCACAGCACTTGCGACGTCATCATATAATCGAAGCCCATGTCCGTGAGCAGCTGGAACATGTCGCGCATATTTTCCTCGTCCACGCCGGCGAACGCTTCGTCCAGCGAGATCAGCTTGGGCGCTTCCGGATCGGCGTCGTTATACCGCGAATACGTCGCCGCGAACAGAGGGATGTACATCGCCATCGCCTTCTCGCCTCCGCTGAGCACGTTGAATCGCGAGTCCGTCAGCTCCCGGTATCCGGTCTGCTCGCCCTTCCGGTACGACAGCACGAACTGAAACCAGGAGCGGTAATCGAGCAGGTCGTAAATGTGCTTGCGCAGCGATTCGCGCTCCTGCTGCGCTTCCTGCTTCGCCCAGACGATGCGGGAACGGAAATGGGCGATAATTTGTTCGATCTCCTCATCGTCCAGCCGATGCGCGTCCCGCAGCAGCAAATCGACCAGCTTCTCGGTGTCCAGCTGCTGCTCCGTCTGCTTCGGCTTCGGCATCCAGTCGAGCGACAACCGCAATCCGCTCGACGTATTGCGTTCCCCCATCAGGCGGTTCATTTGCTTGACCCATTCGTACGCCCGGTGAATCCGCCCGCGAATCGCCTTGCCCACGCTGCGGAGAATGATCTCCTCGTACAGCTCCCGGTCTTTCTGGCTGAGCAAATTCCGCTGCTCCCGCTCCAGCTCGGTCAGCTCTTCGAGCAGCTTCCAGGGCGGCTCCGGATTCATGCGGTCGCGCATCGATACGATCGTAATACGCCCGTTGCCCTCGTTCACACAGGTTTCCATCACATAATCCGCCAAAGAATGCCGCACTCCGTTGAACGACTCGAGCAGGCCGCTGGCCACCGCATCCCGGGTCCGGCCGGCCGGCAAAGCGCCGTATTCCTTCACAATCTCCCTGCACAAGCGCACCGACGCGATCTCGTCCAGATCGGGACGATACGCATCCTTCCATTCCTTGACGAGGTACAGCTTCATCTCCGCATGCCACTGCTCGAGCGACTCGTCCAACCCGCTTTTGAGCCGTTCCCATTCCTCGCGGTAAAGACGCAATCTTTCCGTTAACATGGACAACTGCTCGCCGGCCCGCATTTGCGCCTGCCGCGACGCGCGAAGCTCCTGCAGCAGCGTATCTTTCTTCGCCCTCAAATGCGAAATTTGCCGGTGCAAGTCGGCGATGCCCATATCGAGGATCATTTGCCTGAGCCGCTCGACCTGCGCCTTTAACGTATGCCGCCGAGCCTGCAGCTCCTCCTCCAGCGACCGCTCGCTGTCCAGGCCGGAGGCCGCTTCCTCCAGCTCGATCTCCGTTCGCTCCCGGGCTTGAGCCGTTTCCCGGTAACGTCCCCAGGCGGAATGAAGCTGAGAGACGCTGCGATCGTATTCGCCGCAGAGCCGAATCGCTTCCCGCAGCTCCGGTTCCCGCTTCAGTCTCGACCAGCCGGCGGTAAGCTCCGCCAGCTTCTGCTGCAGCGCTCTCCAGGCGGCCGTCTTCTCCTTGAACCGTTCCTGCATTTTCTCTTCCTGGCGCAAAACGGCTTCCAAACGGTAAGACGCCTGAGCCAGCCGTTCGAACGACTGCTGCAGCTCGGCGTCGGGCGGAAACAACTTCAGTTCGGTCTGCAGCGCGGCTTCCTCTTGCCGAATGTCGTCCAGTTGCGCCCGAACCTGTTCGATTTGATCCGAATACAGCGCGATTTCCGCTTCCAGACGGGCGACCGCCATCTCCCGGGTGCGCCGCCGCGTTTCGCGGCCGATATATTCCGCGCGCGGCTTCCGGGAAGCTTTCCCGAGAAGCGGACCGAGGCGGAAGGAGCCGTCCGTCCGGAACCACGGGGCGGCGCCGCCCGGATTGTCCGCAGACGCCCCTCCCCCTTCTTCCCACAAAAAGCTGCGCAAAACGGCGTCGATGTCGTCGCCGCTTAACCCGCTGTCCGCGGGAACGACCGGCGTCAACGCGTCGGCCAGCGTATAGGCGAGCAACTGGGGATCGGGCTCGACCCATACTTCTTCCTCGTCGTCGGCCGGCACGCCCAGCCGGCCTCCCGGAGCGATCCACGCATCGAGCAAGCCGGCCTGCTCCAACGCCTCCTCGAGCCTCGCTTTCCCCTCTTCGTCCAGATGATCGCGAAACTCGCAGACGGCATAGAGCGGCGCCCCCGTCCGGGGCTGCCTTCCGCCTCGCGCTTTTTTGCGTCCGTCGCTCCGGTTCGGTTCCGGCTCGCGGCTGCCAAGCCATTCCTCGCGTTCCCGTCGAAGCTGCCCGACCGCGTCCTCCATCCGTTTCGCCTCTTGGCGCAACTGCGCCCGGCGCTGCATCAACTGCTCGCGCCTTTGTTCGCCGACAGCTTCCGCCGGACGCCGTACGAGTCCGTAATCGCGCCGGTCAACCCCGAGCTCCGACAAAGCCTGCAGCGATTCGCGCAGAGCGTCTCCATCGAACGGCAGCGATCGCAAGCTTTGCCGCCACTGCACGAGACGCTCGCGCAGCGCCTCGCGCTCCCGTTCCGCCTCGCGTTCGCGTTCCGTGCGCTCGCGTTCCGCCTGGTCGCGCTCCTTCCGCACCTCGCCGAGCTGCAGCTCCAGCTCCTGCGCCAGCTGCTGCGCTTCGCGCTCGGACCGGGCCGTCGCAAGCGCCGCCTCGAGCGATCGCCGGTGCGACTCGAGGTCGCGCTTCCACGGATCGCGCCAACGTTCGTCCTCGGGGGCGCCCCGCTCCCAACCGCGGTGATGCACGTCGTGCTCGGCGAACTCCATGTCGCGCGCGGCGCTTTCCAGCTCGTCCAGAAGCTCGCGCTGCTCCTGCGACAACGTGTCCATGTTGTCGGAAGCGCGCCGCATGTCCGCTTCCAGCCGCTCCTTTCGTTTGGCATGGCCCGCCACGCGTTCGGCGGTCAGCTCCAAATGCTTGATCGTCTCGGCCAAGCGGCTTTCCGCGGCTTCAAGCTCCCGCTGCTTCTCGATCGCCTCGCTGCGGCCGAGCAGCTCCAGCTCGGCGTCCGTTTCGTGCAGTTGCCGCGTTTGGTCCCGCTCCGCCTGCTCTGCGGCGAGCCGTTCTTGTTCCGCGGCGGCTCTCGCTTTTTCCGCTTCATCGACCTGCCGCGCGAACTTGTTGAACTCGCCGTGACGGTCGAGCAGTTGTTCCGAATGCAGATGAAGCAGGAAACGATTGTATTTATCGTAGCTATGCTGCAGGCTCTCCATATCGCGCCGGTGCAGCTCCAACTCTTCCAGCCGATCGGAGATTTGATCCATATCCTCCATCACTTCGGATAAAGGACTCAACTCCTCCTCCAGCAGCGGAGGAAGAGCCTGGGTCAATATTTCATAGATGGCGGAAGGCTTGAAGTCTTTGGACAGCTTCGGACTGCGCAGCTGCACCATCAGCTGCAGCAAATCGTGAAACGCGTCCTGCTCGTGAAAGCCGAACAGCGCCTTGTTGACCATATCTTTATAGGCCGCCTGCTCCTGCACGACTTGACCGCCCGAGCCGATCTTCTCCTCCAGCGCCCGGCGATGAAGCGGAATTTTCTGCTCCTGCTCCAGCCACAAATTTCGGTCGTACAGCCAAAAGTCCCGATTCATGCGCCGGCCGTCCTGCAGCAAAAACCCCCAAAATCCGACCTGAGCGGCCCCTTTGCGCGCGCGCAGGCCGATGCCGATCGTCTTGTACAGCCGTTTTATCGGATGATAAAATTCCATCCACAAGTAGCCGGTCCGGTCCGTATGGCCGCTGTCCGCCTCCCCGAGCAAATAATACTCGATCCGCCGGTCGCGCGAGCCGAACGGATCGAGACGGTGAGGGCGCTTGTCCCCGTCCAGCACGAGCGGCAAAAAGCTTTGCATCGTCACCGATTTGCCGGAGCCGTTCGCCCCCCTCAAAATTAACCGGCCCGCCTCCAGCTGAAATTCTTCGTCGTCGTAATACCAGAAGTTCAATATGCCCGCCCGGTGCATCTGCCAGCGGTTTACGACGTCCGTCGCCGGGCTTTCCGCCGCCGACAGCATCTGTTGCTCCATGATCAACGTCTCCCCCTTACGTATCGAACTCCTGCGACCGGTATTCCGCATTCCACCTGCCGACGACCGGGTAAACGAGAAAATGGTGCGCATCCTCCCATCGGCCAAGTCCCCATTCCAGCATATGGTCGAACGCCCATTTCGCCAAATCCCCGGACGGCGCCTCCCGGTGCTCCTTGCTCCAAAACTCCTTGTGCCGCTCCTTCAACCGGTACAGCATATGCTCCAGCTCGTTTTGCGAAATCCTGACCGTCCCGTCGTCGTTCGTATACAGTCCGGAGTCCGGATCGTTCAGACGCCGACGTATTTCGCCGGCTATCAGCAGCACGAGATCGGATACGGCGGACAGCGTCGGGAACAGCTCGGACTCGGACGTCGGCTCGGGGTGAAAAAACAGCAAGCCTTCCCTGTACCTTCGTCCTTCCCAGCCGAACATCATGTTCATCTGTTCGATCAGCGATCGCCGCTGGGTCGCCACATAGTACAGCTCTTCCTCGGTCCACTGCCCGTCCAGCACGACCGGCTCGAGCAGAAACCGTTTGTAGATCCGGTGCTTGCGGCGCGCCTTCGCCCCGTCCGGGCTATCCGGGTACAAAATCGTCTCCGACAGCTCCTCCGCCGTCCGGTAAGCCGTCAGCTCCCGTGGGAACCGGCGCAGCACGTAGCGCGAATGCGCGGAGCATTCGTACAGCACGTTTTTGCCCATATCCTGCGCCCAATCCGCCTCGTCTCCGTCCACACCGCGCAAAATGCCGAGCGCCTTCAGCTTTTTCAAAGCCCGGGCCATCGAGAGGCGGTGGTAATAATTTTTCCAGTCGACCTCCATGCCCTGCTCGACCATATGCTCGCGAATATCTTCCACCATCTGGGTGAGCAAAAACTGGTCCAGTTCGGTCTTTCCCTCCAAATACCACAGTCCGTAGGTGAAAAAAGCGTAGTCGAGCGGCTCGCGGAACTCCGGAAACCCCATCCACGGCCATGCCGCAACCGGCGCCTTGTCCAGCTTGGCGATCGAGCGCGTCACGACAAGCGAAAACCCGGTATGCTCCATAAACCAGTCCCGCAGCTCCGCAAACTGGTCCTTGATCCAGTAATACAATTCCGGCTCCCGCTCCTTCGCGATCCAGGACCGGTTCAGCAGCGCGTGGGCGCACGCCGTTCTGCGCTGCGCCAGCTGCTCTTTGTCGACAACTGTCGACCGTCGCCTTCTGGAGCCTCGATGTTGACCGATAACGATCTTGTTCATGGCCGCAACCTCCGTAAGAGTATGTCGACGCCTATTCCTGCCGTCCCGCGGCGGCTTCCCATAGCGCGCTTCCTTCCATGGCAAACGCAAGCCGGTAATCCGGCAGCTCCAGCTCCCCGTCTTCGCACCGCAAAACGGTCGTTTCCCCCGGTCCGGGCTTGGTTAGCGAAACGTCGATGCCTTCCGGCGTACGGAACCTGGAGAAAGCGGAGGCGTTGCAGCGGCCGATCCATTGCAGCAGCCGAAGCCGCGTTCCGGACGTAACGACGCCCAGCTCGGACATGCGCACCTCTCCGCGGGCGACCATGTCCATCAGCAGCTGCAGCTCCTCCCGCTGATGCTCCATAATGCGTTCTCGCGCTTGCCGCCTGCGCTCGCCATGCTCCTGGACCGGCTCCGTCTCCTGCCGGTCGGCCCGCTTCCGGCTCCGGGACCGAAGGAACCTCGGCGTCGGGCCTTCCTGCCACATGGACAGATCCGCCCGATCGGATTCCCGCAAATCTTCCCCCTGCAAATGCCGCGCCGGAAAAAGCCCGAACGCATAAGCGGCCAAACGATGCGCCTCGTCGATCGACTCCGTGCGGTAAAACCAATGTCCGAGATAATCGAGCTCCTTGCGCCGGCTCAGGCCGGACCGCTTCCTTTCCTGAATGCGCAGGACGCAGCGAACGATACGGGCGATAGCGTCCTTCGTGGCCCGCTCCAGCAGCGTCAATTCGCTGGGCGCCCGCCCGTCTCCCATAAACCAGCGCTGCAAGTTGCCCCAGCCTTGCCGGTATTCCTCCAGCAGCTCCTCGCGGGTAGGCCCGTCCTCGAGACGCGGCCTGCGCAATTCGTCGTCCGCCGCCGTTTCCATAAACAGGTCCAACACCGGCTGCGAAATTTGCCGCAGGTTGCCTTCGATTTTATACGCACGGCGCTGCAGCGCCTGGACGAAGTTTTGCAAATAGTCCGTAAGCGTCTCCTTGTACGCCAAAAAAGCGTCGGTGACCATCAGTTCCTCCGCCCTCGACGTTTGCAGGCTGGCGATATAATCGACCGATGTTTGGTGCAGCCGTTTAAACGATTCGTACAGCTCGTTCCACAGCTCGAGCGCCTGCCCCGGCTCGAACGCGCCTGTCCGGGCCCGGATGTCGAACAGCTTCTCGGCGATCGTATCGAACAAGGTCGGCTCAAGCGAGCCGCCGTAGCCCCGCACGTTTTCCAAAGCTTCCAGCAGACGTTCGATCTCGATCGAATACGGCGTCATTAAATATTGATATTTTTTGCGCAAATATTCTTCGACGGTTGCCGATCGTCCGCCATCGTGGCGGGATGCGAGGTTTTTCCACTCGACCAGCTGCTCCAGATCCGCCTGACATTGCTCCAGACTGTAAGCATCGAACAGCCCCCATCCTTCGATGCCTTCGAACACTTCCTCCGGCCTGAGCCAGTAGCGAAGCCTTTGGTACTCCTGGTGAAAAAATCGCATGATTGCCCGGTATCTCATCACGTTTTCCGCGTTCACATACTTAAGCTCCGTCACGCCGCGCAGCGACTGAAGAGCCGGTGTCGATTTCAATGCGGGAACCTCCCATCGGCGGTACTTTGCTTTATTGTACCTTCGCTTGCGGCGTTATCGCATGCGCCACTTTTAACCATTCGATGATTTCGTCGACTTTATCATATCATTTTCGCGACTATTCTATCATTCTCGCATTCCGATTGTTGATTATAATAGAGGTAGACTCGCCGAAGCTTTCAGGCATCCATTTCAATGGGGAGAGGATGATCGATAATGAAGAAACGCCGGATTACCGCATTCGGGCTTGCCCTGTTCGTGCTGATGATGCTGGCTACGTCCGCATCCGGCCTATCGCTGGCCGGCGAAGGTCCCGATCCTTTTCCGAGAGGAGAGGAGGTCGCCGTGAAGGTCATGTCGTACAACATCCACCACGGGGTCGGCGAGGACGGCGTGCTCGATCTGAACCGGATCGCCGGCGTCATCCGGGAGGCCGGGGCGGATCTCGTCGGGCTGCAGGAGGTGGACAAGCATTACGGGGCGCGCAGCAATTTCGAGGACCAAGCGAAGAAGCTGTCCGAGCTGCTCGGCATGCACGTCGCGTTCGGGGCCAATCTGGACCGGGATCCGCTGGAGGAGGGCCAGCCCCGCAGGCAGTACGGCACCGCCGTGTTGAGCAAGTATCCGATCATTCGGTCCGAAAACCATTTCCTCAGCAGCTTCGGCAGCGAACAGCGAGGACTGCTGGAGACGACGATCAACGTTAAAGGCAATCACGTGCACTTATTCAATACGCATCTCGGCTTGACCGTCCAGCAGCGGCTCGCCCAAGTGAACGAAATATTGGATATTGCCCGGAAGCGGCAAGGAACGAAAATTATCCTCGGCGACTTCAACGCGAAGCCGACGAGCCAGGAAATCGCGACGATGACCGCGCAATATAACGACGGCTTCGCCGGCATGGACGACGCCTTCACGTATCCGGCGTCCCCGGCTCCGACGTCGCGCATCGACTACATTTTCACGTCTCCCGACGTCTCGCTTACCGAACGGCAGGTGCTGAACGGGATCTTGGCTTCCGACCATCTGCCGGTCGTCGGCACCGTCGTGCTGAACCGGGAAGCCCCGTTCGACAACGGCCTCGGCGAGTGATCGACCGGGCATCAAATAAAGGACCGCTGGAGGAAGTGCTCCGGCGGTCCTTTCCCCTATCCATCAGCGCATCGATTCCGATTCCCCTACCACAGCGCCGGTAAGCGAAGGTTACCGGTAAAAACTCCCTCTAACTAGGCCGATTTGCCCTTGGCCGGCTACATTTACAGGAAACCTCCCGCTAATCCCGCCTGAATCGCGCTTTTTGCCGATGCGTTGCGGATTTACCGGGAGCTTTTCCCGTTTTTTCGAATCGAAACCAATCCGCAGACGAAAAAGTGGTTGGTTAACTGAAAAAATAACAACGGATACATTACAAGTAACACCAGACGGCAAATATGAATACCGCTTAGAATTAGTTAACCTATTCCAGAAAAACAGTAGTGCTCGACTCTACTTAAAAAGTATACCTACTGTAGAAGAATTACGTATTCCTCTCGAAATGGAGATATATAACTGCTTTGACAATTCTTGTATTGAATCATTCTTCTCGCATCTGAAAACGGAAAAATTATATCTGGAAAACCTAAGGATTTCGCTCACGCCCGCAAACTGATTGCTGAGTATATTCAGTTTTACAGTACAGAACGATTTCAGAAAAAACTCGGCGATCTCTCCCCTGTTGAGTACCGGGAATCGATCGCCGTGTAATTGATGTCTTTTATTACTGTCTACTTGACGGGGCTATGATCACAGGTGCGATCAATCTTTAAGCGCGCACTTCAATACGGCAAACGCCCGCCTGCTCGTGACGGCTACTGTCCGGGTGCAAGCGAGTACGAACCGCAAATCGAAAGCGATCGCCCCTTCTCGTTCCGGGGTTCCCCTTCTGTTCTTTTGGAAGTTATTCGTTCGTTCATCGCCGTGGAGCTTTCAGCCACGGCTATCCCTCTCTGCGGACACGGTCTTATTGACGAATTGCAAATTTCAGTTTGATTTTTACTTGACAAGGGGCAAAGTCAAGAACTACGTCTTTGGTTGGATTAGATAAGCTTCGAACAAGACGATCTGAGGCGCGGCCTAGACTTGAAAAAGGTTAAAATTACCGGACCCTACTTCCTATACCAACTCAATAACTCCTATTTCGGGATCTAAATATTTTCGAGCTGAAACAATCCAAATATTATCATAGATTTGTTCGTATGTCAGAAGATTATAGCACAATTTATAATTACTATACTGCAAATTATACTTCAGTAGTTCTAATGGTACGTTTACTTTAAACAATTTATAATCTTCAACAACGGAGTATAATACCGGATGAAAATTATTATTTTCATTTACAAGCTCCTCTTGTATCACTTCCTCTTCTTTTCTTTCCTTATTATCATTTATTAAGCTAAATGGCACACAAACAAGTTCCTCTTCGCGTTTAACAATCGAGAACGTTCGGCTTTCTAAATTTTCTGTGAAATCAAGACCAGTAATTGTGAAGGAAAAAATAAAGAATCGATCTAATTGTTTCAGCATTTTTTCATCAATTATGAGCGTTAAAAAAAGATTAGACGTATCGTAAGTAAATAAGTACTTGTGTGTAAAATCGTTTATTGGGTCATGGAAAGCTTTGTAATTGCTTATATCAGTAATTCCCGAAAGTAAATCAAGAGCTACAAGTAATGGATTCTCGTAATTTCTATTCCTGCTGCTAAATCTAAATATTTTCATAGCTTCTTTATATTCTAAAAGTCGTTGTTCGTCATCAAACAATCTTGTTTTGATGTCGGTTTTCCATTGCAAAAAGTTTCCGTTTTCGTATGCGTTAATTTCATAACTGGCAAGATGAGGTCGGAATAATTGTATAACATCTATATCTACTACATCTCCATACAGGGCGTTTAAATAGTTCATAACGCAATATATTTTATGGAGAATTTCATATTTGTTGGATAGTTTTGCTAATTCGTTCTATTCGATAAGAGAATTGTACTTATTAAAAAACATCAATAAATCCATATAATCTCTTAAACAATTTTTGGAAATTACACCATAAGGTAACTCTGTATAATTATAAGCATATGAGCATAATAATAGAAAAGAGTAATTAATATTAAGCACTTCAACGTCTGAATTGTCGATTTTTATGGTTTGGGTATTTTTAAAAAAGTCTGCCACATTTGAAAATGACCACATATATCTCTTTAGTTCTAAACGGCAACCTACTTCTCCATCCGGCAACTTTTTATTATAGTGTATATCATGCGACTCCGGATAAAAAAAAATAGGTTTGGGTGTTACTTTAAATGATGATCCAAACACCCTTGAATAATAGTTATGGCTCTGCAATATGGAATCTACTTTTTCGATATCCGTTTCTTTTACAAGTATATCGATATCATTATAAGATCTTGTATATGGGTTATCATAAATGAGTTTGGATAACACGAAACCTTTAGTTGGAATAACTTGAACTCCATTAGCCATTGCTGTATTGCAAATATTTATACAGTCCTGAGCCATCTCTCTTCTTCTAGCTATCATTTCAAAATAAGGGGTAAATATTTACTTTTGAGTTTATCGGGAATGAACGTATTTGTGTACTTAAAAATTATCGGAAATATCTTATGACGTAATGATTGGTCCAGCAAAACTTCCCAATCGAAATTATTTAAATTTTTTAAATTTTCTTCAAGAAATGCTATATTATTATAAGCGTAACTCTTGGTAATGCCGATTAATAATTCGTGTTCAATTAATAAGCTCATAGAGCTCACCTCTTAGAAATATTCAACAAAGTTAAAAACCTCATATTCCCAATCAAAACACATTATTAAAAGTTAAACATACCATTTTGCTTGTTCGCGATAGAGATTAGCGTACTTCCCGTTTTTTCTCATCAATTCGTCATGTGTCCCTATTTCTTCCAGTTTATGATTTGAAACAACGAAAATTCGATCGGCAAGCTTGCACGCACCAAGCCTATGTGAGACCATTAACGAAATACTTGATTGGTTTAACTTAGCATAGCTCTCATAAACCTGAGCTTCTTGCATGGGATCAAGTGAAGCTGTAGGCTCGTCGAGAACAAACACTTGCGAGTTTCTAACGAATCCGCGAGCCATCGCAAGCCGCTGCCACTGGCCTCCGGAAAGATCTGTAGATGAGGGGAACTCTTTCCCAAGTCGAGTCTGATACTTCTGTGGAAGATATTGAATAAACGTATTCGCACCTCCTTTATTGGCGGCGTCTTCCACCGTTGAAAAAGGATGCCTCACGCCTGCATCACCGAAGCAAATGTTATCCTCCACTGAATACTGGTACTGCATAAAATCCTGTAACACAAGAGAAGAGGCGGAGCGGACCGAAACCGGATCAATCTTTTCCAAATGAACTCCATCATAGCAAATGATTCCCTCGGACGGTCTGTACAATCCCAATAGGAGCTTTACTAGCGTAGATTTACCTGCGCCGTTCTCTCCGACAATTGCAATACGCTCGCCCTTTTTTATATAAAAAGATAGGTTTGATAGCGCATTTGCATGTTGGCCGGGATATCGGAAACTGACCCCTTCAAAACGAATTCCGTCCGAGATAAATACAGGCATGTTTTGTGTGCTACCTCTAGTCTCTTCTTCGGGATCATCTATAAATTTGAATAAGTCGGATAAGTAATGCCCTGCTTAAGCTACATATGTAAAATGTATTAATGAAGCCCTAACTGTGCTTTGGAAGTTTCGCAGAGCAATTAACGTTGCGGCTAACTCACTAAGTCCTAATCTACCTGAAAACGTTGCCGAAACCGCAATAATAATCCCGCAAGAATATGCAAAAACCTCTGTTGTAGCAATGCTGTATAATAATTCGTATTTGATATTTTTTCGTTCAAACAGCCATCGCTCTTCCCGCAGCTTGCCGCGAAGGACTTTTATTCGATTTAAAAAAAACTCGCTGACTTCGAAAACCCGTATTTCTTTTGCCTCGTTACGACCTGTTAATAACCGCGTAAAATAATCGAGCATGCGTATGTTCGGCGATTGAAACCATTGCAATTGCCAGAATTGTTTCCCCCGCACAAGCCTTAAAATAAATGCGGGCAAAGCCGTAAGGAAAAGACTAAAAGCCAACCAAGGACTGAACTTTACAATTACACCCGTCATAGCTATGGCAGTTATCATTGATTGTCCCCCTGCAACAGCCCGGCGCATGAAATTAATAAATCTTCCGGAACTTATAACCGATCTTGCTCTCGCAAACTGATCGTAAAAAACGGATTGTTCGAATTTTTCTAGTCGCAATCGTTGTATTTTCTCAAATACACGTAGATCCAAACTATTTTTCAGATGACGTTGGAGTGATGAAAAGAGAATAAAAGTAATTTGAGTCAGAATATTCTCTACCAATTGAATCCCTGCAAACCAAACCGCAACATAGATAAAAGGTGTAAACTCGCTCACTCCAGAGATGTACCGGCTTCCTTCCTCAAAAAGGCGTGCCATGAGCAGGATGCCCGTAGCTGGTAATAAGGCTTGAACAGTGACCAGCATCCAGTAGCCTAGAAAGACTAGTGGCTGATCTTTCAATAAGATAATAAACAAACGAAGATAAATGAAAGGTATCTTTTTCATGACTTCACCGCCGTATACCAGCCTGACTGCGCGGAGTGCATTTCCCAATATAATCCGCGTTTCTGCAGCAATGCTGCATGGGTCCCCTCTTCGATAACTGCACCTTCATGTAGAACAACGATTCGATCACATACTCGTACGGATCCGAGACGGTGTGATATAAGTACGGCTGTTTGATCTTGAAGGATATGTCCGATTTGATTGTATAAATCTGCTTCTGCCAACGGATCCAACGAAGCGGCTGGTTCGTCAAAAACGAAAAGTTGTGCCTGTCGGATTAATCCTCGGCTTATTGCAATTCTCTGCCATTGCCCACCCGATGGCTCATGGCTATAAGGTGTAAGTTTACCTAATGGCGTTTCATATTGAAACGGCAGTTGTGATATGAACTCAGAAGCGCCACCTAAAGAGGAAGCATTTCGTATGCGATCAATGTCTTGGATTGAATCAATTTGTCCAATCGCGATGTTCTCACGGGCTGTCAAACTATATTTAACAAAATCTTGAAAAACGACTGAAATGGATTTGCGCAGATCTGATTCGTTAATCTCCTTCATATCAATTCCATCTATTAAAATTTTACCTTCGTTAGGTTCATATAAACCAAGGAGCAGTTTTACCAAGGTGCTTTTTCCAGAACCATTAGCTCCTACCAATGCTACTTTTTCACCGACACGAATTTGTAAACATATATTTTTAAGAGCAGGCTGATCATCGTTTGGGTATGTGAAAGTCACGTTTTGAAATTCGATACCTCTGCAAAGCGGATTTGGAAACGAGTACTTTGCATGATCTTTATCGTGCTCGGGAAACTGTAAAAGAGATCGCATTTCTGCTACATACGCGCTTCCCTCCCCAAGATTCCGGGAATAGAAACTGGTATTCTCCATGGCATCAAAGAAAGAAAGGAGGGCTATTATCGTTGAGGAAAATATAGCTAAGCCGCTATTTCCTTCACGCATTTGCCACCCGATCAGAACTATACATGTAAGCAATATGACTATTCGTGGACTTGCAACAAGTAAATCTTTTTTAAGTATAACTAGTTCAAACGCAAGTCGCGCTTTATGTATGCGGGCACTCCAGCTGTTCCAACGCCCTATCAACTCCTTTTTCAAACCAAAAACCTTAACCTCTACTGTGCTTGTTCGCCCGGACAGCAGCTGTTCCGCATACGTCTTCTCTCTTTCGGTTACCGTCATTTTCTTTTCAAATGTTTGCCTACTTACGCCTATTTTAGTATCAAACCGGGAAGAAATGATCGATATAACCATGAGCACTGGAATTAACCACCAGAAGAAGCCTCCAATATATAAAAGCAGCAGAACCATTTTCATCCACGTTCCCAATGTATGCAAAATATCCTCAGCAATTGACGCGATACGTTTAGATGGAGCCGCCATCCGGGTAATGAGGTCAAAAAATTCCGATTGTTCGAAGTAGGTTAGCGGCAATTTACTGACTTTTTGCAGAATGGGGTCATCCAATGCCGCCTCAAGCTTTTGTTGGTATAGGTAATCTTTGAAAGAATTAAAGACGAAACCTTGCCCCGCGAGATGCGCCAGTACAAGTAAAAGAACCCATTGCCAGACATAACTTCCATTACCTTCGATTTCCTTTATTAGTCGTCCAACGGCAAATGCTACGGTTACCGGAAGACATGCGGATAATATTTGCTGCAAAGATGCCACTAAGAATGGGAAGCGAGCGTTCAACCAAATAAATTTAAGCATCCAAGCAAGCGGTTCCAATCTGTTATGACTTTTTTTCATACTCCCTCCAACCAGCCCGAGCATCATTTTAACGTTGCATATCATCGGTCAGTACAAATGTTATCAAGTCGGTTACATACCTCAGGAAGTTTATCTATAGATTTTGGAAATCCAAAGCTATGGACGTTTACATTCTTATTCAAGACTTGTGTAATAAGATTCGCTTGAGCTTTATACTCTTCTGCAAGAAGCGACCATGGATTATACAAATGGTATGTTAAGGCCACCAATGCATTGATCGTATTTAGTGGAACTATGTCAAGGTCTTGATCAGGTTGAAGAGGTTTAAGAATAACGACCTGCTCGAGGTTCAAAGGCACATTAAGAGGCTTAATTGAATTTCCAAGCGCTTCATCAGGAACATAAACTTTTGTTCCATCATAGCCCACAGGATAATAAAGATTTGGATCAAGATTGAAATAATTATGTAGGTTTTTACTAATTAGTTTTAACAAAGGAATGCCATCCAACAAGTAACAACCACTCTCATTTAATTGGATCACCACTAAATCATCAGAGATAAGCCGCCAATTTTGAAAATCATTCCAGCGGTCATAGTTGATTTACCCGTACCCGAATCTCCAAGAATTACACATGTATGGTTATCTTTAATAATTACATTTCCATGTAAGATGAGAAGCCCCCTATCCCTTAAATATGAGGAAGACCAAGCGCATAATAGAGCAGCCAACCTATGCGTTCCCAGCCCTCCCGACTATTTGATACGTGAATACTCACCTTCCCCTGCTCCGAAACCTTCATCATTCCGAATTGATCCGTAAGGAAAAAATGTTCGTTATCAAACTTCCACCTGCTTGCAGTGTTCCATTTATTAATTCCGATAAGGGGAGCCAGTGAATCAATCCTAGGAATTTTGAGATGATCCATGAAACAAACTTGAATCGGGTCGTCAGTGGTATGATTTATCATACTGATTGCACGGGTAGCACATTCCTCCGGAACCCAAGGCAAATCGAAATTGTGGAGTTGATTAAAACAAACGATGTTCTTTTCCGAGTGTATACTATTCACTTTCAATGAACCCCTTCGATTGTAGTAGCTTTAAAAACTGATCAATTTCATAACGTATTTCGATCTGTTCGATATCATAAAATTCCTTTAATTTTTCTATTATTTCATCTATATCGGCTGGCTGCTCCAGTTGATTCCAAATATCTACCCCAAATTCATTTAACTCACCAAATAGCCCCAATTCCAGATCACACAGTAAGTTTTGTTGCATCACTTCTTGTAATATGACACCTTGCTTTCTTTTATATTTTAATTGGGCCACATCGATCACCTACTCAATTGATAATTAATCCCTATACAAACTTTTGTTAAACATTTTATATACTGTATAATAATCCTTTTCAGAAATGTCCTCTATTTGATCCCATTTCTTCGGATAAACATATTTGATGCCGGATGGCAGAGAGTTATATCGATTCAACCACTCCTTTAGTAATTCTTCCGTGAATGTAATCGGAACATGTCCGCTTTTTGCTACATGAATCGCTCCTTTGCCAGCCATATATTTTAGGATATCCCAAGCTTCTTTATCATGTTTACTCGAATTGGAGACAGCAAATGAAATAGGATTAATCGCTGTAAAATCCGAGTTTTTATGGTTGGGAAGCGGAAGAATGTTCCAGGAAAAACCCCATTCTTTTTGATAATACGGTAATGATGTAGTTAATTGTAATGACATCGCAGCTTTTTCAGACGAAAAATCATCTATATTTACACCACCGACGATTCGTGTATCGCTAAACTCTTTTTTTGTAGCAGGCCGCACCTGGTACACTCCATTTACCATATTCTCAAAAAAATTACTGGTGTTTGTAATCTGGAGCGAATCGTTCAACCACGTGTATCCTTTATTATTCTGTACTAAATAAGTCATTGGGAGTAGCTCCAACATAGACGAGGAAAAGCCCCATATTTTTTTATCAGAGGACGCCAGCTTTGCCGTCAGATTATTAAAATCGTCCCAAGTCCATTCATTTGTAGGAATATCTATTTGCTTCTCCTTAAACAGCTCCTCATTAATCACTACCGCTAAAGGTGACTCAATTGCAAATGGAAACATGTATACTTTCTGGTTATACTTCACCTTCTCAAGCACCCTACTTAATTGACCCATTTCTGCTTTTTCCATATTCATAAATGGGGTCAGATCCTTTAGGAGATTTTGAGAACTCCAATCCTTCATAGTGCCTGTGCCAAGAAGCGTAACAATATCCAATTCACCGTTTTTCATCATTTTTTGTGCTTCTCTTATGCTTTCGTCATATCCGCATCCGCAGCTTACATTCCTTATCACATATTGCGGAAACTTCGATTGCAAGGCTTCTATGAGCGGCTTTGCTTCGTTTTCTATTCCAATTGGCATTATAGATAAAGTGGGAAGATTCTTTTGTTCGGAGTCCGTATTTGCAACTATATCTGGTTTCTGGCAAGAAGCTAGTAATAATCCAAGGCAACTAAAACAAAGTAAATATGCGAATTTTTTCAACAATTTCCCTCCAATCTATACCAAATTACGGACGGGCCCTAATAGGGCCCATCCATCATGATCATTTGGTTAAGAAAACTAGTATCTCATCAATCTTTAAATTGTGGATAAAGGCGTTTTAGTTTGATTCTTGCATCGGAGGTCGTGAACTGCCAGTCCACGCCCCTTTGGCTTTGGTTTCGGACGCTCTCCCATGCCGATAGTTCACGATCCAATTCGGAGATGGAAGGGATACGTCGTCCCAGACATTGGCTCGTCATTACGCTAAGTTCAATCTCCGCGATATTTAGCCAACTGCCATGCTTGGGGGTGTAATGGATCTCCAGTCGCTTGGCCAAGCGACGAGCGATTTCGGGCTCGAATGCCTGATAAAGCGAAGCGATGGAATGGGTGTTCAAATTATCCATCACTAACTTGATCCTTGGTGCTTTCGGATAATAAATCTCCAGCAATTCGCGGACTTGCTCCGCCCAGTCGATCCGGGTTCGCTGCGGTCGTACCGTGACATGACGCCAGCCCGCTAAAGGTTCCGTGAAGAGGAAGATGCTGCAAGTTCCATTGCGAACGTACTCACTGTCTTCCCGAAGCGGCTTGGCGGGCTTCATTGGAATCGGCTGCCGGGCTTCGTCCAGGAGTTGATACGGTTTTTCGTCCATGCAAATGACCGGACAGTCGGCATCGTAAGGCAATTGATAAATATCCAGCACATCCTCCATGGCCGCGACAAACGCTGCATTCTGTTCAGGCGGAATGCACCAACATTTACGAAGATGAGGTTTGAGTTCGTTTTTTTAAGACCTGCCTGACCGTTTCGTGAGAGATGCTATCGATGTAATTCAGCTCGACCGCCCGATCAGCCAACAACTCCAGAGTCCAACGGCTTCTTCCACTTGGCGGCGCGCTGCAACTGAGAGCGATGATTTTGGCCTCGACTTCACCGGTTACTTTTGGCGCAATGGGAGGCGTGACTCGCTTTTTTCTTCCGACCGCACCTTCCCAACCTTGCTTGGCATAAGCTTTTCGAACGTTATACACGGTATTGACGTGCACTTGCATGCGCTCGGCGATCTCTAATTCTTTTAAGCAACCGCCGGGCCTGTTTTCATCAGCGGCCAGCAGAATTAAAGCACGTCTGATGGAGCGTGCCGATGATTTCCCTTTAGAGATGAAGGTTCGTAACTTTTCTTGCTCTTCCACCGTTAAACGAACAGGGTTTTGGATTGGACGCATCTATGGATACCTCTTTTTAGCACTAATATACCATATCCATCCAATCTATACTATTAGAGTTGAGAGAGTACTAGTGCTAATCATGATTTGAACTGCAAAATCAAAAAAGTGGAAAATCGGTGTCAACTCTTATTACGTCGACAACTTCATTTATGTTAAAAAGGTCACAATCATTCATAATAATGCTTTCTACTTTATAATGATTTGTTGTATGTTCAATAAGTGCCTTTTCATCACCAAACTTCCCCGGATAACACCAACTAACGCATAAGATTTCCTTTTTGTCATGTATTTTTTTGGCACTTTCAATTAACATATTTAATAAGGAGGTTGAGTCTATCCCCCCGCTCAACAAAAGCCCCACTGCCGATTCTTCTTTCCATAACCGGTCCGCGAATGAAGTTAGATTCCCATAAATACGACTTTCCAAAGAATCCAGGTCCTGAACTTGATTCGATAACTGGGGGAAGTACCATCTTCTTTGTTTCTCCCATTCGTAACCATTGAATACAACAGCATGACCACTCAATAGTCTTTGGATCTCGTTATACGGTGTTCCATGTACATAAGGATTACCCATAAGTGAGTATGTTGAAATATATCGCCAGTTTATAGTTAATTTTTGAGTCCGATTAACAACTTGTTTAACCCAATCCAAATTATCGCTTGCAACGATACTACCTTCAACAGAAGCATAGTATATTCCGACAGGAGCGAGCCCTCTTTCTTCTAAATATATTCGGAGATTTCCGGCATCAGTTATAGATATAGCGGCGGTGCTTCCCTCCCAGGATCCGAAAATGGATACAGATCTAGTTGTAACACAGGAATGTTCAATGCGGCCATCAGTTTCATTGATCTGAACAGACCACGGATATGTAGCAAAAATGAAAACATTACCTTCTTGAATGGAAATGGCGGACGGGTCGTCAGAAAACTTTAGCTTTGAATGAACTCCAGGATTCGATAGATTTTCCTGTGTTTGCGCTACCAAAAAAGACATTACTTGATCACCCCAATTTTCTGAAATGCGATTCTCTCATTCGGCGAATCAAATAATATGGAGCCATCGTCAAGTTCTATCCAAATATGCATGAGATATGGACGAAACCTCACTCCATAGGCCAATGAAATTTTGAGTCCGAATAAACTAAATATTAGTGCTGCAGCCAAAGCTCTTTCTGTACATACTGTTGGGAAAGGATTCAAAATAATAGCTAGCAGTATCGCTTCTTTAACAGACTTAATGTATGTTTCGCTATCTTTAATCCGCCCCGAAATTGGAAATCTTCCGTAGAGCAAATTATATATCGATCCCGAAAGTTTGTTGATATATCGAATTGCTTTCCAGGTTTTCAAATATTTAAATGTTATTAAAAGTGGAATAGCAACTATGAAAACTAGATATTTCATCACGGCATTTCTAAATTTCAATAAGGTCAAAATCATCACCTACTGTACCCACTTTTTAACTAAAATTTCAATAAACCAATACTCGGCAGTGGCTCGTCAATCGGATGCACCTTCGTTATGATAGTCAAGCGTTCATAGCTTAACTCTGAACATCCAGACTTCGTCAAGTTCCCGTATCCCGGGAATTACTAATGTAGTTATCATATATGGTATTAAAAAGGAAAATCTTTGTATTATTTTTCGTTTTTTTTATACACATATTGTAATATTGTTCGCAAATTTTGTTGTTTTGTTCAAACAAAAATTGAAAGCGCAACAATACGTTAATATAAAAATGGCGGAGCAGAAGGCTATCCCTGCACTGCCATTTTTCGTCTTCAGTCATTAGTTATCCAATGTCTCAAACCTCTACGTACCGTGTTGTTATTTGGATGATTCGCCCAAGAGAGTGTCTTTAATCAATTCTCGTTTTCGAAGGGTGTCCCTGATTTGGTTCAGGCTGATCCCGTATTGATTCGCAATGTCTTCGGCGAAACTTCTTCCTTGGGGAGGACTAGGTACGACCTTGTAAGTTCGCGTTGCTTTCCCATCCTCGCTTCGTTTCACACAGGAAACCATGCTGATTAGCTTGCCATCCCCTTCCTCTTCCGAATTGATCATATCGACACTCGCAGCCAATTCATGAAGGTGCGTGGCGAATACCGCCCTGCAGCCTAACAATTTAATTCCTTTTACAATGTCGATAGAAAGATACAAGCTTTCCCCAGGGCTTGTGCTCGACAAAGATTCGTTTAGCAGCAACAAGCTATAGCGTGTCGCATACTCGAATATGTCCGCCAGCCTTTTGGATTCTTCCCCCAATCGGCCAAACTCAATGTTCGGTTTCTCTTCCAGACTGAAGTGAGTAAATATTCGGTCAACGGGGCTCATATGGGCTTTGCTCCCTGGAATATAACATCCGGCTTGGAACAACACTTGTGCTAGTCCAATGGATCGGGTATAGGTCGTTTTGCCTCCTTGATTCGGTCCTGTCAAAATAAAAACGGTTCCGTCGGGACCGAATTCGATGTCATTTGTAACAATCGAGGTTATTGCATCCCGTCCGTGAAAACGTTCGGACATTTTCATGGCTAATATAGGATCGACCAAATTTTCTATGCGACATATGCGTTGCTCGATCGGGGCAATCATCGGTTTACACATCTGTATCCCTAAAGCCTCTAACTTCTCAATATATTTGGCCATACCTATGTAGAAGCATAATTCCCGTTCCAAACTGGTAATAAGACGAGTGTTTATGCTGGTATATTGCCGAATTGTGGCTAAAATAGGTAAAAACGCCCCCTTGAATATGCCATGCAGATCGTCGAATAGCGCATTTTCAAATGGCGTAGGGGTATCCTTCTTCGCAATGCTGTGAAACTGGGAGATTCCCATATAGCCTTCTTCATTCGAATTCAATCCCAAAAACTTGGATAGGATCGACCTTTTCTTGATCGGATTGGATTCCACGGACAGGAACACCGCTTCCACCGGTCTAAGCTCGCTATCCAAATTGATGCCGATCGTAACGCTCGACATATTTTGCAGCTTTCCATTCAACAGCGGAAGTTCGGCCGCTAAAGATTGAAACTGGGCAGATTTCAGTGTTGTTTCAATCAAATCGTCCAGCATCCGTAAACCTTTGGATTTTATGTTGTACCTAAACTTTTTCATTATGGAATTCAGCTTGTACAAACATTCTACGTAGACGTTTAATGTCTGTAAATGCCATGCCATTTTTCGGAACAAATCCGCTCCGGCGACAAATTTTCCATCGTTGTAGCTATCTAATTTATGAATAACCGGAATAATGTCATCGAAATAAGAGGTCAAGGCAGGGTTAATGACAAAATCTTCGATGATGTCCAGACGATATTGAATTACAGCTGGATCGCTGCAAAAATGAAGCAGCATCTGTTTGGTTTCATCTAAAAAATGGGGATTGGAACAAATTTCTTGAGCGATTTGATCGATTCCCAAATCGAAAATGTTCTGTTCCGTTAAATTTACGGAATGCCCGAACTTTTCCTTACTCTCCAACGATGGCCAGAGTAAACTGACGACATAAGCTTCTTCCATCCTTGAACCCCTTTCGAAAAATTAACTTTTTTCTATTTTACAAAAATTCTGTACTTTTTGGAAAAAAACCTGCGACGGAAATGACCTGGAAACGAAACGTGGTAAAAAAATACATCACGATTCGTTGATCGAAGGAGGCGGACGTGGAGAATCGTTAGGCTCATGCGTCACAAACAAGAATATGGTATATTGCCGAGACTGTGCGCTCGGTCGTCGTCACGACGGGCGTGTATGACGTCTACGACAAAGCTTTCTCGACGCCGCGGTTTGCAGCTTTCCGGTTGTAGGATGTTTTAGGATTCTTCGGAACCCGGTCCGGTTCCCGTCGGCTTGAAGGGCGAATTCCATGGCTGCAGCGCGTACCCGTTGTAGAAAAGAGCACCAGATCATTGGTCAAATATTGGTAAACGTGATCGAAGTAGCGCGGGAGCCTTATTACGGCAACATCCATAAAGACATGTAAAGCGACGTGCTGCTCTTCTTGCGAATCCCGGCCCCAAGGACAAACGAACTCGCCAAAGAGGGATGGAACGAAAAGGTAAAAGACCGATATTTCCGCTTCTGGTTGAAACAGGAGTAAGATGGTCAGGAGGCTAGAGACAAAACCGTTGGAGAGATTGACGGCTTCAGCAAGCGAGAGGCATCGTCGGCGATGTTGGCTTCCTCCACACGAAGAAGTTCTCCCCGTTCCACACAGGAAAGGATGAACTGACCGACGATTTAAACATGTATAGGTGAACGACTTTCCGCTGGCAGATCTTACGTTCCAATCCCTGAAAGATATTGCTGTGAATCGGAAGAAAAAAGCGATTTTTTCGACTAGACGCGACTTTAACGTCCTCCTTGAAAAGACGGTAGCCCAACCGATTGCGGAACGGCGGGCTGTGCGAATACGATCGGTAGCGACGGGAAGACCACCAGTACAAGTGGCCACGGAGCGAAGTCCGAAACATCTGGAAGCTCCGTTCCCTTTGGAAGCATACCCCCGCCTGCCAAGCAGGGCAAGGAAACGCCGGCGTGCAACCTGCACGATCATGGATCGGCAAGAAACGGGACACGAACGGCGCGAAGATGTCTAATTCGTTCGATTCCCCTCTGCTATACTGAACCCAGACGAACGGAGGTACTGCTCGGATGTCATGCCCGTCCTTTCGAAAAACAAGTCGCAAAAGTACGGCGCCGTTTTATAGCCGACCTGCTTCGAAATGCGCCCGATCGGCAATCCGCTCGTTCGCAGCAATTCTTTGGCCACTTCGATGCGCATATGGAGCAGCTTTTCCTTGAACGACATTGTAGTGCTGCTTCAACACGCGGCCCGTCTGTTTCGGACTCAAGCTCAGCCGCTCGGCCAGCTCGTCTATCGTCAAATTTTCGTTGTAATGTCGGAAATATTGATCGATCACCCGACAGCGCATCTCGTCGAGGACCCTCTCGGGAAACAGTGCCGGGTATTCAGGCTGCCGGTCCATCGGCAGCAGCCGGACGAGATGAACGATCAACAGCGAGAACAAGCTTCGCACGATCGTACAGGCGCCGGCCGATTGGGCTTGAATTTCCGAACGGATTTCGTCCATCAGCGAGACGATTTTACGATTGCGCTCGACATGATCGGAGCGGAAATAAGTTATGCCGGACAGCGCGGCCGCGATCCGTTCCGCATCCTTGGACGGGAGCGACGCATGGCGACCGGGAGTTTCCAGATAAGAAAACCGCATCGTCGTGCGGACGAAGCTTTGCCGCGCGCTCGCCTGAAAGGCGTGGAACACGTTCGGTCCGAACAAATGAAGGGTGCCCGGCTTCAGCTCGTATTCGGCGTTCCCCATCACCAGGACACCCGTTCCATCCAGAATCGTATGAAGCTCGTACGTGGAATGGTTATGGCTGGACAAAGGTTCCTCGACCCGGCCCGGCACGAACGTTCCGTCAAGGAAAACGTCGATCTGCAGCGAGTCGACGAAAAACCGAATGTTCAATTGTTCCAAAAAGCTTTTGTGTAGGCTGGGGTTGTCGGCCATGTACATGTGCGATATCCCTCCCTGTGCAAACGCTTTCCGTACCCTCACACTACCATATTTAGGGCGCGGTGCCGATATGAGAAACCGTTTTCGGGATCGGACAAAGAAAGGAGTGAACCGGCATGGCGGATGATGAAGGAAAGTACGTCTCGCGGATCGCCGTCCGGGAATGCGCCATCGAACGCCCTGGCTACGCTCTGCTTAATGCGGTTTCGGCTTATGCGCGCAACGAAGCCCAGCCGGGGTGCGGACGGCTGCTGCAACTGATCAACCGGTTCGGCAAGTCCGACAGCGGCGAAGGCATCCTGTACCGGATGTCCGACGACAACGGACGGACATGGCGCGATGTCGCCATATTCGATCCCTCCTACCAGCTCGGCCACGGCCGACACATCATGCGCAAAATCGCCGGAGATTGCTTTTACGACGACGCAGCCGGCGTCATGGTGCGAATCGTGACGGAAATGCTGTAGGAAAACGACGAGATTGCGTCCTTGTTCAAAAAACGGCGAATGTACTACTGCCTCTCCTTCGACAACGAAGCGACTTGGACGGATGCGATCCATATGCATAAAAACGGAGAAGGCTACGACAAAAACCGGATGTTCCCCGGCATTACGTTCGAAGCGGCTGACGTACGACGACGGTCAGCTCATGTACTCGTCCTCCAGCTGCCCGGATTTGATCAAAGACCGCCAAGGCCGCATTTTTTATACCGGAAACATCACGGACCGCAACCCGAACGGCAATTTGCCGCGATATCCGTTATGCATAGCCAGGCTGAATCCCGATACGTTAACGATCGAACGCGACAGCGTCACCGTTATCGATACGAAACGTTCGTCGCACGTCGATCAGGAGCAAGCCGGCGCCCGTTACCCGGTCGACTTTTCCAACCATCATTCGTATCTCGATGCGGAGGAACATAAGATCGACGTCCACGCGCCGTTTCGAGCCGACCTCCATCGTTTCGAAACGGCGATCAACAAGTACGACGTTTACTTGAAATGAACGCTAGCTTAAAACGGCAGTACCAAGGGGGGACTATCGTTGCTATATAAAAAAGGAATACCGCTTACGGCAATCTGTCTTGCTTTAACGGCCTGCTCCAACGGCGACGCCGGCCGCAAGTCCGCATGACGGAAACGCACCCGCCGGTGCGGCTTCCGATGTCCGCAACGTAGCGGATGCGCCCGCGACGCTAACGTTTACGCAGCCCGGTCTGTCCGAGGAGCTGTTCAACGCCCGGTACGGGGACCAAATCCGCAAAAAATTTCCGAATTACACGATCCAATATATAAACACGACCTCGGCCAATTTCGCCGATACGATCGCCACGAATCCCCAACTCGATATCGGTACGATCTTCCAATACAATAAGACCTGTTCGACAAATTCGGCGTCGCGTATCCGAGAGACGGCATGACTTGGGACGAAACGTACGAGCTCGCGCGCAAGATGACGCGTACCGACGGAGGCGTGGCGTACAAAGGGCTGATGTTCGCCTGGGAGCATATCGTCGGCTGGAACCAGCTGTCGGCGCTGTACTTCGATCCGGCGACGAACAAGGCCCAGGTCGCGACGAACGACAACGTGAAGCGCGTATACGAGAATGCGGCCCGGTTTTGGAAAATACCCGGCAACGAGCCCCCTGACAACAAGTACAATCTCGGCAAAATGCGCGACTGGTTTTTGAAAGACCAGACGATGGCGATGTACTTGGATGCCGACGGCCTCATCAACTTGACCAGCGCCAGTACGCTGAAAAATTGGGATTTGGCCAAGTTCCCGGTATTTCCCGACAAGCCCGGCGTCGGACCGTCGCCGAATCCGACGCTCGCCTTTATTACCAAGCTGAGCAAAAACCGCGATGCCGCGTTCCTTTCAGTTTGACCATGCTTTGACACCGGCCCCCTTTCAAAATAAGAAACCGTCACGTTTGTGCGATATCCTTCAAGCTTTGACCACCGAACAAGCTGCCCCTGCCCTGAAATCTCCCGATTTTCGGATTTTATATCGTATTCTTGCAGATGTAAGCCTTATAATCAGGCTGCCGTCGTGTTGTAATAAGATTGAGCTCTCGTATCCTTTTGTTCTAACTTTTTATTTTTGTTTTGTTTACCATCGCCTTAACGATGCGGCACGACAGGATCAGGGCACCCGCAACAGCTACCAGGCTATAACTAAGCGGAGTTGACGAAAAGTAGATGGATTGAGGCGGTTTTTTCGCATTTGCTTTGTGAGCCTGATAAAATTGATCGAAGACAGAGACATACTCATCATTAGAATGATTAAGGACTTCTGCCACCCGGTCTTCCCGGATAATGCCGACGTTGTTTGAATCCGCCACACCGGATAAGGTATTGTCCGGCAGTTTGCGCTGCAGGATCAATAACGTTTCTTTTTGACTATCCGGATAGCTCTGATGTACGGCCAGCCCCCCTTCCGATTGCTTCAGGACGGCCATATCCGATTCAAGGTCTCCTTTTAATATTCGATCGATCTTAACATGAATAAGCTTGACTAGGTACGGGCCAGGTTCATTTTTCCGATGAGGGAGGTTTTCAACCCTAATGATGCTGCCGGTAAAAATCACATCCGCATCTTCCAACATACGATCCGGAGAAAGAATCAAGGCTTTTCCATAAGAAGGGGTATTGCCCTGGTAAATCAGCAGGCAGCATACGAAGACAAAGCATACAAAAGAACGCATTTACGATCATCCCTTCTCTGCCACGTCGCCCCCGTGAGTCTCTTATTGATTATGAACGCGATGACGCGCTTCTTCACCGCTTTCGCCTCCTCCATTGAATAACCCAAATTGTAAGAGCAACGGCTGCGACAGAGAGCAAATCGACCAAGAGCTTATTGTATTCTTGTTCTTCGTCCCCGAATGTTTCCGCTTCGGCGGCTTCAAGGCGAGGCTGTTTTTCGATTTCGCGACCTTGGCCTAACGCCTTTATATTCTCCCCGGCCTTGGATAATTCCACGGTTCCGTAGCAAAAATTGGTGTAAGATTCCCCGTTTTTATCGTACGTATATACCATATACGACTTGCCCTCTTCAAAATTGAACCCGCAGGAGTCCCCTTTGTTGTAAACGATCGTCCGGGACTGTTCGACGCCCTTCCAGACCCGATCCACTTCAAACAAAACGGCGTGTGTGCTGGGACCGTTTTTCTCCTGTACATATTGAATCTCAATCACGTTGCCGGAAAAAACCTTCTCCGCCCGATCCAGCTCCGCTTGCGGCTCCAGCTTCGGGCACCAACAAGCGTAGCTCGTTTCTGGAGCAATCGATAAAGACACGATGAAAAATACCAAGGGAAGCAGTACTTTAAGAACCGTTGCTTTTCTCATAACGGGAACCTCCTTACACGACAATTGTTAAGGATCCGTTATATTCATTTTACTCTCCAATAAATGGAAGGTTGCGCACTAACCCACCAATGCCAAAAAATGGGCAGCACCTTATACATAAGTCTGCCGCCGCGCCCCTTATTCCATCAACCGAAGAAGAAATCAAGAACGTTTAAACCGGCCGACGCTTGTTTATTTTAAAATTCGGAATATCCGCAATTTGTGCAGTACACCACTACAAATTGATTGTGCTGTATATCGAACATTTTGGAAAGACCCGTGCCGGTCATCGCCACTTCTTTCGTCCTTGCGTCTTTGCTTCCGCATTTGATACATCCTTTTTCTCTCATGCACCATCACCCCTTACCAGTAATGGTTCTTTATACGTTTCCAAGGCCTGGCAGGTTGCGTTATAACGGCAATAAGCCCTGAATGAACATCCCTATTCCGTTTCATGAAACGACACTGCCGTTCCTGATATGAACGAATTCTCCGGCAACAAAAGCACTCTTCACGATCTCCTTATCTTGTCCTTCGTGCTCGGCATTCCCCCCTTAATGGCAAGGAGGAAAGCAAGAACGGCAGGTATGATTAATGCAAATATAAATAGAAGCATCGCCCACCCGTTACTGTACAAACTTTACTTTGGATATCCCGGCGATCAAGGAGTACATGTAGGCAAACATATTGATTATTGTGAAAATAAAGCCGATCACAACCATCATTACTCGACTGTTGGTCATGTTCCGCTTGAGTCCTAGCAGGTTCAGCAGAAACGATGCGGTGACGGCAAGGGTTGAAGTATATGCAAGAGCGGCGCCGGCAAGAGGCTCCGATTCCGCCGCGGCCGCGGTTAAACAAAGACCGAAAAGAAGCAGCACCGCTCCCCATACAGCCATATTGATTTTTTTCATTCGGCATTTCCCCCTTTAACCAATAATGCCCTCCACTTCATTGGTGCTTATTTGTCTCATCCAACCATCCATCAAGCTCGGAAGCTAATCGTGAAAGTTCCATTTGCACTTCCGCTTCCGAGCTAAGAGAAACAAGATGACTCAACATATTTTTTGCCGAAGCGATCGTTTTGATTTTGGGGTTGCGGCAAATGACCGGCTTGACGGCATGATTCAATTCGTCTATGAATACCTTCCATTCCGGCTTGTCGTTCAGCTTAAGCCTGTGAATGGAAGATCGGGAGATAAGCATTCCCTGTTTCGACCAATCCACCTGGAATTCGCTTTCCGGGTTAAGGACCATATCCCTCATGAACTTCCAGGCCAACCGTTGCTGCTTGGAAGCGGCGACGATGGACAGAGCGGCCTCGATCCATACCGCATTGGCCCGAACCCCGCTCGCCAGGCGGGGCAGCGGAGCGACTCCGATCCTTTCTTTCAGCTCCCGGTTACGGGCAAAAAAAGAATAGTTTCCGATTCTCCCGACACCCATTCCCGCATGGCCGGAGGAAATTTCTCTAAGAATGGCGTTGGTCCCATTGGGCACCTTTTTTACGACATCTTGGCTGTTCTTCAGCAGCAAGGCGAACGCTTCGACGACCGGCCGGCCATCCAAATATCCGGTAAAGTGGCTATTGTCGGGTGACAGCATGCTGCCGCCGTTGCTTTGTGCAAGGGATTCAAATAAATCCGGGATGATCGGAACCGCGCTGCCGTACATCTCCTTCCCCCGGGCCGTGTTGGCCGCTTTCAATTGGACCGACATGGCGAAAAATTGTTCCCATGTCCAATCCTCTTTCGGCTCCGGCAGATTCGCTCTGTTGAACCAATCTCTGTTATAGAATACGGCCAGCGGTTGAGGAGACATCGGGATCCCTGTTAATTGTCCGTCCTCTGTCGTCAGTTCGATTAGCGGTTTGTACAAGTCGTCGAGCGTTATTCCATCTTCCTTATAAAAGTGAAGCAGATCGACAAACAGGCCCTGTCTGCTGAAAGCGGCATCATAAGGCCAAAAGACGAGGTCTACAGCATTGGATCCGCTTATTCGTTCCAAAAATTTGGCTCCACGGAAATCGGGTACAGGCATTGTGGCAATGGTAACCTCTATCCCGGGATTGGCGGTTTTGAAAACTTGTGCACCTTCGACGAACGTGGATATTCGGTACCTGAGTGAGCCGTCGTCATTGTTGGGTACAAGAATCGTCAAAGACCGTTCTTTCGAACTTGGCTGTTCCGGGGGCATTACGGCTCCTGATGAGTCACGCGCATCATCCATATACTGTTCCATCAAAAACTGCTTCCATTCCGCCTCAAACCGGCTCGGTGTGCGCTCAAAGACGGATTCGAGGTTGTCCGGGTCTCGAAGCAGACGGTGGAGGGCGTCCCAGCTAAATCGGGTTACGATAAAATCAATCAGGGTATAGCATAAATCGATGCCACCAATCTCTAAAAACGTAAGCCAATCCACGACCCGCAAGTAGGTTATCGAGGGCAGTTCACGTTGTCGGTACCTGGAAGTTATCCGGCTTCGCACTTGTTCGCGGGACAATCCTTGCCCGACATACCCTCCTATCCCATATACGAGAAAAAACGGTATTTGCGGACTCAATTGCTTGGTTAACGCCATACTATACAGAGCCAAAGATTGCCGGACGATATCGTGATAATCAACTTCCGGATTTAAAGGTGAAATGATCTTCACAACGTTCAGCTTACCGAAGTTTCCGGTGCTGGTTTTTTTGGAGGGATGCCCTTCGGGAAGCATTGGAAGCATCGACTCTCGATCGGGATAAATCTCATACGTTATTTTTGTGTGCGGGGTGAAATGTAAAGACGATGTAATGCGCCGGAAGTTTTTGCGCAAAATGGCCGCGAAATCGTCGGTCACCTTCCGGAATTCCGGACCGCTTTGCCCGGTTTCCAGCATATTGACCATGTTGATGTACTGCTTGGGATTGAAGGGCGCTGCTATGTGCCAGTTTTCCAAGTCATTTCTCATTTTTCCGAGGCAGCGGTACATCCTGTTTTTGATCATGCTTTCATTCAATTTCAACAGCTTGGCGATGTCGCGGAATGAGTAGTCGGCAATATAACGCAGCGTGAGAATTTCCTGGTCGATCCGATCCAGTTTATTGAAGGAAGTACCGAGATCAATTTTGAAATCCACCTCCTTCGTGAAGTCGGTGGTTATAAAACGCGAAAAGCTAGTCTCCTGACCTACCGGCACCTCTTTGGCGCGATACGCCCTACTTGCTTCGTTCACCATGATATTGGAGGCAATGGAATACAGCCAAGTGTACAAGCTCGACTTGTTTTGAAACGAGTTCAGCGACTGACTTGCCTTGAGAAACACCTGTTGCGTCAAATCCTCCGCTTGATCGTTTCCGGCTTTGTAGGCGATATACCGCTTGATGCGATCATAATGCTCCATTAACAGATCATTATCATGCCAATTCACCGATCGGTCCACCTCCCAGGTATGTTAGACAGTTCAAGAGCGGAAAAAGACACAAGTTTAATTCTAATTTTTTCCGGCTCCGGACGAAACGGGGGATTTAACGGACTGCGGTCCGAGCAGCGCCTCAATCGCTTGAATCAGCTGTGGAGAACTGCGCGCTCAATGGAGGAATCGGAGGAAGCTCCCGCATTGGGCCAATACTGTGCCAGTCCTTCATACGTATTGCCGCCAACGATTAGCGCATCCACCGTTTTGTAGTACGACAGGTAGTCTTCCAAAATTTCGTCGCTTAACGTCATCCGGCGTTCCTCCTGCGATACGACGCCGTCCAACGACATTGGCATGGTGATGATGATTTCGCCCATTCGATAGAGTCCTCCTAGTCATCCTCGCCCCCATCGTCAACAACATGGTCCTGTATTATGTTTTTCTGGACATCAAGGGAATCCGCACCCGATACGGGTCGAGTCCTTCCGTTGAACCAACCCTAGCAAAACGTTTCTGAAGCGGAGTCTATTTTTTTATCAAAAAACCTCCGAACAACGAAAAGAGACTGTACCCCTGTCGTTGGTACAGCCCCACTTCTTTTTTAATAGCCCGTCACCCGGACGGAGTCGATGTCGAAGGTCCCCGCCGAGACGTCCGGTTCGATCCTGGCATGAAGCTCGGCGGCCCATCTTCTGCTCCGGTATATGGCTATAGCTTCAAACGCCTCCCGAAACGATGGCACAGCGCCTCCATTTCATGAAACGGAACGGTATAGAACGTTAAGCCGTTCACAAGCGACTTCGTCGAGCCGGGCAGGGCGCAAAATTTGGAGAACAACTTCTCCGCTTCCCCCCGGTCGGTCGAAGTCCAGAATTGAACCTGCTCGACATCGGGATTGCCGGCCTTCATCTCGTCGACGAGCGCTTGCAGTCCGCTTATAAATAAAGAGGTCCGCCGATATTCGCTCCGAATAAAGGCAACCTCGACTTGGCATATATGCCGATCCTTATACTCATTGGCTCCCGTACCGTATACGAACCCTGCGGCAGCTGCAATTTCGTAAGGCTCTTCATCGATTACGAGCATGCCCTTCCCGAACAGCAAAGGGCTGCTTATAAAGCTAAGCTTCATCGCGAAGGAATAAGGCAAATTCAGCCCGGCGTGATGCTGAAGAAGAAAACGGATATATGCCTGATGATCCATTTCCATGTTGCAGGGTCGAAACTGGAACGGCATTACTTAGGCTGTGCTCTCAAAGCGTCGTTCAAGATCGCGATCCTTCCGAGCTTGCCGCCGGTTTTCTTGTCGAAACTAGGGGGTATTAAGGCCATGTGTATTCCTCCTTCGCTTGTATAAATCGGTTTCATGATTATTATTATACCTTCTCGAATTTGTGTAGGAAAGCCTTTAATTTGTTAATTTTGACACAAAATACGAGCTGTTCGATAGCCGCCCCTTCACGCGAATAGCTAGTCTCGGTAAATTTGGAGTACAGCCTGCACAAATATGCATTATCCGCGAGGGCGGCCAACCGGATTTCCTGCACTTCCGGATGCTCCCGCGCGATTTGGTTCACCATATACTGCAATCCGATAAGGAAAAGACGGGTACCCCGATATGCTGGGTCGGCAATAGCCATGTCCAAGAATGCGATATCTTTGTCCAGAAAATTCAGTTCCGGAGTTCCGTGGTAATAAGCGGAAGCCCCGATGACCCGCTTATCGGCGTCTTCGATGAAAACCAATTGGCCTTGCGTCACATGCGTATACAGCGCTTCCACCATGTCGATGGTATTAAAAGAAGAATGCAGGTCGTGTTTGTGATCGAGAACGAACACGCACACTTTGGCGAAATCGTCATCGGTTGTACAGCGTTTGCATTGCATGGTCATAGCATGGCGTTCTCCTTCCTGTTCCTGTTGAGCCGTCGCTCGTTTTTGGAGTGCCATCCGATCGGACTCAGTTCCCGCATGATCGGAATGCTCATATCGGTATTCGGGTTGTATTTCAGACCCCGATGCATAACGGCAAACACGACCGGGAGCAGATCAAACGCTTTTTGCGTCGGCCATCGCCCCATATGTCGAGCGCATACACGATTGGACAAACTGTAGAAGTTCGCTTTTTCATGAGCCTGATTATACGCTCCATGCTTGCATTTCCGCAATGGAGGAATAACATTAAAATCATTAATGTTTAAAGGTTGGCTATTGCTGACGGCCTGACGCAAATCCTGCTTGCGCTCTGTCGCTCAGGCATCCAGGTTCAGGAGAAATTGCCGCGTGCCTTGATAGGCATCTCTCCATCCCATCTTCGCGTAGAATCGAAGTCCGTCGAGTCCCTTGAAATAATAGGCACCGATTAACCGCTCCTTGAAATTCGGAATCGTGATGTCGGCTTTCGCTTGAAAGTCTTGGTACGCCTGAATAACGCTGTTCCACGGCATATGCCGATCGAGTATCGCAAGGTCCACGAGGGAATCGCCGTAGAGGCAATTGCCGTCAATGATGCCGGTAATCCGCGTGCCGTCCGACAAAATATTCCACTGGTGAAAATCCCCGTGGATAAACCCCCTATGCGGTTCGTTATACGGGACGTAGGCCATCAAGCGGTTATAAATTTCTTCGAAAACTTCCCTCTCCAAGCAAGACGTTCGATAGAGGTCGTGCCAGTTCTCCCAGAACGTCCCCGTCTGATCTTCCGCGTTGCAGGCAACGACGAAGTCCTTCCAAGATGCGTAAGTTCCATTGCCGTCAGGCCCGATCCACCCGTACCCGTTCGTTGCCCCGATATCCACAGCGGCCAGCTTGCTCAAAATGCCGATAAGTTCCGGCAGCTGACGTGCCTGTTCCTCCGCCGTGTAATCGGCTAGATTGCGTCCATCCATCCGCTCCATGATGATGTAGGCCAACTGGCCGGTTTTCCCCAGCGCTAAACATTTCGGAAAAGCGATGCCTTGGCCCGACAGCATGTTGGAGACATAGCGTTCCGCCTTGTACGCGCCTTCCAGATCGCTGAATTTGACGACATACCCTTTACCTTCGTGGACGAAGGAAAATACGCTGCTCAAGTTGCCGCCAGTCAACGGCGTAATCTCGGCCGCACCGGGTCCAAAATGATTCCGCAACACTTCCTCGATTTCGTTCTCGGCCAAGCTCGGTTTCTCATAGGTAGTCACGGTTCCGCCCCCCCGTTCATCAACGTACTCTCGGTCCAGTGGTTAGCGAATCTTAGTCGCCCATTGTTAACATAGCATCCCATAAATCATAAGCAAGGTAGTAAATAATTAAAACTATCCTGCTCCGTTACTTCAACAAACGAAAAAGGAGCCGCCACGCAGGAGCTCCTCCATCGGTATTCATGAACCGTCTGACGCCAGTTCATCTCAGTAATACGCCATCTATCTATCAAATCAGTTTAGATCGCTTGTGGAGTTTCAACACGGATCCCCATCCGCCACAACAATGTATTCGCTTTCATTGGAAACTGTCACCAAACACGCCTCGCGGAGGCAGCCCTCTTATTTTTCATTCGCTTGCTCCGTGGCGATGTACTTGTTAATCGCTTCTTCCGCGTTGCGCAGGGCGGTATTCAAGTCCACGGCTCCACCAGCAAAATTCACATACTCGGCCATTAGCTTCTTTCTGGATTCCACATAATATTTCGAGAAGTCCATCCCTGCGGCCGGCTTGCTCTTGAAGATCGATTGGAGATCAATGCCCTTCAGATGAGCCATATCCGCACCCAGCTGCTTCTTTATCTCCGGATTTTTGAGCGGCGAGAACTTGCCATATTTCCTGGCGACCTTCAGCTGCACTTCATCGGAGGTCATCACTTCGACGACCTTCATGGCGGCGTCCTTGTTCTTGCTCTGCGGCGTGACCACGATGAAGTGGGCGTCGAGATAGCCGTACGTGTTCGGCAATTCCTTGTAGCTTGGGTACTGTGCGACGCCCAGATTCAAGCCTTTATCCATCGCATCCTTCGTGCTCTCGAGCATATTGATAGTAGCGTACATGGCGACCGTTTTATTTTTCCAGAATGCATCCGTGTCCCCTGCATCGACCTTCGGCGGCATGTTGTTCGGAATGGATAAGATGTCCTTGCCCAACTGGAACACCTTGCGCCAAGAATCGTTATTCACATTCGCCTTCTGGTTCTTCGGATCCACCACGTTCGGAGAGAGCGAGGAAGACAAGCGAGAGATGTGCTCATAGGCCAGACCGCGGTACTGGATTCCGTTCTCTATGCGCGATACTTTCTTTCCGAGCTCGATCGCGTCATCCCAGGTCATGCCGTCCTTCGGATAGGCTACGCCGAACTTATCGAAGATGTCTTTATTGTAATACAGCGCGTTAAACTGCTGGTTGTACGGAATGCCGTACAGCTCGCCCTTCTCGGATAACGCTTTGACCGCATCGATCGCCACCGGCTCGAATCGGTTTAAATCCAAGTTGTTCTGCTTCGCGAGCGGAGCCATATCTCCGACCAAACGATAATTTTCCAGCGTCTTAATCTCGGCCTGCCAGCCGTTGATTAAGTCGGGCGTATCGCCTGCGGCGAGCATACCGGGGACAGTCATGCCACCGGACTGCGAGCGAATGAGCTGAACCGTAATGTACGGGTACTTCTTCTTGAGCGGCTCGACGATATAGTCGTTGAACATTTCGTCATTGGTAAAATTCTGGTACGTATACAGCTTCAACGTCACCGGCTCTTGGCGCGCTTCCTGCTTCGGTGCGGCATCCTCCGCCGCCGGCTGAACCGTTGTCGAGCCCGACCCGCATGCGGAGGTCAGACCCATCATCATGACCATCGGAATCCCTGCGAACACCCTTTTTTTCATAAATGAATACCCTCCGCGTTTTCAATTAAAAACTGCCCTTATTCTGCTCATACCATGCCTGCACTTGCTTCCACACCGTATCCCCGCTCAGCCGCTTCCACTCCTTCTGCAGCTCTGCCGCCCCCCACTCCGGAGTAAACTCGGCCCCGCCCATAATGACCTTATTATCGATTTCATCCGCCTTCGGATTGAACTCGGCAAGAAACGGGCTTAATTCCGGGAACGAAGGGGCGTAAGGAATATCGCTTCGGAATTTGTTTTTCAGGGCCGTTTCCAGCCCCAGCGCCTTCAGCTTGGCATATTTCTGAGACAGGGGATCGCCGGCCGCCATCTTCACCAAATCCTCCGGCTGCGGATTCCACCGGTTCACGATCGGGTACTCATACGCATACTCCAGCTCTTTTTTGTTCTTCTCCCCATCGAGCGCTTGAATGCCGGAATCCGTCTTCTTGTAGTGAACCCCCTCCACGCCGAATTTTAACGTGTACCACCCCTTGTCGACCATCCAATCGAGGAACTCGACGGCAGCCTTTGGATTCTTCATTGATTTGTTAAAGGCAATGAGCATTGAAGCCGGAGCCTCCTGCAGCAAGCCGAACTTCCCGTATTTGGTCGAAACCGCTTCAAGAGGGACGGGCTGGGCGCCGGGCACGTTCGTCATCAAATCCCGATATTCGGCATCCATGTGCCATGAGCCCAAATAAATGCCCGCCTTGCCTGTTACCCAGAGCTGACGCTCCCGCTGATAGCTCTTATCTGTAATGTACTCCTTATCCACCATGCCGCCGTCATACATGTTCTTCGCCATCGCCAGCGTATCGAGATACCTGCTCGTCAGACGCCCCAGCTGCATCCGGCCGTTTTCGACATACCAGGTGTCCTGTCTGGAAGCATACATCGCCGACAGATAACTCTTGAATTGGCTGTTGAAGGCAAAGCCCAGCGTATCGTTCTTCCCGTTACCGTCCGGATCGTTCTCCACGAACGCCTTGGCGACGCTCATGAGCTCGGCATCCGTCTTCGGCATCGGCAGGCCAAGCTTGTCGAGCCAGTCCTTGCGAATCCAAATGCCTTGATTAGCGATGGAATCGATGCCGCGCTTCGTTGCAACCGCATACATTTTTCCATCAATGGTCAGATAAGGCTTCAGCTCGGGGTGCTCGCTCAAATATGTCTTATAGGAGGTGCTGTACTTCTCGATGTAAGCATCGATCGGCTGAATCGCTCCTTGAGAAGCCAGCAGGGCAATATAGTTCCGGTCATACTCCCAGATGAGATCCGGCGCTTCGTTCGCTGCGAAGAGCGTGTTCAGCTTCTGCTGCGCCGTACTGCGCGGAATCGGAACCCACTTGACCTTGATTCCCGAATGATCGTTAATCCACTTCGTCCATCGGTTCTGCTCATAGGAGCCCTCTTCCGCAGGAACGCGTCCCCGGTCGAACATGGAGATACTAAGCTCCTTAGGCGGATCGCCCTGCACCGCATCCGTTGGCTTCCCCTCATTACAAGCGGATAACAGACCCGCCATGCCGAGTGTGACCGCCAGGCAGCCCCACACCCTCTTTTTCTCTCTTGGGAACCGCATGCCCTAAGCCTCCCGATGATTGGAATCGTTAGCCCTTGATCGAACACCGACCCACTTCCCCGGACACCCCTTCTCGGCTACCCCTTCGGTGATGTTCTTATCCTACTCCACACGGGCTGCTGTGGAAATGTACACTTCTTCATATGATCGGCTAAAGATCGCTTTTCGCCAGGTTACCTTTGTTAAGATCATGGACGCTTGTTCTGCTTCGCTCCAAAATGAGTTGTTCCCGGTATTCTCCCGGGGTAACCCCCGTCACCTTCTTGAAGATTCGAATGAAGCTGTGGGAGTTGGCGTAGCCCACTTGCTCGGCGATCTCGGCCACCTTCGCCCCGCCTTCCTCGAGCAGCCGCTTCGCCTTCTTCATCCTCAGCTGAATCAGATGATCGGTGAAGTTACTCTCCGTATACTCCTTGAAAATCTTACTGAGATAAGGGACGCTAAGCTGGAATGTGTCCGCTATCAAATTCATGGACAAATCGCTTCGCCGGTAGTTGTTCGCGATGAAGTCAATGATGTGCCCGATCGTCTCGTTGCTGCCCCGCTGGCTCCGCTTCTCCGTAATCCGGGCAAGCAGCTCCCGGAAGAAGCGGGTAATGTCCTGCTTCACCTCCGCCGCATTCTCCGCCGCTTCGATCTGCTCGTACAGCTTGGCGTCCCCACCGGTTATCGCCGCGGCATCCAGGCCGATATCCGAGCCCACCTTCAAGGACCGCAGCACGAGCTGCAGACAGATCTGCTTGAGCAGCTTCGGCGGGACACTCTCCTGAAGCGCCTGCTGGAACAGCAGCTCCAGCTTCTTGGCTACCCCTCCGTCATCCCCAGCCTTCACGGCATCGAGCGCCGCATCGGCAAGGTCGAACAAGCGGTAAAACTGCTGCTGGCTGTAATCTTCGATATCTTCGATCGAGATTACATGATTCGCACCGAGCAGCATTCGGTATTGCAGCGCGTCAATCGCCTCCCGGTAAGACTTCGGCAGCTCGTCCAGCCGCTCGTACTGTCGGCCTACGCCAATCGTGACCGTCATCTTGAGCTGCTCCTGCACGAAGGTCTTAATCAGATCCGCAGCCGACAACGCTCTCAGCATATTGGATTGCCGGTCCTCCTGTTCGAAGCTGATCAGGATGACGACCCGGCCGTCGACCATCTCCACCGCGGTCCCTCGGCTCTCGGCATTGATCAGTTCCTCAGCTGCATTGCATAAGGCATACGTGTACAGCTGCAGATCCTTGGAGGAGATAAGCGCCTTCTGGTCAAACTCCGCCGACATGACGATGTAGTGGGACGAATACAGCCGGATATCCAGCCATTCCAGCGAAGGCTCCACATCGCTGAATCGCGTTCTGTAGCCCATCAAAATGTCCGAGATCAGCCTCCACTTCATCGCCGGTATATTTTGCCGGACCTGCCGCTGCATGTGGTCGTGCTCCGTTAGGAAGCTGTCGAACAGACCCTCGGCCGCTTCCAGATTCATCGCCTTGTCCCTGGTCTTCGCACCTGCAGGCCGGCCGGTCCGGGAATGCAGCTGCTTGTTCACGGAGCTGACGAAGCTGACAATCGGCCGATAGGTGACTTTGTTCACCAGGAATACGGCCGCAACCGCCAGGGCGAACATCATGAACGCGATCAAAAGCAGCCAGTTGCGGATCGTCAATATTTCGCGGTTCAGCTGTACGTCCGGGATAATGCTGACATATTTCCAGCCGGTATAGTTGGATGACGCGTAGAACACCAGACTTGGATTCCCGTCGACGGTCTGCGCGAAGCTGCCCTCTCCGCCGCTGCTCATAATCCTCTTCATTTCTACCCGGGAGCTAATATTTTGGCCTAGAATGCTTTTATCGCCGTGCGCGATGACCTGTCCGTTTCCGTCAATGACGAAGGCTTGCCCCAATTGTCTAAGTCCATCATTCACCGACAAATTGTAAATCATGCTCTCATCGATATTGACAACCAGTGCGCCTTTGCGAAACGAAGGGCTGCTGATGGCCGGGTAGGAGCGCACCATCGTCAGCACCTGCTTGCTTACCGGGTACATGGCCAGCTTGTCCTCCACCGTCCGCAGGCCGAGCCACTTGTAATAGCCTTCGAACTTATCGAAGCGCTCCCTCCACTCGTTGTCGAAGAAGGCGGACTCCGGCACTGCCGTACTGGGCGTCAAGTACGTCCGCTGCCCGTAAGAATATAGATAGGCCGAGTGAATATGAGGATTGGCGTTCATCATAATATCCAGCTTCTTCATCAGATCGCTCTGCTTCTGCAACTGCTCCAGACTGCGGCCGCCAGCGCCTACGACGTCCGAGAAGCTGCGGAGCTCCGGCTCCTGTAATAAGCTAAGCACATCCTTATCCACTTCATGCAGGATCATCTCGGTCTTATCCATCACCTGACGCAGCAGAACGGCGTTGGAGTTGACCAGCTCCCGCTTCAGGCTGCGAGTCGTATTGAGATAGGAGAGCAGCACGGTGATCGAGATGATGACGAGGAAGACGGCGGCGTAGATGAGTCCGGCCGTCTTAGAAATATTGGAACTGCGGAATAGCATCGAGTCCACCTCAAGGTCGGAGAATGAGCTTAATCAATAGTATTATAGTCGATTGTGCCCATGGACTGCATACAGTTTCCATTGCTTCCTCCAAAAAACAGCGGCAGCCAGGACGAGCAAAATAAAGTCCCTGACTGCCGCTGATTTATTGAATTATCGTACCCGTTAACGTAATCGATTTTTGCTTCTAGCGTTACCGCCCTGATCGGTGCCTACGCTTCATACGCAAACACCCTAATTGTCATCGTCTGAAAACGACGCTCCCATCTAACGCAGGATCTCGGGTCCTCCTATTTCTTATATCGGAAACTGCTCGGAAGTAACGATTCGACTCCAGAGGCACGCTGCTTCGCACCTACCGGCAGCTCTTTGCACAGCACCACGGATTACTTTCCGGAAGCCGAAAACAAAGCGTGTAACTCCGCTATTTCTTCCGAAGTCAGTTTCCTCGATTCCCCCGACTTCGCTTCTTTTTCCCGTTTCTTAAATACGGCAATTTCTTCGGGAGTCAAGCTTCTGACGGTAATGGAAGTTCCGGGAGGAACCGACGGATCTTCTTCATGCGTTGTTGTGACGGATACCCCGGGAGGGTACTTTTCATAAGATTCTTTCAATCTCGCTATGCTTGCGGGCGAATAATACCCATCCTCTATCAAGACCTGTTTCTGTTCGTCGGGTGTGAGCTCGTCCACAGGTACCGGGTGCTCGTAACCTTCAAGAACATAAAGGCCGCCTACCCCTTTTTCGGTTACGAATGTTTGTTCGTCGGGCGTAAGAGCGCTGTATTTCAAGAAGGGCACGCCTTTATACAGGATCGAATCGCCTGCGCCTTCGGCGGTTTGAGGAGCAGCCGCATGGACCTTGGGCGTTGCCTGGGCTGCCCAGGCGGCTGTCGATGCGCCGATTGCCCCGACGGCAAGGACGGCCGCTGCGGTCAGCAGGATCGTATGTGTTTTCAGTTTTTTCGTATGAAGCATGTTCGTTAGTCTCCTTTTCAATCGTTTTCCGTCTCCGGACAAGGATGCGCAAAAGCGAACGGGAATGCCCCTTGAACCTATCATCACGTTCAGGATCGTTTCGCCGTACCGTTTTCGCTCGGCATAGGACATGTTTTTCACGACTTCTTCGTCGCAGGACAGCTCGCTCCACGTATGAATGTCTTTCCGGAGCACGTGAACGAAGGGGTTAAACCAATGCAGACTGCTCGCCGCCAAGGTGATGGCCTTGACCCATAAGTCTTTTCGTTTCAGGTGAATCAACTCATGACGAATCACCATGCCCATGTCCGCATGCTCCAAATTGTCCATAGGGAGATAAATGGTCGGTTTCCACAGCCCGACAAGAACGGGACTCCGGATCGCCGAGCTATACGCAAGCCGGACGTTGCCCGTCGCGCCGAGAGCTTCCTTCAACAAAACCAGCTGTTTGGCCGCTTCGTTGTTCACCGGCACGGGCGAACGGGTTAGCCGTAATTTCTTTATAAACCTGCGATAACAATACATTTGCCATATGGCAAAAGCGAAAACTCCCGTTCCCCAAATCCCCAGAATGACAAGGGCCGCATCGGCAGAAATCTTCAGTTCCGGGATGGCCGCTACCGTTAGGTCGGATTGGGTTCGGTGAATACTCGAAGGGAGTCCGGATATAAGAACGGTTGACGTTTGCTTCGGTACGAAGAGCGGCAAAAGCCGCTGCATCACAAGGGCGACCGGCAAAATATAAAACCATACCGCCATTTTTCCGATCGCGTACCGCCGTTTCGCCGGGAAGACGCCCGGTGGAACGAGCCGCAACAGCAGAAGGCAGATCACAACGGTACTTCCCGCGGCGGAAAGGGAAACGAGCAGTTCCAGAAGGTTACTCATAGACTGCACCTACTTTCCCGAAAACCATTGCTTCAGCTCCGCAATGTCTTCATCCGAAAGCTTGTCGCCGTCATACAAGGCGGCGATCAAGTTTTTAACCGATCCTTGGTACAGTCCGTCCAGTACATGCTGCGTCTCCGCGAGCTTGTACTCTTTCGGCGACAGGAGGGGAACATACTTGTTCGTTCGGCCGTGCCTTGTCGCTTCCAGCACCCCTTTCTCGACCAACCTCGACAGGAAGGTCGAGATCGTTTGTGCCTTCCATTCTTTACCCCGCCCGGAGAAAATGCGCAATAGTTCGGTCGATGTGACAGGCGGGTCGCATTCCCAAATCACCTCCATGAGCTCCATTTCCGTGTCGGACAATTTTTGAACTTGTTTCACGGGCGTACACCTCTTTGCATCGTTATGCGTCCATAACGAGTTTATTACTACACTACGTAGTAATTGTAATTTACTACATGTTGTAGTAGGATGTCAAGCGAGTTTGGAGCGATGCAGCGCAAACAATTTTCGTTGACAGATCCGGGACGGCAACCTACAATCAAGGCAAATTGTGTCATACCAAGCAAAGCAAGGAAAGGAGCTTCGACATGAATCGCATCAAAGTGGAGGGGCCGGAGCCGCACCGCGTCTATCAACGAAACGATCGGGACGAGGCGGATATTCCGTTTGCAATCGAGCTGTCTGCGCCCGTACAAAGCGCCGCCGTTCAGACTCGTCTTACATCCGAAACGTTCGCGTCCCCCTGGTCCGTACAAGGCGAAATGAACGGCACAACCTTCGAGGGCGTATTGAAACGAGTCCCCGTCGGGAGGCATAACGTGGAGATCCGGGTTCTGGAGCCCGGCGGAATTGCGACGGCGTCGGCGTCGGTGTCCGTAGGTCCCGTTTTCGTAGGGGATTTGTGGATATTGGCCGGGCAATCGAACATGGAAGGCTGCGGCAAGCTCGTAGATACGGAACAGCCGCAGGAAGGCGTATCCTGCTTCTACCTGGGCGACAAATGGGACCTCGCGGTCGAGCCTTTATGCTGGCTGCAGGAAGCGATCGACCCGGTTCACTGGCGAGTGCCCGAAGAGCAATTGGAGGAGGAACGCCGCGCGCAGCGCAGGGAGCGGGTCAAAGGGGCTGGACTCGGGCTAACGTTCGGCAAAGAGCTGCTTCGCCATACCGGCGTTCCGATCGGGCTGCTCATGTGCGCCCATGGCGGCACCAGCATGTCCGCGTGGGATCCCGGGCTGCTTCACGAGGGAGGCCGTTCGTTGTACGGAGCGATGCTCCGCAAGGTAAAGAAGCTCGGGGGCAAAGTGAAAGGCTGCCTTTGGTACCAAGGCGAAAGCGATGCGAACGAGCAGGCGGTTCCGCATTATGCGGAGCGGTTCAAGAATTGGGTCGCTTGCTTGCGCCGGGACGTCGGCGACCCTGAGCTTCCTTTTATATACGCCCAGCTGTCCGTGCATTACAGCAACATGAACGCGGTATGGTGGAACGCGATCCAGCACGATCAGTTGATGCTCGAAGCGCAGGTGCCGCATGCGGCGATGGTGCCGACGATCGACGCCATCTTGTCGGATGCGATTCATTTGGATGCCGTATCGCTGCAGTCGGTCGGACGCCGCATGGCTTGGCGGGCGTTAAGCCTCGCTTATCCCGGCCATGCGCCGGTAGCGGAGCCGGGTCCGCGGCCGTCGGCGTTTGCGTGGAACGAAGACAGGACCGAGCTCGCGATCGAGGTAAGCGGAGCTAACGAGCGGTTGGCGGACGTCGCGCATGCGTTCGGATTCCAAGTGGATGCGGACGGAGTCAAGCAGCCTTTTACGGCGACCATCGCCGATGACGGTAAAACGATCCGCCTTCGTTTCGAGCGGCCGGTCCCCGAAGGCGACGCATTCATCAGCCATGGAGCGGGCTTCAATCCAGCGGTCAACGTAAAGGATATGAAGCAGATTCCTTTGCCCGTTTTCGGCCCTATTGCGATATAGAACATCATACCCCTACATACTTTTGGAGCAGGCGCCGTGGGACCTGCTCCTTTTTGGTCGAAGGAAACGGGCTGGATATAGGATGCAAATCGCTTAAGGGCTGCTCGCGATTCATTCAACGAGTTGCCGGAGGGCAACTGCATTTTATGCTTGAACGTGACGTAACGTCATGTTTTATAGTATAGTTGCCGGTTATGTGGACATTTTGGCACAGCTCAAAGCTCCACCTCGCAGAAATCGAAGCTGTTGCGGGATATGTTCAAAATGGGCTATTTCGATAACGAATTTGCTACGAAGAGTACGCAGCAAAGCAATCCGTTTAACAATTTGGTATCCATAAACGGATATATTGTCCCCGCAGATTTTCTAAGAAATATAAAGAATAGTCAATAAGCTCCGATTTCGGATAGCCGAGCCTGTGGAACTTTTCACAGCATGCTGTCCGTTAGCCGACCATGCCCCGCGCCACAGTTTCTCCAGATCAGAACGTCATCTGTTCGCACGGACACCGGAGTTGCGCGTACATACGATCGGAGCAGGCGCCGCGGCAGCCTGCTCCTTTTTTTCTCGAAGAGATACGAACGAGAGACTATTGCGGCACTTTCCGCCCGTACAAAACAAACGTCAGCGGCGCGAACAGCGCGATAAACACCGCGCATCCGACCAGCGCCCAGAGGATGTCCCCCGCCGCGGCCGTACCGTGCATCAACCCACGTACGGCTGTCGAAGCGAGGCTGAGCGGGTTCAGATCGACGACGCGCTGCAGCCAGCCGGGCATCGTGGACGAATCGACGAACACGTTGCTCGTGAACATGAGCGGGTACAGCACCAAGTAGCTCGTCGTCGTCAGCGACTCCGTCTTTTTCACCACGACCCCGAGACAGGCGAAAATCCAACTCGCGCTGAAAGCGAACAAAATGACCGTCGCGATCGCGAGCACCGCGCCGACCAGCCCCGCCTCCGGCCGGAAGCCGAGCAGCATCCCGATGCACACGGTAGCGATCAAAGCCGCGGCGTACCGGACGATATCGACGAGCAGCGCCCCGATGATCGCCGCCGGCTGCCAGAACGGCAGCGTTTTGAACCGGTTGAACACGCCTTTCACGATATCCGTGCTGATCATCGCCCCCGTGTACACCGTCATCGTCGTCACCGTATAGACGAGCATGCCGGGGAGCAAAAACTGCAAATAGACGCCGGTCGAGCCGGAGATCGCCCCGCCGAACAAAAACGTAAAAATGAGCAAAAACAGCGCGGGAAACAAGACGGCGTCGATCAAAAACATGAAAATGTTTTTCTTCGTCCCCTGTAGGATTCGCCATGCAAACGTCATGATGGCGGAAAACGGATGCGGCCGCTTCGGCCGTTCGCGGACGGACAGCGCCTGCAGCAGCTTCCGCTCGTCGATGGACCGGGCCGTTCCCGGCATAGTCTGATTCATATCGCTCCTCCTTCACGAGCCGTTGATTCTTCCGCCGGATGACCGGTTAACGCGAGAAACACTTCATCCAAGCTCGGCTGCCCGAGCGAAAAATGGTTCGTCGCGATGCCGGCCCGAAGCAGCTCCGTAAGGGCGAGCGCGGCCAGCTCGGGATCGGACACCCGGGCCGACAGCGCCGCCGGATCGGAGTCGAGCTGCACCTCCGCGCCGAGCGTGCGGGACAAAATGCGCTCCGCCTCCGGCCGCTGCTCCGCCCGGTCCAGCCGCACCTGCACGGTCCCCGAGCCGACCGACGCTTTCAGCGCCCCGGCCGTCCCTTCGGCGATCACCCTGCCGTGATCGATCACCGCGATGCGGTCCGCAAGCTGGTCCGCTTCCTCCAAATATTGCGTCGTCAGCAGCACCGTCGTCCCGCGGGCGACGAGCGCCCGGACGATGTCCCACACCTGATTGCGGCTGCGCGGATCGAGCCCCGTCGTCGGTTCGTCCAGAAACAGCAGGTCCGGCGTCACGACCAGGCTGGCCGCGATATCGAGCCGCCGCCGCATCCCGCCCGAAAACGTGCTCGCCTGCCGGTCCGCCGCGTCCAGCAAATCGAACGCCTCCAGCAGCTCGTTCGCCCGCGCCGCGGCCGCCTTCTTCCCGTACCCCATCAGGCGCGCGATCATCACCAAATTTTCGCGTCCCGACAGCCCCTCGTCGACCGAGGCGAACTGCCCGGTCAAGCTCACCCGGCTGCGCACCGCATCCGCCTCGCGCACTACATCGTGCCCGAATACGCGCACCGTCCCGCTGTCCGGGCTGAGCAGCGTGGACAGGATGCGCACCGCCGTCGTCTTCCCCGCGCCGTTCGGCCCCAGCACCGCATACACGCTCCCCCGCTCCACGCGAAGCGTCACGCCTTTCAGCACCTCCACCTTGCCGTACGACTTTCTTAAATTCTCCACTTCGATCGCAAACTCGTGAATCCCCATAGCGCCTCCTTACTATTTTCCGAAATGCGGACCCGGTTTTTGCCCCGGCCCCCAAATTTCGTTTGCAATTCCAGCTTACTACATTCATGCAAATGATAAGGTCGCTGCGGAATTGCGGGTATGGCGGCAAAGGGGGGAAAGAAAAGCTTTGACATGTTCTTTAAGCTTTTGCAGCAGGCTTATACTTAGGCTCCAACCGCTCTTGAAATCGTGTTGTCTTTGAGGTTTAGCGGTAACAACACGACTTCAAAGGCGGCCCGTACGATAGGCGAACTTGGAACCTTTTCCGTCTCACTCCTATTGTTTTATCTTTGTCACACACCGTTATCCCCCGTAAACATCCTGGTTTAGGCTCGCCATTTCATCAAACGAGAGAAGTCGCCCCTTCTAAGCTTAACGATGCCGCGCGATAAAATCAGGGCACCTGCAATAGCAACCAGACTATAACTAATCGGAGTCGACGAAGAGTCGATGGTTTGAGGCGGTTTTTTCGCATTTTCTTTGTGAGCCTGATAATATTGATCGAATACAGAGACATACGCATCGTTAGAATGATTAAGGACTTCTGTCACTCGGTCTACCCGGATGATGCCGATGTTGTTCGAATCCGCCACACCGGATAAGGTATTGTCCGGCAGTTTGCGCTGCAGGATCAACAATTTTTCTTCTTTACTATCCGGATAGCTCTGATGTACGGTCAGCCCCCCTTCCGTTTGCTTCAGGATTGCAATATCCGATTCAAGGTCTCCTTTTACTATTCGATCGACCTTAACATGAATAAGTTTGACCAGGTAGGGTCCGGCTTCATTTTTCCGATGAGGAACATTTTCAACCCTAATGATGCTGCCGGTAAAAATCACATCCGCCTCTTCCAACATACGATCCGGAGGAAGAATCAAGGCTTTTCCATAAGAAGAAGGAGTATGTTGGTAAATCAGCAATAACCAAAGGCAGTATACGAAGACTATGCTTCCAAAATAACGCATTTACGCTCATCCCTTCTTGCCGCGCAGAAGCTCATCCAATGACTGGAAGGTTGCGCCGCTACCCGAGCCTTCATTGCAGCTTTTCGAACCGGTCGGCTTTGGCCGCCCGAAACTGCTCTTTTATGCTCGATGATTTATTCTATCCTTTTTAAGGACTCAATCATATGGATTTGGGACACTTTTCTCCGAAGCAGTAAGTTAGAGAGAACGGTGAGCAAGAATGCAAGAAGAACGGATACCGATATGACAAACAGATTGAGTTGATCCGGTATTTGCTGATGGCTGCTGGACAGCGCCTTTACAATAAGGGAATACATATAGCCGCTGATCGGCAGCGCTACAAGAACCGCAAACGTGGTGAGGATGATGTTCTCAAAGAAGATTAGCCGATTTATTTTATGCCTGGGATAGCCTAAAACCTTAAGGGTGGCAAGCTCGCGATCCCTTTCATACATGTTGATGGAAGAGATCGTATAGATGGCGCCAAAGGAGAGGATGACGGCACAAATGATAAACAGGAAAAAGACAAAACGATTTTGCTTCAAAATATATTGAGCGTGTTCCTTTAAATCACTCTGATCTGCGATTGTATCCACCCGTTGATCTTGTTCGAAACCATGACGAACGCTTGCAAGGTCCGAGGCGCTATCGACTTCCACTAAAAGCGAGGTTGGCTTGTAGTCCATGCCAAAGCTCTCGAGATACGCGGTCGTGCAATAAAACGACGGATTCGAATACTGGGTGGATAGTTGGGAAACCTTCATTTCGACCGATTGATCGGCAAACTCCGGACCTGTGAACTTGATTCGGATCATATCCCCTTCCGCAATCTTATAGCTGTCGGCATACGATTTGGGGACCAGCACCCCGTCGTCTTCCAAAACGATCCGATTGTCATCCTCGTCGAAAAAATGAAGAAGACTGTTTTCTTTCTCCGTAACAATCAATGTGGCCTTTTCGTTCCGATCGCCCTTGATGAATTCAACGGGTAAGGCGGATAGCCCATAACTGCTTTTAATGCCTGCGGGTAATTGTAACGGATCCGGAGCCGCTCCATTCGTATAATCGACTCTTAAATCGTAAGTATGTACCTCTTCAATCTGGTCGGCTACCTTTTGCAAGGACGTTTGAGTGCCGAAAGCGGTGATCAATAAAACCGTGCTCGCCACAACACCGACCGAGCTCGCCAGCGCTTTTTGTTTATTTAAAAAAATATTTCTCCATATAAGCTTGTAGCTGTACGAAATACGGCTCCAGATCCCCGGAATGTTTTCGATGAGCAGCTTCTTCATCTTCTTGGGCGGTTTGGGCCGCATCGCTTGAGCCGCACGTTCTCGCAGGATGGCTTTGCCGCTCAAGTAACAGGCCAGGATGCCGAACGCACTCGAGAAAAGGATGGGAGGAAGCACAGAAAAAACGGACAGGGAGAACGTAATGCCAGGCAGCGAGTAAGACCTTGCGTTCGACGCCGTTACCAATGGAATAAATACGCCGGCGGCAATGATACAACCCAGAATGGAGCCTGTAATCCCTACCAGCACCGGGTATCCCATGTAATGAAGCATAATGTTTCCGTTTTTGATCCCCAACGCCTTCATGATCCCGACTTGGTTTCTTTGAGAATCGATGATCCGCGACATGGTAAGAAACAGGATAACGGCTTCGATCATAAAAAGAACCAACGGGATGACCCTGCCCATCAATTGATTATTGTGGATCGTTTGTTGCAGCTGAGAATAGCTAAATGTCCGCTCTTTACTGATCCGGTTCACATAGGGAAGTTCTTCGGATTGCGCTTCAATGCTTCGACCTAACCGGTCCACATCGTACCCTTCTTCAGCATCGATCAAAATTTCGTTGTAGTAAAAGCCGCCTGCGATTTCAGGTATCGTCTCTTCGGCCATATAAGCTACGCCGTACGTTTTATGGTCTTGGATTTCGTTCTTTTTGGCATATTCCACATTCTCGCCCAAACCGCTAATGGTGAACGTCACATTCTTGTCATTCACACTTATCGTCATTGGATCGCCGACTTGGAACCGATGCTCTTTGGCATAATGGGAATCCAGCAAGATTTCGCGTTTTCGTGACGGAATGCTGCCCTCGATCATTGTAGGCGTATTGATTTGATTGTTCGCAGGGATCGAATGGATCTTTACAGCAGCTTTCGTATCTTCAAAAGCTTGCGTCGCATCGAAGGAGTACCGCCCTTCGATTTTGTTTATACCTTCGATTTGGCTTAGCCCCGCCACGTCCTGCTTGGAAAGCTGACTGTAATACACGTTCAAGTCGCTTAAGTTATGCTCTTTAAAGTAAACCTTCGTATAGGCGCCAAGCGTATCGCTTAACGTGACCAGCCCCGCATAGAAAAAAGCGCCCACTGCGACCACCAACACAAAGGCGATCAATTGCCCGATCGATTGTTTGACGTCCCTTATCCATTTGATCCATAACTTCATCCTCACCACTCGATCCCTTCAACGCTTTGCTTGTCGCGATTAATCGTAATACTTTCGATCTTTCCGCTCTTCACCTTAATGATTTTATCCGCCATGGGAGCGATCGCGGAGTTGTGCGTGACCAAAACGACGCACTTCTTCGTTTCCTTGTTCAAATCCTGAAGCAGCTTCAAGACGGCCTTCCCTGTCACATAATCCAAAGCTCCGGTCGGTTCATCGCACAGTAAAAGCAGCGGATTTTTGGCAACGGCTCTCGCGATCGCAACTCTTTGCTGTTCTCCTCCGGAAAGCTGCGAGGGGAAGTTCCGGATCCGATTCTGTAATCCGACTTTACGTAAAATATCTTCAGCATCCAGATGGTTTTTGCATACTTCCGCGGCGAATTCAACGTTTTCCAGAGCGGTTAAATTCGGAATCAAGTTATAAAATTGGAATACGAATCCGACTTTCTCGCCGCGATATTGCGTCAACTTTTTTTCGCTCAAACTCGTTATGTCTTGATCGCCGACAAACACTTGACCCGAGGTAGCCGTATCCATGCCGCCAAGTATATGTAAAATTGTACTTTTGCCGGCGCCGCTTGCACCCAAAATAACGACGAATTCTCCCTCCGAGATGGAAAAATCGACACCATCGAGCGCCTTGATCGGGACTTCCCCTATGTTGTATTCTTTCGATACTTGTTTGAATTCGATTAACGGTTTCACTTCTGGCATCTCCTCGAATCGTATTCATTGAAACTTCGGAAGTTCCCCTTTGCCAAAGTTTGCCCTTCGCAGCATGTCGGTATGTTAGTCATGTAGCATACTATAATTCCTGCTCGAATAATTGTCAATAACCGAGCGGATCAATTCCTCAAAGTCTTTTCGAGCCCCCTTTTCCCGGTCGAACGATCGGTTATTGACATTTGCTGGCACATCCATTACAGTATGCTGGATTGGTAACATACTAATATGCTGAATGGTGGGACAATGAACGTCACTTTCGACGATAAGCAGCCGATTTTCCAACAGGTAGCCGACTTCATTGAGGACGATATTTTGAACGGCACTTTCCGCGCGGACGAGCAAATTCTTTCCGTGGCACAGTTTTCCCAGCTGTTACAGATCAATCCGGCGACCGTAGTGAAGGGGATCGGCCTGCTCGTAAATGAAGGGATCCTGTACAAAAAAAGAGGGCTTGGCATGTATGTCGCAACCGACGCGGATCGGAAGATCCGGATGAAGCGAAGAGATCGTTTCTACAAGGAACTGTTGGCCCATCTGGTGAATGAAGCCGACAAACTCGGGCTGACGACGGAGGACATCATGGACATGATCAAACAGTTGAGAAAGGAATGAACGAACCGTGAGCCTGGCATTGACTTGCGGCCATATCACGAAAACATACGGTCGAACTGATGCCGTGCGGAATCTGGATCTGCAGCTGGAGGAAAACGTGATTTACGGCCTGCTCGGACGAAACGGCGCCGGCAAAACGACGCTGCTTAACATGATCGCCGGCGGAACCTTTCCGAACCACGGCACGATCGAGGTAAGAGGGAAAACACTTGGGAAAGGGGAGCTTCCGAAAGAGTTCTGTTACATACGCGAGAAACACAAGCATTTCGGAGGAGCGCGGGTTATCGAGGTTTTGCAGGTTGCCGCGAAGTTCCATCCCCACTGGAACTGGGCGTTAGCGCATGAGCTGCTCCGCACGTTTCGGCTCGAGCCGAACAAAAAAATGAGACAGCTTTCAAGAGGGACGGAATCGCTCGTAGGCAACATTATCGGTCTGGCCAGCCGGGCGCCGCTGACGTTATTCGACGAGCCGGTGCTCGGACTCGACGTCTTGATGCGGGACAAATTTTACAAGGCGCTGCTGGAGGATTACGCCAACCACCCTCGCACGATTTTGCTGTCAACGCATTTGATTGACGAAATCGCCCCGGTCGCGGAACGAATTTTTATCATGGAAGCCGGCTCCATCCTGCTTCATGACGAGATGGATCGGATCCATACGGCAGCTCATCTGATCCGGGGACATTCGGAAGCGGTGGCTTCGTTTATGGCCGGAAAGCGAGTGATCTATACGGAGACCTACGGCCACGGCACAATCGCCGCCATTTACGAAAAGCTGAACGACGGGGACAGGCAGCGGGCGCGCGAGATGAACATTTCGATTGAAAATCTGACGCTTCAAAAGTTTTTCTCGTATGTAATCGAAGGAGGTCACTGATTTGGGGGCGTGGGCCGTTCATGTAAAGGCTACCTATTTGCAAATGAGGATGTACATCTGGGGCGTCATTCTACTTATCTTGCTTGGAAGGCTGGCGGATTTCATTGTCAGTCTCTTTATAGACAGCAGTCAAAGCACCCGCCTTTCGGACGGAAACATGCTCATTCTCATTTTGCCCCTGATCGCGATCGTGCTGCCGCTCACGTATTACAAACGCATCGTCCATTTGGGAGCAAGCCGAGAACAATATTTTAAGGGACTTCTATTCGTCTTTGCCGTCTTCGCGGCAGCCGTCGCTTTGTTCAATTCGTTCTGGTATGTGCTTGAAGTGCATGTGATCCGGAAGTATACGAACACGATCGATCTGATTGAAGCGTTTCATTGGAACGACTTTGGCTTGGCAGGCTCTTTCCTGTACCAAACCGCCTTTTATTTGATGGCGATGGCGCTGCTCAGTATGCTGATCTCCGGGTACTACCACCCTGTCGGTTGGCTGCTGACGGCGCTGCTCCTTGCGGCGATCCCTGTCGGAACAGCGATTCCTTCGCTGCGCGTTCATGTCGTCTCTTTTTTCAAAGCGCTCCTATTCAACGGCTCGCTGCCGGCGGGCGTCGGATTTAACCTTATGCTTTTTTGCGTTTTCGCGGCCGGCGGCTGGCTTTTTACCAGGGGAAGGACGCACTGAATAGGCTTGTTACAAGCAGCCCGGAATTGCAGTAGAACGGTTCCGGGTTGTTTGGTTCTATCGATACGCGAAATGAACGAAGTTATAGCAAAATAGAGACAGGAATGACAACAGGAGGGATTAACGATGAAATGGCAGCAGGTCAGAGAGTTATTTCCTGACCAATTTGTTTTAATTTCTATACTTGATTATACCGAACAAGGGGATAAAAAAATGGTGACCGAAGTTGCCCCGATCCGGTCGATTCCCGCGGAGGAAGCAAACAGAGCGTTTTTCAGCGCTGAGCCTGGCAGCATTGTTTACCATACCGCCAATGCGGATTGTGTGATTCATTTGCGCAAGGATCCTCTACTAAGGGTGATACGAGGCTCATGAAGATTAATTATGACGGGCATTTGCTGACTACCTCAATAACTCTTTGTTATCGCGGAAAGACGTTGCAGCTTTCCGATATCATAATTGATTGAACTCCAAGCGAAAAAGTCCCAGCTGGAACTTGAACTAATCGACTACAATAGCTCTCCTGTCGTTTTCGAGCAGGTGCGTGAGTTGATTCATAGATTCCATCAGGTGCTCACCACTGCGCCGTTCGAACAGCGAAAAACGTTGCTTCACCTGTTTATCAAGCGAATCACGATGGATACAAGCAAAAAGATCAAGACAATTGAGTTGAGCTTCGATGAAAACGTGGATTCCTACTTCTCCGACTCTACTATCGCAGTAGCGGCGGGGGATTCATCCCAGCGAAAACAATCGAGGAAGCGGGAGAAAATCGACATTGCCATTTGAATAAATGGAAGCGCTAGCAGAACTGCTCACCTTAACGATTATGGGGTGAGCAGTTCTTTTTATGGGAACAGCGCGTAGAAAGCAACTCATCATTCACACTACCAGTTTGACGTAAAGTTCAGTCACCTTTAATTCGTACCCAAATCGTTATTTACGTTCATACACAGCTTAACGATATGGGGTGAGCATGATGAGCAAAAAGCAAGATCGACTCAAAGATGGAACGAACAAATTCAAGCCCGGCAAGGTAGCGGCACTAATGAAATGGATTAACAGGCCGTATCTGGACAAGTTGATTGATGACAATACGCCTGTGAAGGAATTGGCGGCATGGTGTAACGAGAACGGCTTCCCGATCAGCGTTCCTACGACGTACTCTTACATGAAGCAGCGCAGGGAAGCGATTGTAAACGGGCTCACGATGGAACTGATCCACTCGAAGGAAGACCCGCTCAAGAAGGCGTTGTAAGATTCAGCGCGGAAGAAGGCAAGAGAAACGGGCAACGTACAGTTTAAGGAGAACCGTGCTGAAGAACGTGCTAAGGTTAAGGCCACGCTGGAGAGGGAACTAGCAGATCAAGAGTCTGCGAAGCGCATCCGGCATGACCTGGAGCTGTTGGACGAAGTAATTCAAAAGGTCTTCGACACGTTGAGTAAGATGGAAATGATCACCCCTGTTATGGCTATCAAGGCTATTGAGATGAAGCACAAGCTCACCAATGGCAGCGCTGGCGGTTACACGCACTATGGGCTGGAGGAAATCAAGCTGCGTGAGGCTGCGCAGGAACAAACAATCACAGCGGCGATTCTACAATTAGCTGTCTTTCTACCTTCGTAATCTTGATTAATTATTGATATGTCACAGATAAAAATATCAGTTTTATCTATTTTATTAAAAATTATTTCGCTAATATCGGGAGAACCAGTTACACCGAGAGTATCTCGGTCATAATATAAATAAATGGAATATCCGTTCCAACATCTCATCAAATTCTGCGTCTGACTTTAAGCCAATAAGAAAAATTACGATACCTAATCCTAGCAATACTATTGAATCGTTTATTCGTTTAATAATTTCTGATTCCCAATTTATCAGTAAATGAGGAAAAACGATTATTGAAAAGGCTGATAATAAAAGCATTGATCCACTTGTGTATCTTAAGGATTTAAGTTTCCAAATCAATGTACGAGTTAATACTCTTGTCTTCTTTAATCTCTCGATTTTGAAGTTTACAAAATCAAAAACAATAAACAAAAAACCTCTATTGAAAAACTCAAAATAAAACGTGTTTCTAATTCGAAATAATTTGTCATAGTCCAATAACCTAGCAGGAAAATCCCAGCACCAATAAATTTTGTAATTGAATGAGTATTAAACATAAATTGAATGAGTTCTCCTTATTCTGATTTCATCTAACGTCTTATTTACGAATTTCGGAAACAGTCCATATCTATAAGTCTTTTAAATCTACATACATAATAATACCATAAAATTGGAAAATACTATCGCATCTTCTCACACAAAAGTCCCCCTAGAACCGACCTCTATGGGGTTAAATATATCTCTACAGCATCTTCCTCCATACTCCTACAGACCACTACACCCTTCTTATCATCAAATTATTCGCCGTCACTTATGGTACGGTTCCCCCGATAAATCTAATCGCGATATACCTGCTCCAGCAGCACCAGCCGCATCAAAAACATGGCACTCCCATGATACCGAAGCTGAGGCCGGACCAAGCGGGAACATGGTGTTGGGCGAAAGATTAACTTTCAAGGGTAGTTGGAGAAGGATACCCATTTCTCCATTCTAGTTGAATAACTGGAATTTTAATTGATTTAGAATACAGCAAAACCTTGTATATTTGCTCTTCAGGAAAGTCATCTCCTAAAACAATTCCACAAACTGCTTCTTCAATGGAGAAATATTCATATGATGATGAAGAACTAATTAAAGCCACCTATATTCTAACTCTGATTTCCAGTCTACTAGTTTTTCGAAAATCAATGATTTTAGATGTTTTCTTAAGTGGTACTTATAGAATTTTTCTACACCTAACTGCTGGATTTTTGAACAATCAAGGGAAAATACTTCCATTTTCACTTTGGTATCTTTATATCTAACAGCACCTTGTTGTAATTCTCCCAAAAAACCTAACTGATTAATTATTAGATCATTTAACTTTGATTTATCAAATACCAAACAAACACCCGTATGGTTGTTAGCGTATTGGGCCCACATTCTTGGACGACAATAACCTCTATGAAGAATTCTTGATTGTCCTGATACAAACTTCCTTGGATCATCCCTAGTAAAACAGACTACTTTACATCTTCGCTGAAGTTCTTCCTTAAAAAGGTGTGCAATATCAGGAAGTTCTTTATTTCTATCTATTGAATCGATTCTATAGCTAAATTGCCAATCTTTTGTTTCCTTTGGGTCATTAGTTTTAATTAAAGGACTGAATCTTAGTTCATTAGAAGTTAGTATATGTTCGAGAGCTGTTTCGTTTGTTGTGTAGTGATAAAGATATTTATTTGGATCTCCCATATCTGTTCTAAACGGTTTGTAAATAAATATCACACCTTTGCTAATCTTTCGCCTAACTTCCTATTCACACGAATGTCATGAAAATCTCCATCATAGCCCTACATCTGAAAGCATTTACCTGCTTTTCAGCATACCATACATTGGAAAAAAGCGGGCGAATTTCTATTTGAAAAGAACTAATAAACTCCTTAAACTCAGGTTTTCAGCGGTTCTGAAAACCATTGTCCCACGGGTCCCACATCACTCCCGGCATCCAACATCAAAATTTTTCGCCGTCACTAATGGTAGGGTTCTGCGCGCTGTCTGTAACGGCAAGTTTTAAGGCCATCCTTTGTTTGGATGGCCCTTTCTTTTTCTCGCATTGTTCAACTATGTTCTCCGAAATTGCATTCTTCTCTTATAGTTTTCTTGCTTTGACTACAAAAGTTACAGGTAGCATTTTTGCCTTTTTAGCGAAATCACTGTCACTTGCTTGTATAATCTCGTCATCAGATTGCTCAATCAATTCTTCAATAACAAAACCTGCTTTTGCCAGGGCATTCACATAGGTTGATAATTTTCGATCCGATATTGTTAGAGCACCTTCATCAAGAGATACTGAGTACCAAGATTCATCGAAATAAGACTTTTTAAAAGTAAGGATATCATTTTCTAAAGCGACACATTTGTGTATAGGGTGAGACCAACTGAAAATAAATACACCGTCTTTTTTAAGGTAAGAAGCAATCCGGGAAAAAGTCCCCTCAAGGTCGGTGGTCCAGCCTATGGCGTAAATCGAATATACATAGTCAAAATACTCCTCTGGTATACCACATTCTTCTTCCATGGGAGAACAGATCAATTTTGCTGAAAGACCGCACGACGTCAAATGTTGCGTTGCCTTTTCGATTTGTTTTTCTGATATATCCATACCCCATAGTTCAGATGCTTTGCGATCCCCATGATACTGCAAGGATTGGCCGTTTCCACAGCCTATCTCCAACATCTTTTTTCCTGAGACGTCACCAAAAAGTTGGCATTTTTCTTCTGAGACAAATGCCCCATATAAAGGAAGCACGATCGCTCCTAAAAAGTCATTACCTTTTGTATCCCAATATAAACTGTTTGTTTTATAAACAGTATTCTTCTCCATGCAGATTGAGGTGGCACTGCCAACCTCGCCAGCACCTATAATGTTTGGTTTATATACAGAATTCTTAACCATGTCTGACCCCTCCCCAAGTATTAAAATTGTCCTGTCCTTTATATTAAACCGGTTTAAACAATTTTTGGTACATATATCATATTCGTGACCTAGAGCCAAGCCCCCTTTTTTGAGTGGTCATTTTCATTTTTAGGAGGGATGTATGAATGAGGATCATCAAGAGACAGTAGGACCTTGTCATTCTGCGCCGCGCAGAAGCACTTCCGGCGGTACTTCTCGATCTGGTCGAGGACTACTTCAACCAACTCAGAGTTGAAACTGTAGGACGAATCAGAGAGCGAATTTCGCTTGAGTAAGCAAGGCTACATCGTCGTTCTCAAAGCGGGAGACAACGTTCGCGACCTCGGCAACTTCAGGCTAAGCCGCGAAGACGGTTGTAAATAGCCCCAAATTTTTCGCCGTCTCTTATGGTACGTTTCAGCATATCATCTTGGAGGCGAAATTTTTAAGGCGCCCATTTGGGCGCCCATTGCTTTGTAATATGATTTTATCTTGTTACTCTTTGTACATTAATAATAGCCTTTTTAATAGAGTCTTTTAAACTATTTCTTACAAAATATTTAATCTTATAAGGTTCTTGTAAGTAGTTTCCATAAACTTCTCCCAACAATTTGTAATTATTTGTATTTCCATTAGTATATGATAACACATAATAATAAAAAACCTTTGCAGTACTCTTCATTTCTAAGAATAGTCTGTATTTTGATTTGGAGGAACAAGTAAAGTCTTCAAACTGTCTATAATACTGCTTAAAATCATAGATTATCTGTTCAGTTAATTCCAAACCTTTTTCAACCATTCCAACTATAGTATCCATTGCATTAAAACATATTTGAAAGTATACAAATTCACTAGTTAATCCTATAACTTTCATTGTTGAGAAAGATTCTTTAAAAAGAACCATTGCTCTAGAGACTTCTTTTGTTTTCATTTTATGAAACATACCGTATTTAAATAACATTGACGGGTAACTTTTTTCTTTAAGTAAGGCTCTATTAGATAAACTCAATGAACGACTGTATTCATATAAATCAATAATCTCTTTTTGCAGACTTTTTTTTAATTCTGTGTTGGATGAAATACTCAAGAGCTCTGAAAGAATAGCAGCATGTTGAAAAATTACATAAGGCGTTGTCTGAATATCATATATCACTGAGAATTCTTCACTAATTTTTTTATGAACACTCTCGAAACTAATTCTTTTTCTGCTATTCATATAATTCTTTAGTTCAATAAATTTAAAATATGCTTTGTAAGTGGCTATCTCTTCAGCTTTATTTCTTGGTTTCCACTCCCTTATTATTAATTTTACATTATCAGGAGTATTCTCATAATCCCTTAGTAATCCATCCATCTCAGTATTATACGCAATTATTCTTTTATGCAATAAACCAACTTCTTGTTCATATCCAATAATAAACCTGTAATGAACATAGTGGATTGCAAAGTCATTTAGAGCATAACCATTGTTAATAATTCGTACTGCATACCTTGATGTTAAAACTGGTAAATATGAAAGTTCCAATTCTTTTAGTGGAATTTTCGTAAGTCTTGATATATCTATTAGTTCAGCACCCTCAAAATAGTGAAGAGTCAGTAAAATATCTTTCACTTTCTCATCATTTCTTACCAACAAATCAATTGACTCTCGGAAAAAATACTCGCCAAGCTCTTTTATTGCACTCGAACTACTGTCACTTAATATGGAAATTATTCTTTCATAAGTCATAGTTTTGTTATAGATTGCCTCAATAGCTACTACTAATATTAGTGTTACACCAACGGATTCTCTCACTAAATTTCTTATTTGCTCTTCAGTTAGAGAACTTTCAATATTATTTCTCTTACAAAACTCATCTACGAAAAGCAATCCTTCATCATCTACAAAACGGTTTAACTTCACGTCACCTTCTATTTCATTAGGAGCTGAATCCTCCCTTGATGTCAAAATAAATTTATATCTATTTCTAAGAATGGAATGCTCCTGAATCTTATCGATAAACTTAAGAATAGCTTCTCGAACAGATTCGTCTAAGTTGTCGAAATTATCAATAATAAACAGGCCGCTCTCTTGACTATTGGCAAAACTATTATATAACTCTTCTAAAGAATTTATTGTTTTGTCTATTCCTTTAAAGTTACAAAAACGCTGAATAAATTCTTCTACTGTTGAAAAATTTGCTTTTATGTTGTTTACCTTATACCCTATTGATTTATCAAATTTTATTTCTTCGTCTTTTGATGAAATCCAAAATATAAAATTAAATTTATCGGCAGTAGCAGCTTTTTGTGTAAACTCATACGCCAACCTAGATTTCCCTACACCACCCATTCCTAAAATAACATACGAACATCTATGTCCATCAAGAATATATTTTATTAAATGCTTATTTAATTCATTATCCCTCATTATAAGTTTCTGTTTAAACTGATCTTCAACTTCATATAGGTTATTTAGTGTTAGAGAACTTGTGAGAAACGAAATTAAATTTGAACATTCAGTTATATAACTTTCCAAAGACTCCGATAAATCGACCTCGAGGTATTGGAGAGATCTCTGAACAAAATTTATAACAGCTACTGTCGGAAGACTAATGTCATATTTATCAAAATCAATATTAAGATCAGTACCATTTCTAATTTGAATCCATAGTTCATCTAATTGCTCATGAGAAAATGAGTTCCTAATTTGCTTAGTTTGATTTAATAAAAAATAAAAATAGTAAAGATCTTTGGTGATATATTTTTGATAGTTTTCGAATAAAGAACCAAACACATGAACTACCATTAGAATGTCAAAAAAGCGTATTCCAAAATATGCGCCATTATAAATAGATTCAATTCGTTTTTTTTGCAGTAAATCTTTGATATACTCTAGTTTAGTTTGTCTATCACCTGTAATCTCACTCTGATCTATTTCTCTCTGGATAATGTCTCTTTCTTTTTCCAGGATGGCTACTAAACTTTCATGACTAGTATACTTATTGTTTAGTTTTTTAGTCACATACGTCCTCAAGACATCCTCATACTTGCGCACTACTAAAAAAAGAGATTTTAACGAATCATTTTGGATAGATTGCACTATATCCCCCCCCCTATGCTGTTAACATTAATCAATATGCCTATATTATAGCATAAGTGGTACCAAGAAATCCCTTTCTATTCTATGGCCATGCACATTATGACAGATTGAAATTTCGCTGTCACTTATGGTAAGGTTCCCCGCATATAATCCTAAATATGATTAGTTATATTTAAATTTACTTTCGCCTTCTAAGTTAATGACTAAAAATAGAATAACTCCTTTTCATAAGTTCCAACGCCTTTTCCGTTCTCTGCTTGTACAAATAAATTTCCGCTAAAAGATCATAAAGTAAACGGTTGCTTGAATACACAGTTCGAAAACCGGCGCTTCTTCGAACCATTTGTCCATATACATATTCAAAAAATTTAGTGTGAATCTGTTTTGGGCTGGTATTAATATGATATAGAATTGTGGTTATACACTCCCAGCCAATATCCACATTTGCCTCAAAGGAATCTCGGCTTTAATATCGCCCTCTAATCGATCATAATTCTCAAGCAATTCTTTTATAACCGCCTTCTTCTTTATCGACTGTGCTCTTAAACCCACTCCACGAAACTAACAAACCATGTTCGGCTTTAAAGTTGTGCATGGTACCGATTAATTGGTCCAGCGTCGGTCTATCCACGGGAGTATCTGAGGTCTTGACCTGAACGCAAATCTTGGGACTTCCAAACCCCAAATTGCCTTGCGCGGCAAGGATATCTACGCCCTTATCAGGACCTGCCGGACTGTTGTAAGTAGTAAAACCTTTTGCTTTTAAAATAGCCTCGATTATTCGAGCCATTCCATGCCCTTTGAATTTCCTTATAATAAATTTCGCAATCGTATCGCTTGCATACTGTTCCATATCAAACTGTTGTTCCATGCTATCATCATCATTTTGAAAATGATGATTTATTGAGCTATCGCTATCGGAAGACCAATTATTTTTCGCCATTGTTTTGATTCGTTGTTCTGCGTCGTTTCTCTGTATTCTACAAACGGTCATAAACGCACCGAACGAATATAGTAGGTCTTGATCAAAATTCGTTCTTGGAATATCTGTAGCAAACCATTTTACGGCCCGAGAATGGTAGTAGGGATTCCCTTGTTTCAAATCAAATTGATATTCCCCTGTTATCTCCCCGAAATGGATGGCGGATTTGATTTTACTGGGGAGAACAACCCAGTCTCCTTTTTTCATTTCATGCGCAATTGGCCAAATCTGACCCGCCCAGTTTCTAGCTCTGCCAAGTTTTCCAGCTTCGTATTCGTTCATTAAGTATTCCACGAGTTGTTGTCTATCGGTAAACTTCCTCAAATCTTGGTCTAGTTCATCCCAAGTCAAATAAACACGCTGATCGGTCAAAAATTTTATTTTCGTATTCGCCGGAACTCCCAGCACGAAAAAGCCAAATACTCATGTTATAACTCCCCCCAAGAAAGATTAATCAACTTAAGAAGTTCATTTGTAAAAATCTAAATTTCCCTTTATACCCGCAACTCCCCAATCTCCCCCGCCCGATCAAACACATACTTACTCGCATACATCACCCGCTGAACCCCGTTCCCGCCCGGCAGGATCGGCTTGGCTCGCTTCACCCACTCCTCAATCGAAAACACCACATACAACTCATCCGCTGCCCCACGCCCCGACGGAATTTGCGTGATCTCTTTCCTTTGTACGACCTTCCAATCGGCCACTTTCCCGTAGACACGTATTCCCGCTTCTTCCCGTCCAAACAATTGAATCGACTGATAAAGCGCTACATACTCGATTTGCGTCAATAGTTTATGATCCGTAATATTGTGAAGCGGCGTATGGTAGAAGCGATGATCCAGCGCAGCGTCAAGCTGCTCCTTCTGGCTGAGTGCGCCGATGAGTACATTTTTACCGGAAAGCTTGTTCTTGTAATACTCCTTTGTTCCCCGAGGGCGAGTGGCTCGTTCATACGCTTTCTCCGGAGTATCCAAGATGATCTCATCCAGAAACTTCTCCATCAAGCTCGTCGAGTTCGGCAGAAACGGGAACGCCCCGATATTAATCTGCTCGATGCTTCTATAAAAATGATGCTCGCGGAATTGCTCCTCGTCGTGGTACGGGAACAGGACGTACGCTCCGAACATGCTGCGTTCGAACTCTTTGTCCTTCTCGTTCATATACACGATCGCGTCCCGGTACCGGTGCATCGTGTTAATATCGTCTTCCTCCGGTCCTGGCGTTTTGTAGTCCCGATGGTACGACGTACCTTCGTAGGCCGGGTTTAGGCGGTATTTGGCGTCGAATATGTATTTGTACTCAACCGAAGCATTATTCTTCTTCAACGTCAGGACGTTGTCGGGCCGTTGGGATAATGTCGGCGTCTTATCTCCTTTCGGCAACGCGTTGTAATACAGGGTAAACGTTTCGCCGTTCTTCGGATTGCGATACACCATCTTCGCCTGCTGGGATCGGTCCAGCGTGACGAATAGGCCGCTGCGATTGACTCGGATAATGTCCTGCTTCACTAGCTCGTAGTTTTTACTGAGCAGGTGATGGATTTTGAGAAAGCACCAATACTCGTAAAGCAGCGCCAGGTCTTTCATCGACATGCGGAACAGATCGCTCTGAATCGACAGTCCTTTCATCAGCATCAGGTAGTAGCGGTATACTTCCCGGTAGCCGGCCGCCATCTGCAGCACGAGCGAAATGGACATGTGACGCATATCGCCGACTGCCAAAAAATCGGATTTCAACATCCGCTGAAGCTGCATTTGCATCAAGTTCATTTTGTGCGTGAGCTCCGGATCTTCCGCTCGGCCCTTTTGCGCTAAACGGAGCTTCAAGTCCTTCAGCTTTTGTTGGATGCGGAGCAAAACCCAGCGTACAAACCGATTTTCGGCGGTGTCGTAATCGATATGCCGTTTCGTTTCCAAGACGTGGCTGGGAGCGAGCTTCTGACCTCCCACTGGGATCCATCCATATTGGCTGTTCTCAGCGAGTAGATGTGGCCGTTTTGCTAGAAAGGCAATATTCTCTTTTCCCGCTTTGCGAACCCGAGCGGCATCCACAACCCGATTCTCGACTTGAAGCTTGGCATGCGGCGATTGCTTAATGCGTTCAATAGCTTGTACCAGTTGGCCAAACACGTGCTGCAAGATGGTGAAAAATTCGGTCAAGCTTTGGTTCCGGGTCTCTTTCAATCCCGTTAAATGATACGTTTTGCGCAAGAAATCGAAAGACAAGTTATAGATTTGTTCGTTCACGTCGTTCAGGATTATCTGGTAGTCTTGCTTGTAATCCATTTTTGACGGAAAAATTTCAAGCTGCAGCCGGAGGGCGGCTTCCCCGTTTACTCGAAGCTCAAGCTCGGTATAGCCGACTTCGTTTTGAAAGTTTACGATGCCGGATAAGATCGATCGGCCCAATGGCTTGATCGCTTGTCGGATGTATAAGTTCTCGTGGTGAAAGCTTAGGGCCACGTCCTGCTTTTTCTCGATCACAAGCTCGTACGATTGGGTTTCGTAAAAGATCGGGCGGACCGGGGTCCCTGCCATCCATGGAACCAGTTCCCCGAGTTCCGGCGAAAATATAGAAACGGACTCAATCGCTACCGAAGCCGTTAGCGACAACGCCGTGAAATGAGCCTGAACCCATTGCTCGTCCTGTTGCCGGTGAAGCTGCAGCGTCTCCACGGTCGGATAATACGGCTTGCCCTGGATATACCAGTTAAACAAATTCGTCTCTACGCGGAGCAACTCGGTCTGTTGATTAGGAAAGCCAATAGGACGTGAAGCCATCTTCCTCTAACCTCCGCAGCATGAAGGCGATTTTCTTTGCGCTTTGCGGGTATTTTGCATCGTCAACATTGAACCCGGTTTGGAATAGCTCCGTAGGATCGTCCATTAAGTTTTGGATCGGCAGTCGGCGACCTATCGCTTCTTCTAAAAGTCTCAACAACACTCTGCGCACGGTTGTTGAGCTGCCTTGGACTCTGGGCAATATTTTCTGAAGAAGCTGGAGATCGAAAGCCGCCGCAGGGTCCAGCAAACCAAAGCGCTCATTGTACAGCATATAGAAGCAAATGGCGTCCCGAATCCGAAATCCAACATGTGCATGGATATCCTCCAAAATGCCATTTATCTTCACCAGCTTCTCAGTCGTCTCTTCGACCAGCTTCCGGTTATCCCGATAGATGTCCACGAGCTGCAAATATTCGGAACGTAACAAAGAGTTAGACGCCGGTATAATCTCGCTCGCGGTACCGGTATCTTCATCCCCCGGGTATTGCCCGAGGTGAATATAGTTAAACTCGATCGTGTTGGCCCGGTCGAGCACCTTTTTGCTAAATGGATGCGTCGTCTCGTCCATATTGACGGTACCGATCATATATACATTGTCCGGCAGGTGCAAGTTGTACGTTTGTTGATCCTCTTCAATCGCCAAAGAGTCGCGGTGAAGCAGCGGCGCCGTGACGATCCGCTCCCCCTGCCATTCCTGCGTTTCCAGCACGCTGAGCAGATCGCTGAAGTAATGCTCGACCCGAGCCAGGTTCATTTCGTCCAAGCATATGAAATAGGGCTTGTTTCGGTTGTCGGGCTGAGCCGCTTCTACAAGCACTTCGGTTAGCTTGCCGGGACGGAAGGTGCCAGATAAATCTTTATATCCGAGTAAATCGGATGGGTCGCTCCAATCCGGCCGAACCGGGATTAACGTAAATTGCCCGTTGGCGCTTGTGGCGCCGAGCGCTTCGGCGAACAGCTTGACCAGCTTCGTTTTGCCTGTACCGGATACGCCGGCCAGGATGACGAACGGCTTCGTTTTCAAACATAAATAAAAGTTTTCGATCAGGTGATCGGGATACGAGAAGCCTTTGCGCTTGATATACGCTCTGATGATGTGGATCTGGTCCGATACGGGAATAGGCTTCAATTGCGGCTGCTCCTCTGGTCTAGCGGGTGGCTCCGCATCGACATATTGCTTATAGTTTTCGACTACGTTCCGCAGGTCGGCTACAAGCTGTTCCTCGCTCGGCAGAAGGTCCCGCTCGTACCGATAATACGCCACGGTAGATACTTGGTAGTCTAGGCCGAGACCGGAAGCAGTCAATTGGATATATTCGTCTGTACGCATCCCTTCGAGCGGGAGTACGCTTCGAATATAGGCTGCTTTTTGCCGGAGATACTGGTAGGCTCTAGGCTTGCCCATCTCCTTCGTCGGAGCGGTGACACCTTGATGAAAGGCCAAATACACGGCACTCATATCGTCCGCGAACAGATACACGATATATTCTCCGCGCTGGGTCGTTTCCGTGTTACGACGGTCCATGATGGCAATCCATGGCACGGTAGCCCAATTGCCCATGCCGACAGAGCCTTGAATGCGCATTCGACTTCGATCGATAAACGGCAATTGGTTGATTTCCTGAGGAATCGTATGCCGGACGAGCGTGCCTAGCGGGTGATTGGTGAACGGCTCTCTTTTGGCTGCAACATATTGGGACATCACTTGATGAAGATAATCGCGAAGCGATGTTCCGATCGGCTGCCTGTGCTGCTCGTAATAGCTGTCCAATTCCCGATGTGCGAGCTCTCGTAGCTCTTGTGCCATTTGCTCGGACCATACAGCCTGGAGCTCATCGGTGAAGCGCAGCGTCTGCTTGCCCGAGTCGTGGACGAGGACCGAGCTTAGTGCCTTCATAGGCGTTTGGATCAGACCGTTGATTTGGAAGCCCTGCACTTGACTCCATCGGTTCCCTACGCTTTCAGGTGGTTGATCGACCGGCAGTCTTTGTGATTCGCGGAGTTGCATCAGCTTCAGAAAGCGAGCTCGTACAAGCGTGACGGGCACTTCCCGCTTTTTCAGCTCCTCAAGCGTGTCGAGCATGGCTAAGACGAGAACCATTTTGTATGATTTTTGTTTATGGGCGAAAATGCCCGTTAAGGTTGTAGGTAGCGTCATGGGGATCACCTGGATAGTCTTTGTTGGGACTTTCGACGTATACTAGCATAGTTCGACGAGTTTCCAGTGGATTCCTTCTTTGGTAAGAGGGATTTGAGGGGGAAATTGAATCAGTAATAAAAATAAGACCAGCACGAGGCAGCCCCAGAACGGAACCACTCCACCAGTCTTATGGAAAAAAATATCAAATTATGTTTAACAAGTCAAGGTGCATTTCCTTATTCTTCATATAATTACCGTTCGGGCATATGGTATATGTACGAGCCACTCTATTTCCCCCTAGTTTCAATTTACATTTCTACATATTCCTTCCTTTTGTCTTGCCCCGTCACCCTAACTGCGACCCCGACGTCTGACGCTCGCTCCGCTGCTTACTCACCGCATCCAGATACTTCGTAAATTTGGACTCCCCGCTATAGGTGAGGAACAGCCACTCCAATGCCCTTGTCATGCCTATGTAGAATAGCGAAACTTCACGCTCCTCGACTTCTTCCAAAGGAAACGGCATGCTCTCCACGTTGACGATGAATACCGCGCGGAAATCGAGTCCTTTCGCGCTATCGATTGTAGAGATTTTGACCTTAGGCTCATCCCGTACAAAGCTCCGCTTCGATTCCGCGTTTTCCGTAATCCATGTATAGGGCAAATCGTGGTTTTCCAAGCTGCTCTTGATTTCGTCGATATACGAAATCTGATGGCTGTTCTTGACCCGATACAGAATCGCTATATCTTGCAGCGGAATTCGCTTCTCCCTATGGAGGAACGTAATCGACTTGGAAACGAAGTTCATTTCCTCTCCGATATTTCGGAAGCATTTCATGATGGGCTCCGGGCCCTTTCGCTTCGTCGATTGCGGCGGAATAATCTCGACTCCCTCGATCGATCCTTCCTGCACAGTCTTTTTCAACTGGGAGTGCTCTTGATAGAAATCCCAAGCAAACTGCACGATTTGCGCCGTATTCCGGTAATTGATGGATAGTACTTTGGAACGTCCCCGGAAATCGAGGCCGATGTCCTGTACCAGGCTCGTTTTCCTTTTGAATATGGTTTGCGCCCGGTCTTCTACCAGAAGCAGCGACTGGGTATCCGGATTCAAGCAGCAGCCCAGCAGCTTAAGCCAATCCGCTTCGAAATCTTGCCCCTCGTCGATCATGATCGCATCATAGGTTGGCAAAATCGCTTCGTTTTTGCTCGCTTTCTCCAAAAGCGCGGGTATCTCGGTGTCTTTCATATGGAGGCTGTTCCGAAGCCACTCATGAAAGTTGTATACCTCGACCTTCGATGTTTTGTCATTTACCGGCGGTACCGGATTGATCAAATCGAACAAATCGTCAGGTTCGTTCATCATCCGCTCGATCATTTGCTTCAAGCTCCGGGATAACGGGATGCCGTAGCATAGAACGAGAATTTTCCAATCGGGCTTGGTCTTGGCGAGCATTTTGGCTCGGCTGGCCAGTACTAGCGTTTTACCGCTTCCCGCCACACCGCGGATCAACCGGTGTTTATCGCCGATCTGCTTGGCCATATTTTCTTGATGAAGATCCATCGTCTTGATGTTATGCAGCGACAGCAGCAGTTGATCTTGATGCTGGGTAGGAGGCTTGAACTCGGCGCTGATCCGTACCTCCGGGAACAGATGAAACCGAATCGCCTGGATGTCTTCATGCGACAGTACGGTTTTTCGCTGATGCCATATCGTAAACATGCCATGAATCTTTTCGAGCAGGATATCCGGAGAGAAGCTTTCCTCGTCCGGGTCGATTTCGTCCCTACACAGAACAAACGAAGGCTCGATCACCTGATACAGATTCAGCTTAACGAAATCCTCCTGCTTGAGTCTGGTGAAAACGGTGCCATATCCGTACGGAAATTTGAGATTGGTTCCCGATTCCTGGAGCAGGTTTCGATCCTTTTTCAAATGATCGGTCAAGAAGCGAGCGTTATCTCTCGCTTGCTTTAAAGGACTTTTCGTCTTTACCAGTTCCCCGCTCGTATTGCGCAGCAGCCACTCGTCATGGTTGATCTGATACAGTGTGCCTTTCGTATAATCTTTGACCTCCAGAATAACCAATCCGAGATCGGGACCTATAATGACGAAATCCGGCCTTCTTCCGCGAATTTCGGGTTCATAATAGACGATATAATCGCTCGGCAAATGATCTTTTAACGTTTCGAATAAAATGCGTTCGCCTGCGGTTGCGCTTCTCGGAATCGTTTCCGGAACCATATAAGCCATATGTCGACTCTCCTAGAACGTATTACCTACTTTTCTATTATTATATTACTAGAGGCTGGGAAATAATATACAAAGTATGACAATTTTCCTACTTACCTTACACAGGCACATGACTATGAATAACGGAATCCGTATAGCCTAAGGGATCAAAGCGGTCTTACTATAACGGACCAATTGGGATTTACTAAAAAACTATAGTATTCACCGCAGTAAGCTTAGTAATGAAAAGAAACATATTTGCATTACGGACGTTTATATATTTACAGCAGACGACTAACTTCGGAATGAGGTGAACTATGCAAATTTTAGACGGTCTCTAGCTTCCCAATAAGGAGGTTAGAGAACCTGATGAGTAGAAGTGTAAAAAAATCGCCGGTATGGACCGACCACAGCACCCCCGGAACTCGCTGGAGCAAACGACAAGCCAGCAAAGCGGTTCGGCGCTTCAAAGGCGATGTTCAAAATGGAAAGTGGTGCCGGAAATTGTTTTGTTCGTGGGATATTTGCGATTACTGGTTTTACAAAACCAGGCAGCAAGCGATACACGAATGGGAAACATCCCGTAGGCCGCGGGTGCAACGATTAACTCGAGGGAAGTCATTGCACAATGGGAAAAGCTCTATAAAAGAAAATAAGCTCAAAGCGTCGGCTAGGGAAGCCCGGCGCTTAAGCTTATTTTTTTGTAGCCGTCAAATCCGGAAAAACTCCGCCGCCGTTTCCGGCGTGGCCTTGGCGACTTCCGCCGGCTTACCGATGCGGCGGGCTACCGTTCGGACAAGCTCCTTCAAGTGCTTGCCTATTCGTTCATCGCAAATCCAGCAAGGGACAACACGCCGTTCGCTGCCGCCCTTTCGATCACCTGCTCGCGATCCTGGTGAAACGAACGGTGCATCAGATTGACGCCGATATCAACGATTGGATGATTCATGATTCGAGTGCGCCTTTTCCTCGGGCTCCATGACCGAACAGCATCCAGGCGGCACACGGTCGGCTAACCACACTTCGTTACCGGCGTAATAGAAGGTGACTCCTGATTGCTTCGCACTTGGCGTATCTACCTGGAGAATCACCGACTCTCCCCTGCGGCTTCCCGCCAACGTCGCGAAATGGGTTCCTTCCGACAAATGAACATACTGCCGGCTCATCGGAATGAGCCCTTGCTTCAAAATCGATGGAAGAGCCTTCTTGTTCGTGCCATGGTAGAGAATGGACGGGGGCTCGGCTGGAGCATATTGAACTTTATCATGACTGTGACCGTACCTTGCTCGAATGCGGCCGCCTTCGATTGCGAAGCGCTGCTTGTCCGAATGGCGGACCACCTGCTCGATATGTTCCTGTTTGACCCACGACCACTTGGGTTGGGCTTGAACGGCTTCCAGTAAAACGCTTATCGGACACGAACCGTCCTCCGGATCCAAGACAACGCCATAATGCTCGGGCGTGTGCCGGAGCAGCTTGGTCATGAATTTGCTTAAGCTTTTTTCCTGTGCTGGAGTTAACATGGCTTTCCACTTCGCTTTCTATTGCTACTTGTTCTTGCCTTCGATACTTGCATTATAACCATTTCGAATGCTCGGAGGCGGGGAATATTTGGGTAGACCCAAACGTTACCGCTGCCAATGCAAAAAAGATGCCTGAATCCGGGGTCAGATTCAGACATCGTATCCATGTTACAGACGCGGATCGATTTCCCGCTCCTGCGCAACTTCAAACAGCAGGTTGGCCGCAATCTCCTTGTAGTTCTCATGCTCGGGCGCAATCTCGTCAAATGGAATCGCCAGCATTCGCATCCCAAGCTGGTACTCACTGAGGGAGGTGCGAAGCTTCTGCGTTAAATGTAATGACAAACTAAGGATTTTGGAGGTTACTCAAATTATCAAAGCTATCTCCGCTCTACTCATCGATACTTGCACTCAACAATTCTGTTCGAAGCTTACGAATTAATATAAGACACGGGATCATGTAAATGCAATTTTTGCCTTTACACCCTGTTCCTCAAGCATATGCAATAGCACACGTCCATCAATAAGCTCAATGGGTTTGTCTTTCGCAAAGCTACGAGCGTCCGGTCCATATGTTGACGTGGTGACCAAAATACCTTTTGAGGCATTTTCATTCATCATTGTACCGTAAAGGTCTCGCACTGCTGCAACTTCAACTGTATTTTTATAACGCTTAGCCTGGATTATATACTTTCCGCCAAATACAGGACGAGGGTCGAATGCAATGACATCAACCCCACCATCTTTGCTGGAACGGGTAAGCTTAGATTCAAGTCCCATCTTTGCGAAGAGGTTACAAACCAGGTGTTCAAAATCGAATGGATCCATCTCCAGAAGATTCGACCGGTTATCCAAACTCCCGAGCATATCTCGTTCGTCGACAAAGCGCTTGTCGTACATCATTAGATCAACGATCGGTTTTACCGGCGTGAGCTCTGTAATCAATGGCGAAATTTGTGCCTTAAGTCCTTTAATACACGCAATAACGTCTACCATACTGAGCTCGAACTTCATAAATTCCTCTTTCCTGGTTTGGATCGTAAGGAGACATGGTCGAATTCCAAGTCCTGTACTTGGATCGAACGTGGACACAACTCCGTTGAAGACCACTGAGTTCAGGTTTCCTCCCTGATCAGCCTCAAAAAGTTCATGAAGCGTCCGAAGAGCAATTGATGCTAGAAGCGATGAATAAATTTCACTAATCTCTTTGGGCTTAAAAGCCGTACCTTTGATTTCATCACGGCTTTGCGTATACTTGTATTCTTTATACTCAGGAACAACCGTCACATCGGGAAGCTCGTATTCAACCAACAGTTCTTTGCTTTCGTTTATGTAAAATATGTTGAAAGTTTGTGGGAATATATCACTGTAATTCGAACGTTCGAGCACCATTGTGTTATATGCTTCAACTGCATCTTTCTCGCCTTTAAAGTAGTTGATTTTAAATTGATCAATCGCTTGATTGTGCTCAGTTAAATCCCTTAAAAAGATTTCCTTTTCTTTTTCATAACTAATTTTTGCTGCTTCCAGAGCAACTTCATTTTCCTTCTTAATTTCTTCAATTTGTTGTTGTAAGGATCGATGATGGCGGTTGGCGCTGTTGAATGCCTCTTCTGCCTCTACTAGTGACTTAAGCCGCGCCTTTTTGCCGATACCAAGCAACTTTTCCGCAATTGAAGCTTCTTTTTTTAAACCGGCAAAAAACGCTTCGCGAACCGGTACCGGATTATCCGGAATTAGTTTTAATGTTGGAGGATGAAAAGCCGGGAACTCATCACGTTTGTACAGTGATTCGAAGGAGATATTGTCATCCACGCTCAACGTCGTGCTTATAATGGATCGGAACTCATCTAGACGGTAAACAACCTCGTCATTTAAGTCATTGGTTTCTTCCTTGCGACTTTCAATATAAAGTAACTTTTGTTCCTTCTCGAAAGCTTTTTGGTCACGAACCGCCTGTTTCATTGCGCGTTCATTATCACGCTCTAGCTGGCGTTGATACTGCCGCTGTAACCGCAAATTCCGCTCTTGTTCTCGGATAGCTGCATTCCTTGAACGTTCAGCGGCGCGTTGTGCTTTCGCTGCTTCTTTAGCAATTTTGTTTAACGTGCCAATAAACCCGCGTGCCACATGAATCCCCCTCGATGTACCGATATATTTAGACATTAATATACAAATTATAACATCCGAGGGTGACTTTGTACCTTCCTATTTGATCAAATCATCGTGACGTATAGACCTTTCCTCAAATTGTACGTCATATTTCTTGCTATTAAACCGTCTAAACAAAAAAAGCATGGGCCAAGCCCACGCTTCATCGTTTATCGTTCACTTATTGGTGTCGTAAGGAGGACCGTACCGGATAAAGCTGCTGGACGAAACGCCGCCTGCGACGGCTTCCAGCTCGGATTCGTCCAGCTCCCGTTCCCCGGTGAATTCCGTCTCGCCCTCCAGCTCTCCCTGCTCGTTCATATAAAAGGTGATTTCCACGCCTTCCGGCAAGTCGTGTCCCGTCAATTCCTTTACAGCCGCCCCCGCATCGTCCAAAGCCAGCTCGAGGAATGCATCGTCCTCGGCGACGCGCTCCTTCAGCTGCTCGAACGCCGCGTTAGCCGATTCCACTGTCCATTTCAATGTCATACCCTCCTCTAATTTGGAAAACTATTCCACTCCTATTTTACACGAATTTGCTCCGAAAGTCCCTACTTGTTGTTATCGTTTATTAGGCCCATTTCGACTTTTTCCGCTTCGATCGTGACGGTCATAAAGGCCTAAAGGAGGTCCGAACTTCGGTCACCTTCGGCTGGAGCGGCATCACCAGCCGCCGTATAATGCCCTCCATCTGCCCGTTGCCGTCGCGCACCTGAATGACGCAGACCGGGACGCCCGTGGCCAATCCCGCATGGGTCGTTCGCACCGCCAACGCGATGCCGAGCCATGATTTTCGGTACGCCTCCCTCAGGTATACGGCGCGGTACAGCAGGACGTCGCCGCCATCGCGGTCGACGATCGACCATCCGGCAGGCTGTTCGCCGTCCAGCAAAATAAAGCTGCAGTCCCGGTCGATCAGCTCCGGCTGGCGGTTCGGGTCGAAGTAGGAGCGATACTCCGCCTCTTCGCTTAAAGGCAGCGCCGCGATCCGCTCCGCCAGCTCGGGGGACCATGGGACGATCCGGTACCGGGACGGAAGACGGTCGATCCGCAGCCAATCCGCCCGGGCCAGCTCCGCCATGTCAAACCGGTAAAAGCGGCTGTACGGCGCCGGCCGCTCCCATCCGCCGCTCCCCAGCAGCCGTTCGAACGGCGCGATGTTCGGCAGGGCGAAATATTCCGCGTCGATGCAGGGCAGCTTCTCGCGCATAAGATGCGTCACCAAGGCGTCCAGCAGCGCGCGGCCGATCCCTTGCTTGCGGAACCGCCCCTCGACGAACACCGACAGCAGCCGGCTCCGGCCGTTCGGCTTATCCGCGTGGGCGACGATCATGCCGGCGGGCGTTTCGCCGAGGCTGGCCCGAAAGGCGATAAGGCCGGAAAGCGCCAGCGTGCGTTCGTCCCGGAAGCAAGGGCGATACGATCGATACGTATAGGCGAGATAAGGGCCGCAGTTGGCTGCGGTGACCGGTTCGATCCGGAGCGGTTGCATATGCATGGCGGTTGGGCGGCTCCTTTCCATTTTACATCACTTGGCGGGCCGCCATCCGGGCAAAATGGCCGTCGCGGCGAATCAGTTCCTCGTAAGTGCCTTCCTCGACGATCCGTCCCCGCTCCATCACGACGATGCGGTCCGCATGCCGGACGGTGCTCAGCCGATGCGCGATGACGACGCGCGTTACGTTCATCCGGTCGAGCGTGCGGGTGATTTTTTCCTGCGAGATTTGGTCTAGCGCGCTCGTCGCTTCGTCCAGAAACACGATGCGCGGCTTATGTACGATCGAACGGGCGATCAAGATGCGCTGCACCTGCCCCCCCGACAAAAAGCCGGACGCGTCCGACAGCACCGTATGCATGCCCATCGGCAGCTTGGCGATATCCTCGTCGAGACCGACGGCCGCCGCGGCGTTCCAAGCATCGTCAAGGGTCAAGCCTCCGCTCTGCCCGATGATGTTGTCGGCGAGGTCGCCCGCCCACAGCGATCCGTGCTGCAGCACGACCCCGCATTGTTTGCGCACCGCGGCAAGGTCCAGCCCGTTCAAATCTTTGCCGTCGTAGTATACCGCACCCGACTGCGGACGGTCGAAGCCGATCAGCAGCCGAAGCAGCGTCGATTTCCCGCTGCCGGACGCTCCGACCAGCGCGACGTATTCGCCGGCCCGAATGTGCAGGGACAGATCGTCGAGGATGACGGGACCTTCTTCTTCATAGCGGAACGTCACATGGCTCAGCTCGATGTCTCCGGACAGCTCCCCCGGATCGCCGCGCGTCTCCTCCGATTCCGGACGGGCTTCGAGCAGCGGCCGAATACGCCGGTAAAGCGGCACCAGCTCGAACAGCGGCAGCGTCGACGCGCACAGTCCGATCACCGAGCCGATCAGCGTCGAGTAGGCGGCGAAAAAGGCCGCGAACGCTCCCGGCGTCATGCCGCCGGCGTTTCCGCCCGCGAGGCCGAACAGCAGCGCGCCGGCGAGGATCGGGTACCCGCTGCCGATCACGAGCAGCACGCTCTGCACCGATCGGAGCCGGTACGCGTAGGCGCGCTGCTCGCCGAACCGCCGGCTCCATTGATGGAACGCCCGCGCCTCCGCCCCGGCCACTCTGAATTTCGCGATGCCGCCGAGCAGTTGGACGAGCAATCCGTTTACGCGCCCTTCGAGCTCCGTCTTTTGGCTCGTTACCTTCATTATCGGATAAGACAGCGCGGCGAACAAGAGCGCATAGAGAACGACGAGTCCGACGCCGAGCCAGGCGAGCGACGGCCGGTAGACGAACAGCAGCGCGATCTGCACGATCGCGAACAGAGCGCCCGCCATGCCCGACAACAGCCAATTGGACAAAATACGGAAAAACGCGTTCACGCCGCCGACCCGGCTCGCGAGATCCCCCGAGCTGAACCGGCGAAAAAACGGAAGCGGCATGCGCATGAGCCGGTCCCATACCGCGCTTTGCAGCGAGGCGTCCCAGGCGCCGAATACCCGCAGCCAGGTGGCGGACTGCGCGACCGCAAAGCCGAATACGGCGAAGGCGATCGAGGCCAGCAGCAGCGCCATCGGCGCGATCGGCTGCGATCCCGCATCCGGCAGCAAATGGTCGACGAGCAGGCCCGTCGCGGCCGGAAAGCAAAGCCCGAGCAGGCTCGCCGCGAGGCCGAAGACGATGCCGCTCCGCAAATCGCCGCGCCATCTCGGCGTCAACGCCAGCTTGGCCAAATCCCGCAGCCGCAGCGGCCGGTTCGGCAAAGGGCGGTACATCTCGTAAGCGAACGGCTGGAAATAGACGACAGTCTCCGCATCGACATAAAACGGCGCTTCCGCCGACGGATCGAGCCACGCCTCGTATCCGCCCCTCCGTCTCGGCAGCAGTGCGGCCGGCGTCCCGTCGTCAAGAAAGCCGAGAAGCGGTCCGTGATCGTCCCGGTACCATTCGTCGCGCAGCGCAACCCGCCGGTACGCGATCCCCGACTCTTGAAACAGCCGCTCCGGAGCGAGCGGTTTGCCGTCGCCCCGCCGCTTGGGCGCGCGGACGGATAAGCCGATAAACTGTCCGACCCGTCTGCAGCAGGCGACGAGCGGATCGCCGCCGTCATCGTCCGCGCTTGCGCCCGCGCTTAAGCCGCCCGGGCCGGCGGCGCGCGACAGCCCGACGACCGCCCGCTCCATCAGCAGGCGATCCCGCGCCGCGCGTTCGCGAAGCTTGGCCCGCTGCGCCGTCTCGGCCTCTTCCGCCTTAAGGACAAGCGCTCGCGCGATCAAACGATGGTAGGAAGCCAAATCTTTTTCCCATCCGGGCATTTCGCTCGCTTGCCCGGTCGTGTAAGCTTTCAGTCGGTTGCCCGCGGGCGAGGCGACCCAGCCGTCTCGGGTAACCGGCACCTTGGACCCCGCCCGCACGCGGGGCAGCCGTCCTTTATTCCAGGGCAGGAGCGGCCCGTTCAGCGGCTCGACCCAGAGCACTCCGCTCTCCGACACGAAGGCGGCGTCCCGCCAAACGACCGTTTCTTCGAACAAGCCGACCGTTTCGCAGCCGGCCGGCGGGGCGGCGATCGCGGCCGCTTGGCCGAGCGCGAGCAGCCATTCGTCGATTTGGCGCGCCCATTCGGCGCAATCCTCGGGCGATGCGGCGAACGCTTCGAACGTCCGCCGGAAAGGAAGCTTCCACACGTCCGCCCCCGGCATCACGTCGGCCATCCAGGCGAGCTCCCCGTCGTCCGTCAGCGGGAAGAACAGTCTTTTCTCCTCCACGCGAAGCAGAAACGTTCGTCCGCCCGCGCGCATGCCGCCCGCCTGCATCGGCACCGCGTACAGCTCGACCGCGCCGGAAGCGACATAATACAAGCAGTCCGGCTCGTTCAGCGCAAGCCACGGCTCGTCCCGGCGGTGAAGCGAAGCGAGCCGGGCCAGCATCGTTTCGTTCATGACAGCTCCATCCTTTCCGCCGCGGCATGAAACAGCCGCGCATAAGGTCCGTCTGCGCGGGACAGCTCGCGATGCGTGCCCTGCTGCACGATTTTTCCCTGCTCCAGCACGAGAATGAGGTCGCAATCGCGAATGGCGCTGAGCCGATGGGCGATGATCAGACAGGCGCACCCTCGTCGCCGGATGTTTCGGTAGATTTCGGCCTCGACCAACGGGTCGAGCGCGCTTGTCGCTTCGTCGAGTATGAGCAGGGAGGGCTGCTGGGCGAGCGCCCGGGCGATCTCGATCCGCTGCGCCTGGCCGCCGCTGAAATTGCGCCCCCGCTCCTCGACCGGATGATCGTAGCCGTTCGTTCTCGCGCTGATCGTCTCGTGAATGCAGCTGTCTTTCGCCGCCTGGACCAGAACCTCCTCCGGAATCGTCTCGTCCCACAAGCTCAGATTGTCCCGAACGGTTCCTTCGAACAGCCGAATGTCCTGATCGACGAGCGCGACGGATTGGGCGAGCACCGGACGGGGAATGGAGGAACGCTCCTGGCCGCCCAGCAGGACGCGGCCCGACCACGGCTCGTACAGGCCCGCCGCCAGCTTCGCGACCGTCGACTTGCCGCTGCCGGAGCCGCCGACGATCGCCACGCTCATTCCCGGCTCCACGCGAAAGGACAAGCCTTCGATGAGCGGCGCTTCGAGCGGGCTGTACCCGAATGACACCTGTTCGAACTCCAGTCGGCCGCTCGGCTTTCCGACGGTCGCCTTTCCTTTCCTCGGCATCGCCTCGTCCGTCGCGGCCGGGCCGCCGTCGATCCCGCTCGGGTGCTGCAGCACGTCGTCCAGTCGGAGCAGATCGCCCTTCATGTCCTGCAGCTCGCTTCCCATCGAGACGAGCTGCTTCACGGGCTGAAGAAAGCCGTCGGCGAAAGCGAGGAAGGCAAGCAGCGTGCCGACGGTAAACTCGCCCTGCCGGACGAGAGCGCCGCCGAGAACGAGAATGAGCGTTTTATTCAGCAGCTCCAGCAGCACCGGCACCGCGGACAAATATTGCGCGGACAGGCGCGCCTTCTGCTCGGAATTGACGAGATTCGCCTGGTACCCCGCCCACCGCGAGAAAAAATCCGCCTCTCGTCCGCTCGCCTTGATCGTTTCCATGTTCATCATGCCGGCGACGGACACGCCCGTAAATTTTCCGCTGTCCGCCTGAAGCTTCCGGTTCAGATCCGACCGCCGCCGCGACACGTACAGCAGGTACGCGACGTTCAGCGCGGCGATGCCCAGCGCCGCCAGCGCCAGCGATGCCTGGTAGACGAACATCAAGACGAGATACAGCAGCATCAGAAGCAGATCGATCATCGTGCCCGCAAGCCGTCCGGTCAAAAAGGCCGCCACCCGGTCGTTCAGGCCCGCTCTCCCCGCCAGCTCGCCCGAGAATCGGTGCGCGAAAAACGAAACCGGCAGACGGAGCACATGCCAGATGAACATGCCCGACATGCGCAGCGACAATCGCGTCTCCATCCGGAGCAGCACCTGCTCCCGCAAGCCGGTCAGCAGCATGCGCAGCGCCATGACGGCTCCCATGCCCAACAGCAGGGCGACCAGCCCGTCCAGCTGTCCGGCGAGCAGCATACGGTCGACATACACCTTCAGGAAAACCGGGACGAGCACGCCGAGCGCCGCCATGGCGGCACCGGCCAGCAGCAAATACGCAAGGCCCTGTCCGGATCCGTGCAGCCGTTCCTTTAAAGAACGGGTTACGGAAAACGGCTTCCCGCCGCGCTCGAACCGTTCGCCCGGCTCCATCGTAATAACGACGCCGGTAAACGATTTGTCGAACTCGTCCTCCGACACGACGGTCGGTCCGTGCGCCGGATCGTTCAAATATACTTTGCCTTTTCCGAAATGCTCGACCACGACGAAATGGTTGAAATTCCAGTGCACGATAAACGGCGGCTTCAGCTTCCGCAAGCTGTCCGGCTCTTTTTTGAAGCCTTTCGCCTCCATGCCGTAGCTTCGGGCCGCTTTCACGATGTTGCTCGCTTTGCTGCCGTCCCGGGAAACGCCGCAGGCGATCCGCAACCGCTCGATCGGCTCGTAGCGGCCGTAATGCGACAAAATGATGCCGAGCGATACGGCGCCGCATTCGATCGCTTCCATCTGGAGCAGCGTCGGCGTCCTGATCCGCTTCCGAAACCGCCCCGCGCCGCGTAACGCCATCTTTCCCATTCCCTTCCTCTCCATTAAAACAGCCACTCGATGGGGCGAACGGTTCGAATCGTAAAGTCGACTGCGCACGGCAGTCCGGACTGCGGGACGAAGCGCGAGTCCGTCTTCGGCGCCGTCCAGCGCAGGCCGGACGGGTGCGCGGGCTCGCGCTCCAACCGAATCCGCACCTCCGCCACCGGGCCCTGCCGCGCGAATTGCTCGACCATCCCGGCATTGCCGGTCATGCGCAGCATGCGGTCGCGGTCCGCCGGAATCGAAGCGACGTGCGCGACCTCGCCGACGAGCGCGCCGTTTTCCCCGGCCGCCTCGCCGCTAAGCTTGACGCGAACCGCCGTTCCCGGCCCGATCGCCTTCGCCTTCTCCAGGGGCAAATAGACGACCGCCTCCATGTCGCGCCGCGGATCGCCCGTTTGCAGCGCAACGACGGAGTCGCCGCTCTTCACCCATTCGCCGACGCCGCGATGGACGGCCGCTACGGTCCCCTCCTGCATGGCGACGACTTTCGTCTGCGCCGCCAATCGTTCCTGCGCCGCCGGATCGCCGGGACGCGCCGCCTCCGCCCAAGCCGGATTGTACATGCGGGCGATCGTTTGTCCCCGCTCCACGTATTGTCCCGGCTCGACGGAAATATCCGTCAGTTGGCCGTCCTGCAAAGCGTTCACCTGCACGACGCCTCCCGGCGTCGTCAGGACGCCCGCGCCGCCGATCCGTACCGGGATGGCCGCGGTCAAGCTCCACGCGACGGCGGCCGCGACGAGCAGCAGGACGGACGCCAGCGCGATCCAGTAGGGAGGGCGCGTGATCGTGATCAGCACGTCGAGCTTGTCCGGCGTCGACATTCGTTCCAGAGACGTTTTCCGAAACACGTTTCGGTTCATCATCGGCCCTCCCGGTCGAAATCGTAATCGCGAAGCATGCCGGGCCATTGGCGTATAAGGTTCAGCGCGTCGGACAGCGCGTCCGGGGACAAACGCCCGGCACGCTTAGCCGCCTCCGCCGCCAGCAAAACCGCGTCGTAGGCCGCCGCTGCGTTCCGGTCCGGAGAAAGGCCGTACCGTTCCTCGAAAGCCCGCGCCCAGCCGCGCGCGGAGTCCGATCGATCCGGCCCGTAGGCGGCCGGAACTTCGAGGAGCTGCGGCTTGTACGCCCCGTTTTCGCGAAGGGCTGCGCCGAGCGCCGGGCCCGCCTGACGTTCCGGATCGTACAGCACGATCGCGGAAACGCCCAGCGCTTGCCATTTCGCGAGCAGCCCGCGCTGCCCTTCGTCGGACCGGACGAGCATAAGCCGGTCGGCGACCGCGATGCCTGCCGCTTCCGCGGCGGCCTCCAGCGAGGAGGCGAGTTCTTTGCCGTCCGCCGAAGGGGCGTAATAGATGGCGACGGACGAAGCGCCGCGGTCCGCGAGCCGTCCGACCCATGCGCCGGCTTCGAACGGCTTGGATGCCGACAAGTATAGCCGGCTGCGCTGCCGCTCCGGTTGCTCCGGTCGCGGGCCGGACGGCGCCTGCCCGTTCAGTACGATCCAGGGCGTTTCCGCAGACAATGGCGGAGAAGCTTCCGCCGCGATGCCGATCGCGGCTTGTTCCGGTTCGGACGCTTTCGCTGTTTCGCCCGCGCGAACGTACCGCACCCGAATCGCCGGCGAGTCTGCCCCGGACGCGGCGGCGTACGGCCCGGGCCCCGATATGGCGAACTCCGCGCCGCGCCGAACCGACGCCGCTTCCTGCGGATCGTCCGGCAGCACGATATCGAGCAGCAGCCGCTCTTGGAGCGCCGGCGCCGCATCGCCCGCAGACTTCGCGGCCGTAAGGCCCGCAAGCTGCCATACCGGAAACGCCGCCATAAGCGCGAGTCCGGCCAGACCGCTTCGGCGAAACCATTCCTTGGCCGGTTGGGCATGACCTTTCCGTACGGCGTCTCCGGCGTATACGCCCAGCATCGCCGCCATGGCCGGAAGCGCGGAAGAAAGTCCATAGAACGTCCAGGCCGGCATCGTCAGCAGCAGGCCGATCCAAACGGCGGGCAGCGTCCCGGCCCCCGCGCGTACGAGAGCGACCGCCGCGAGAAGCAGAAGCAGCGCGACCAAAGGCGGCACATGCCCCCAGATCCGTTCGCCCGCCGCCAAACCTTCCGCGGAGACGCTCCATTGGCTGAGAGGCTGCGCGAGACCGGCCAGCAGGCCGAACACGATCCAGTTTTTCGCCTGCGGCTCGCCGAACAGCGGCTTGTCGCGCCGATGAATGGCGAGCAGGCACGCCAACGCCGCCGCCGCGATCCAGACGAAGGCGAATTCGCCTGCCTCAGGCCCGGCGAGCCACATGGCCGGAACCGGCGCCGCCATCGCCATCAGCGACAGCGTGTCGCGGTACGTCCAGGTGCCGATCACCTTCAACTGCTCCCGCAGATTGGCCCGCCCGCCCCCTTCCGCCGTCGGTTCGTAAGCTTTGCTTTTGGCGAAGAGGCGGATCGGAACCGGCGCAATCGCGAGCAGGATCGTCACGGGCAGCGCGGCCGTCAGCCATGCCGGAAGCAGCGGCGACGAGAGCGGTACGTCCAGTACCGTTAAGGCCAGCCAACCGGCGAGGGAGCCTTGGACAAACAAGGCGGCCGACGGCAGCAGCAGCGCATCCGTTTTTGCCGGGGGAAGCGCCGCGCGAAACGCCTCCTCCCGCAGCTTCGCCGACGGCAGCAGCGCGGGAGCCAGCAGGCCGACCAACGCCGCCGCCAGACGCGGCATCCGTTTGTCCGCTTCGCTTCGGACAAGCAGCGTCAGCAGCAGACGCTGCACCATGCCCGATTGGTACACGACTTGCGCGCAAACGGCGTAGAGGATGGCCGTAAACCAGGTCGCGTCGGAAAATCCGGCAACCAGCTGCCCCGCGGTCGCCGTGCCGGAGACGGCGACGGCTAGCGTCATTAGCGGCACGGCGGCGATCGGGGACCAACCGCCGGCGATAATGCCCGCGATTCCCGCGCATACGATCGCGATATATATCGCGATATCCCGGGGCGCGGACGCGACGTGCGCGAGCAGAACGTAGAGGAGTCCTCCGGCGAACAGGGCGAGCAGGGCGCCCCGGCCGATTCGGGTTCTCCGGCTCGCGGTCGAGGCGGCCATCTCCGCCAGCTTTTGCGACGTCGCGGACGGCGGCTTGTCCGCGTTTGCCGTTCCGGCTGCCGCCGCTGCCGACGGTATGCCGCCGCCGGCCGGCAAAGCATCCGCCGCCGCCGAGCTGAGCCGAAGCCCCGACTCGGCCTCGGCCGTCGGCGCCGGGCCCGACGCTATATTCAGCGCCACCAGCCGGTCGGCCAAAATGTTGGCGAACTGGATCGCCAGCGAATTATGCTCCTCCAGCAGCGCATCGAATTGCTCCTTCAGCAGCCGCAGCACGACCACGTCGGTCTCGGCGCGTGCGGCGGCGGACCGGGGATCGCCCGTCAGCAGCGACATTTCCCCGAGCGATTCCCGCTCCCCCAGCACCGCAAGCGTCCGATCCCCGTCCGATTGCAGGTAAACGCGCACCTTTCCCTGCATGATGATATAGAGCGAATCCCCGAATTCCCCTTCCTCGAACAGCAGCTCTCCGCGGCGGTAGCTGTGCTGCGTGAACTGGGTCAGCAGTCTCGCTTTGAACACCCGGTCCATTTCCGCGAACAGGGGAATGTTGAGAAACTCGATCTTGCTCACGTGTATCGCTCCGCTCCTTTCGGACGTTCCCGGCCGTTCCGTCGCATCGATCCGGCTGCTGAAACGAAAAGACGACATCGCGGACAAGGCGATGGGCGATGCGCCGACAATGCCTTGATCCGAGTCGTCTCTCGTTCGTCAACATCGTAATAGCCCGATACGTTTCCGTAGAAGGCTGAATTCAGTCGCTTAGCCTGGCCGTCATGGATGCAAGATGGCGCGCGCTCGTATGCGATAGGGCCGACCGGTAATCGTCCATCCTTCCCGGGACGATGCCGGCCTGCCGACTCTCCTGCGCGTATCATCTACTTTTCTACTATTATAGTATTAGAAGCGCGGAAAGCATATACAAGTTGCGACAATTCTCTTGTTTAAAGAATGTGGTGGAAGGCAATTATTTGCGAAAGCGGATTCAAAAATCTTAAACATAGGCGTGGAGGAATGTTACGGGGTTCGCGAGGAACAGTCAACGGCTAAATAAATTACTTTATTTTTGTATTCACCTTAAATCCCGCCTTTTTTAAATCAGCTTTAAGTTTGTTATCGGATATTTTACCGTAGTAATCGTCCATCTTTTTAGTCCAACGCTTAATCTTGCTGCCTTTCCCTTTTCCTCTCCATTGTCCAGTTCAAGAAAATCATCTTCATCAATCGAAACGTTACATTTCATTACTGCCCAATCATCGCCAAGAAAATTGGGGTTCCGACTAACTTTCATCCGGGCCCCACCGCGAGTCGTAAATTTTGATACAGCCGGGTGGTAGTTATCGAAGATTTTTTTCGGGCCCCAACAAAAAACAGCAACCGTACCGGAACCGAATCCGTTTACGATTGCTGTTATTTGTTCAATGCTCAGACCTGCTTAAGCTCGTCCCGGAACGCGGGCTTGTTCGGATACAGCGCCAGCAGCTTCCCTACGATGGCTTGCGCCGAATCCGTCCCTCCGATTTTACGGACGAGCCGGATGACGCGGCATACATCCTGGTATTGTTTCCGGTTCGAGGCATGGCTCGCTTGCCTCTCGATCACCGTCCGGAAGATGGCGAGCACTTCGTCGCGGTATTCCTTGACCAAATGCGAGTAATACTGCTCCACTTCAAACGGACGCTCCTTCACATAGGCGAGGAGGCGCGAAGTTTCGTTCTCGTGAACCAAAATCCGGGTGTACATCGATCGCCACCCATACGTTTGTTTCTCCAACTGATCCAGCAGTTCGGCATAGACCGTCACCCATTCGTCGGGCGAATATAGCGCTTTGACCTGCTCGTACATGTCGAATTCGCCCTCGCGGACGAGCTCCAGGCCGAGCTCCCGCTGCCGTTCGCATTGACCGGATAATCGATAAGCTTCGTAACGGAATTTCCTCCATTGGTTGACAAGTCCCGGAAGGTTGTTGTCCCGATCGCGGGATTCGCCTTCCTCCGCCCAAGCGATCGCTTTGTCGTAGCTGCCGCTGTCGATAGCCTGCTCGATCGCCCGTTTGCGAAATTTGGGATAATGCATGTTCTCGTGCAAGAACCGGTCCGCCGCCTTCTCTTCTCCGCCAGCATACTGGTGATACTGCATCAGGGCGATTTGTTCGGCCAAATAGCTGCCGCTCAAAGCATCCTTTCGGTCCGCTTCGGCGAGCCTTGCCGCCGCTTCCTCCCAGACGGACCGCAACTCGGCCGTTGTGGCTGCGGACGCCGCGGCCCGGAGCAGGCCGAGCTGCCAGTCCGACCATCCTGCGTAATCCGGCTGTTCGGCTGCATGAATGAGCATGCGGAGAAGCTTGTCCCGTTCGTCCGAAGTCAATCGACCTGCATCGCCGGCAATCTCGTGAATATGCTCCAGGTTGTTATGGATCAGCGAGCCGATCGTTCCGCTCGAATCGTCGGCCGAGTGAAGCAGTTCCATCATCTCTTCCATAATGCAAAGATGGATGGCGACCGCTTGGAGCGGGTTGCCGCCGTCGGCCGTCCTTAGCGCTTGGTCCGTCGCCTTCTCCGCCCCTTTCACCGCATGGTCCACGTTTCGCCAATCGACGAAGCCGTGCTTGTCCGCGTGCCGAACGATCGAGGAACGAATCAGCGCCCTGCATGCCTCGATTCCTTGCGGACCTTCGCTCCCCGACAAGTAGAGCCGGATTCGCCGTTCCTCTGTCCTCGATTCGTCCGCGATGTCGAGCAGGAGCGCAATCAGCGTTTCTTTGCTCGCCGCCTCCAGCAGCGATTCCAGCTTTTCGGGATGACGGACGGGGGCCTCATGCGGTCCGCTGTCTGCATCCTCATCGTGCCCGTCCATACGCTCGTCCAGCAGCTCGATCAGCACGGCGGCCTGATGCTTGCAGATCGCCCCCTCAAACGGGCAATCGCATTCGGACGACAACACCTCTCCGTCGTCGTCAAGCTCGACGTTAACCTCATACAACTCGCTGCCCTGCACTTCCGCCCAATATACGCCCGGCTCCGATTCCTCGATTTCAAGGACGCGGCCGTTCTCGGCATATTCCCGTCCCCGTTTCAAAACGGCCGGCTCGATGAAGCGGTCCAGCATGTTGATATTCAACCGTCATCCCCTCCCTCTGTTCCGTTTATCCGCTGTGAAGCACGATTGCATTTGCCTCGCGGCGACAAGCTCTTACACGCTCTTTCTTCATCTAAACAAGGAAAGAGCGGTTTGGCAAGTGCCGGATGAACGGAAACGGCGGTCCGATTCCACAAATTCGTTCCGCGGCGAGGAAGGAAACGTCCTGAAACGTATGGCCGTCAGTCCTTGTAAGGGTCGAATTCGTCCGCCCCCGCCATACAAAACGCCGATCGGCTTCAGGACGTGCACGACCTCGATCGTTTCGGCGTGGGCGTCCAGCACTTCCTGCAGCTTGCGGTAGACGAACGGGCTTTCGTCCGTGCCTGCGCCGCGGAGCTCGACGCCGAAGGCGCGGACCGCTTCCAGCATTTGCGCGGGGGAGATTTGTCCGCCGCTTCGGGTACGCGTTTTCCAGTTCATTTTGCCGGCCGCCTGGGTGCGGCTCATGATGCGTCCCGCTCCGTGGACGGCGCTGTAATAAGCGTCGCGGCTTTCCGAGGTATCCTTCCCTTTCACGATGACGGAGATATCGCCCATGCTCCCGCCGATAAAGCCGAGCTGCCCCGGAGCAGAAGGCGTCGCCCCTTTGCGGACGACGTTTTCGCTTGGGCGAGCGCGCCTTCGTCCGGTTTTCCCCAAACCCGCACGCCGTCTATATGTCGGTATGCCATCTGTTTCATCCCCTGTCGTTTCATTGCTCCAAATCCATTCCCGCGATCCGCTCCGTAAGCGTACCGTACCCTTGCACGCACCGGGCGATATACGAAAGGACGGCGTCGCTCCAGCCGTAAATGTAGTACGTTTGCGGGTCCCGCTCGGGCACCATCGCCTGCCGGTACGGCGCGATGTCGACGACGAACGCTTTCGCGTCGCGGTTCACCTTCGAGCGGTACAGCTTCAGCTGCTCGTAGAACGGGCTGCCGCTGTTTTGCTGCTCGTCCGTGATGATGACGATCTGGTCGACCTGCTTCCGCTCCCGGATCAGCTTGCGTACCGGCGCTCCCGTATCGGTTCCGCCTCGGGCGTGGATTCGCGCCGCCTGGGTCAGGATGCTGTCATGGCGGGAAGGCTTCGCGTCCACGACCTCGGTGTCGAACAGCCAGAACAGCGAATTGCCATGCGTCTTCTTGTACAGCGCCAAGGCGAAAACGGCGCCGATTTCCAAGTATTGCCCGTCCATCGAGCCCGAGATGTCGAGAAAAATCGCGGTGCGTTCCCCGAGCTCCGGCAAGTTGTCGAACGTAAGCTCCGCCGCTTCCCGGAGCGCATCCCGCAGCTCCGGATGCTCGACCTGGCGAAACGCGGTCGCCAGCCGAAACGGCAGCAGCTTCGCTTTTCGGAGAGCGTCCCGGTCGGTCAGCCGGCTTGCGATGTAATCGACGTTCCGCTTCTCGTCCAAAACGCCGGCCCGTTCCAGCGCATTCATATGGCGGAGCAGGGCGAACGTCGGCATTTGGTACAGCAGCGCTTCCCAAACCGCCTTCGACGGCTTGACGGCGCCGGTCACCGTTTCGTACGGCAGCTTGCCGCGCTCGATCCACTCGATCCGCTCCGCCTCGGTCGAAGCCAGCTTCAGCCGCTCCAGCGCCTCCACTTGCGGCAGCAGGGCGAGATCCGTCTCCTGTCCCCGCAAATAGCGGAAGAGCGCCCGCTGCTTCTCGTGTTCCGGCTTCGGATGGGCGGTCGCGACGGCGTCGCCCAAGCTGTAGCCGCGTCCGCGTCCGTTATATTTCGTGGCCCAATATTCGGATACTCCGGCCAAAAAGCGGTTCACCTGCCGTTTGACGGCGCGGCCTCCTTCCCCGCGTCCGAGCCCTTTCAAAATGGTCAGGAAGTCGGACAAATCGGAAGGAATGCGCACGACGCGCAGGAAAACGGCCGCAAACAAATCCGGACGGTACATCGATAAAATCGCCAGTCCGAACAGCGGCTGCAGCCGCATCAGCCCTTCGCCGCGCGCGAATACGATCGCCTTGGCCATGAAGGCCGGGTTCGTTTCGGCCATCCGATGATGAAGCTGCGCCGCGTCGGCCAGCAGCTCTTGACCGTCGGCATAAAACGTGTTGCCCATCGTATTGGTCAGCAGCGTCTGCACGTACTGCTCCTCGGCGGAACGCGCATAGGCCGGGTAACGCTCCTGGTTGGAAACGTTCGGGCGGGCGGCTCCGAACAGCTTTTTCGCGATGCTCACGATTCGTTAACCTCCTTAACAAAACGCCGCGAGGAAAAGGCGGGACAGGTGTTTGCGCAGGAGTCGAACCTGCCGTTAGGTTTGCCGGGTAATCCATCGTTTTACTTGAAATAGAAGGAACCCGTCCCTGCGCCTCGCTTCGCGTTTCGTTTGTAAACATCGTCGAGGAAAATTCGGAAAGGTACGTAACCGCTCTACCGCTGAGCTATTCCGTCATCGTGACGGAAGCCGGATTCGAACCGGCGACCTGTCGCTTATCTGGCGAAGTAACCCTTCCAGGCGCCTCGACGATGCGTCGGCTTTGCCGCGTACGGCGCCGCCTTCTGATCCTATATTCGCTTATTTTCGGGCGAACGAACATGGCGAAAGTATTACGACCGCAACAAAAGTTTTGTTTCCGCGTATCCCCTAGTACGTTGAAAGAAGGTTTTCGGACCGAATAGCAGGAAGCGGGGGAACGGCGTGGCCAAGGAAAGCTTCGATAAAGAAATCCAGTTTTTGCGCATGCTCGTGCTGACGAGCGGCGCTTACAGCAGACAGCAGTTCGCGGAGCGGCTCGGCATATCCGTGCATACGTTCGACAAAACGATCCGGCGGCTCAAAGACGTCGTCGGCGCCGTGTACGAGCAGCTGCCGCAGGAGCAGGGCAAGCAGTTCGCGGAGTCGATCCGCTTCAGCTATTACGATACCGCCGATCCGCTACTGCTGTTTCTGTTTCGCGCCAAATCGCTCAAGGAATCCGAGTCCGAGCGCATCTCGCTGCTGCTTGCGGCTTTGAACGAGCAAGCCCGGACGGCGATCGAGCTGATGGACGTCTGCAGCGGCGCGCTCCCTTCCGACCTCCCCCTGCCGGACGAGAAGACGATTCGCTCGGATCTGAAATATTTGGAGGAGGTCGGCGTCGTCAAGCGGGAACCCGGCGTCCGCCCTTACCGGTACCGGCTGCGCAACGACCTGGTCCGGGAATTGTCGAACGAAGAGCTGTACGACCTGTACGATTTCGTCGACGTGATGGCGAATACGCAGGTGCCTTCCGTGCAAGGCTACTTGCTCCGCGACGGACTGAAAAAAGCGCTTCTGCGCGGCGAAGCCGGGAAGCACGCCGTCGAGCCGTTTCTGTACAAATACCACTATTACTCGCGGATTTTGGACGAAGCGCATTTGTTTGCGCTGCTCGGCGCGATCCGGGAGCGGCGCCGGGTCCGTTTTTTGTATTTCTCGCCCAAGACGGAAAAAAGCTACGCCTCCAAAAACACGAACCCGTTGTTCGAGCGGGAAACGGAAGGCATGAAGGAAAAAGCGCTGCCGCTTCAAGTCGTCTACGACCATCAATACGGCAGATGGTACTTGCTCGCATCCGGCAGGGAGGGCATTCGGAAATACCGGATGGAAGGGATCACCCGGATCGAGGAAGACGAACCGGTTTCCCGGGAAACGTTCGAGGAGAAGGCCGCCGAGCTGGAGCGCCAAACGAGGCGCAGCTGGCTGATCGATACCGGCCGCCCGGTGACGGTGCGGGCCCGATTTTACAATCCCGACGGCCCGGAGCCCAACTTCGTGAAGGAACGCGTTCTGCTTCAGGGCCAATGGGGACGCATCGTCGAGGAGGACGAGCGTTCGTTTCTGTACGAGATTACGGTGAACGGAACGACCGAGATCAAGCCGTGGCTGCGGAGCTTCGGATCGAGCTGCGAAATCGTCGAGCCCGCTTCGCTTCGCCGGGAAATGATCGCCGAATGGAAGGAGCTCGCCGCGTACTATGAATCCGTTTGAAAAAATTTTCAACTACCGCATTATGTCCCGGCTCGACGATGCCGGAACGTTCCTCGTCACGTCGCACGAGCGGGCTTGGCTGAAGGCGATGCTCCGGCATCCCGCGGCGGCCGAAGCGTTCTCGGCGGAGACGAGAGACAAGCTGCTCGGCTTGCTCCGTCACGACGACGAATTGGAGCTGTCGGACCGTCTGACCGAGAAGGCGAAGAGCCGGGAAAAACAGGTGTATCACCCGCTTCTCCGTCCGCTGCGCCGGCTGATCCGCGAGAAGAGCGGCATGCGTTTGACGTACGGGATCAAGAGCGGACGAACGATTGCGGGCCAATTCGGACTGCCGTACAAGCTGGAATATTCGATGGTCAAGCGGGAGTGGTACCTGCTTTGGTTTCAAATCCGGCGGCAGTCGTTCATGAGCACCCGGCTGAGCGGCATCGTCGCCGTCTCGGCCGAGCCGATCGAGCCGTCCGCGGCGGAGCGCATGCTGACGAAAATCGGCCAAACGCTCGACTCCCGGAAAACGGAATCGGTCGTCGAAGTCGTACGGGACTACAACAAAGAGCTGTCGCGCATCCTGTACGCCTTTTCCTGCTTTGAAAAAGACGTCGCCTACGATGCCGAATCCGACCGGTACCGGGTTCATATCCGTTTGCAGGCGGACGAGCGCGAATATTTGCTGTCCAAAATCCGTTTTCTCGGGAAGCGGGTTCGGGTCGTCGAAGACGATTATTTGCGGAAGCGGATGCTCGAATCGTCCAGGAAAGCTTTGGAGCGGTACGGGGTTACGGGGGCGGAAAAGCCGTAACGGCGGTTTAAAAAGATCCCCGTATCCAGGCGAAACGGGGACCGGATCGTTGTCTATGGTGCGCCAATCGTCGCGAGCTATCGGCGGATGCCCGGTTATTTCGGCAAAGGGACGTCTTCGCCGTCCAGCAGGTCCTGCAAAAATGCGGGCAAAGAGAAGCACCTGCGCAATATGTCCTCGCTCGCATAGCGCGCGGGTTTATCGAAACGGATGCGTTCCGGTGCGGGAATCGGTCGTTTGGAGCCGATCGTGAAGCTCCACAATCCACCCGGGTACGTCGGAACGACGGCCGTATATAGTCGGCGGTAAGGGAACGTTTGCCCGATGCGGCGATACGTCTGTTTCACGATGCCGCCGTGAAAAATCGGGGATTGGCTTTGGCATACCATCAGCCCGTCTTCGCGCAAAGCGCGGTGCAAGCTGCGGTAAAACTCCGGCTCGAACAGCTGCTGCGCCGGCCCGACCGGGTCGGACGAATCGACGATGATGACGTCGTAGACGCCGGATTGCGTTTTCGCGAACTCGACGCCGTCGATATAATGGTAGTTTACGCGCGGATCGGACAAGTTGCCCGATACTTCGGGCATGTGCCGTTTGCTTGCCCGGACGACCGCCTCGTCGATCTCGACCAAATCGACCCGCTCGACGGTGTCGTACCGGACCGCTTCCTTCGCCGCGCCGCAATCGCCCCCGCCGATAATCAGCACGTTTCGGGGCTGCGGATGGATCGTCAAGGGAACATGGGTAATCATTTCGTTGTAAATGTACCCGTCTTTCGACGTCGTCTGCACGACCCCGTCGAGCACGAGCATGGGGCCGAAATCGAACGAATCCAAAATCATGACGTGCTGGTACGGGCTTGTTTCCTCGAATAATACGTCCTTGATGCGGTAGCTGATTTTCAAATTGTCCCTGTCGTCTTCGGTCAACCACAGTGTACCCTGTGAGCTTTGAATATACTTTGGTAACCGTTCCATTTTCAACCTCCCGTTTTGAATGATCCTTCTTATTGTAGCAGAAAATCCCGTTCGGGAACGTTGTACCGGGATAAAGAGTTTGTGGATCTCGTCCCTTCGATGGCGCTCCGAAAGTCATCATAGTGCCAAAAGTAGTCATCATCGCCCCTATATGCCGAAACCGCTCCCACCTATAATGGATACCGTACTCGAAACTAACTACATAAGGGGAAGGTGTATGCATGGGAAGGCATAGTGCAAGACTGAGCGCATTCCTCATCGTCTGCCTGCTCGTTTCGTTGTTCCCGACGTTCGGAACGACGGCGCGGGCCGCCGATGGAAGCGCTACCGTAAGCGATACGGTTTACGCGGCGTCGCTGGACGGCAGTAAGAAGTTGAAATTGAATTATGTCAACGTCAATGTGGATAACCCGCAAAAAAGCGATTATTTGGCTCTCTTTACAAGCGGGACGACCGTAACCAACGTTGCCGGCGACAGCAAGGCGGTTTACGTCAAAAATACGAACGCCGCCATCCAAGTGGATGCGAATGGCGTCATTCTTAAGATGGTAGGCCCCCAGGGAGGCATTAATCCGTCTACGAACAAGCCTTACAGTTGGGATGCCGCGCAAAATGTAACGATTCCTCCCGGCGGTTTCGTCATTCTTGCCTCGGATAACGACTGGCTGGGCAAAAACTTCCGAAAGGCGCTGTATAATACGTTCCAAGCCGGCGAGACGATCGCCCTCGAGCGTGGCGGCGTACGCGTAACCGCAGCCGATTTTCTATCCGCTCCGGCGCAGCCGAGCCTGCAAGTGTCGGCGGCGGCCGAAACGACGGTTACCTCGGCGACGTACAACGTGCAGGGCAAAGTGCTCGGCTACTCTTCCGACGCAGGTTTGTCGGTGAAGGTAGGCGAGACGGTTGCCGCCGTCCAACCCGACGGTACGTTCAGTCAGACGGTGACGCTGGCCGAAGGAATCAACGAAATTTCGGTCAAGCTGCTGAAACAGGCGGACGTACTGCAGGAAACGAAGCTCAAAATCGTCTATCAAAAGCCGTCCGGCGATCTGATCGAGATCGAGGCGCCGCCGGAAGATATTACGATCATCGTCGAAGGGCCGAAGAAGACGATCAATTACGTCGACAAGGACGTTACCGGCATTCCGAATATTATCGCTTTGTTTACGACCGAGTACGGCTCGAAAATTCAAATTCCCGCCACCAACGTGGCCATTCAAGTCGACGCCAACGGCAAAGTAACCAAAATGATCAACGCGGCGACCGGCAACGGAACGCCGTCGTGGGTCGGCGGCGAGCTCGAAATCCCGCAAGGCGGCTATGTCGTCATGGCACAGGACAACAGCTACGCCACGATCGGGCTCAAAAAATATTTGGCGACGAAATTCAAAGTCGGCGACGTCGTCAAGCTGCGGAAAAACGGCAACGTCGTATCCGTCACCGACCTGATGAGCGGCACCGGCGCCGTTCCGCGGATGCAGCTCGACGGCCTGTCGATGTTTACGACGTCCGCGACGAAGACGACGATTGCCGGTAAAATTACGAACCCGACCGGCGCTTCCGTCACGATCGGCGGCCAAGCGGTCAACCTGCAGGCGGACGGAGCGTTCAGCCACGAAACGGCGCTTGCCGCGGGGCCGAACTATATCGATGTCGTTTTGTCCAAAAACGGCGAGCAGCTCGACAAAAAATCCGTCGTCGTCTACAGCAGACCTTCGCTCACCGCCGACAAGCAGGTGATTTTGTGGGTCGACCAGGCGTCGAACGCGAAAAAGTTCCAATCGAGCGAAAGCGTACTCGATTTTCTGCGCAAGGCGAAAGGCGCCGGCGTGACCGATATCGCTTTTGACGTCAAAGGGGTCGAGGGCTATGTCTCTTATAAAAAGAGCGACTTGACGAACCGTCCTTACGTCAGCGAAATGGTCGCCGGCGATCGGAAAGGCGCGAGCCCCGAGCTCGATTTGCTCGAATTGTTCGTAACGCACTCCCATTCGCTCGGGTTGAAAGTGCATGCGGCGTTTAACGTATTCGCGGAAGGCTCCATTACGGTCAAAGATTTTGCCGTTATCGACCAGCATCTGGACTGGGAGGAGCGCGTGTTCCGTCCGGAGGACAACGGGGAAATCAAACGTCTGAGAGAAAGCGCGTACGGCCAAAAAGGACTGTCCGGCGCTTCGGGCGGCGCGGCCGTTCTGTTCGTCAACCCGTCGAACGACGAGGTGCGCGACTTCCAGCTGAAAACGTTCGAGGAAGTCATGAAAAACTACGACGTGGACGGCATCATTCTCGACCGCGGCCGTTACGATAACGAAACCGCCGATTTCAGCGACGTGACGAAGGCGAAGTTCGAAGCGTTCCTGCAGCATCGGGGCAAATCGCTCGCGAATTGGCCGCACGACATTTTCCGTTACGAGAACGGCAAACGGGTGGACGGACCGCTTATCCAGGATTGGTGGGAATTCCGTTCCGGCACGATCGAAAGCTTCGTCAAAGAAACGCGCGCCCTCGTCGACCGCTACACCGCGTCGAAAGGGAAGAAGATCGAAACGTCCGCCTATGTCGGAGCGTGGTTCGAGTCGTATTATTTGAACGGCGTCCATTGGGGGAGCAAAAATTTCCGCTATGACAGCCGTTTGAAATTCCCGACCGATTCGATTTATACGGACGCGTATTATCAAACCGGCTATATCGACCATATGGATTTCCTGATGGTCGGAACGTATTACAGCACGACGCCGGAAATTCAACGGTACATTACGCTCGACTCGATCGTGACGAACGGCGAAGTGCCGCTGTATGCGGGCATGGCTTTGGCCGATCTGCAATCCCCGGCGCTGCAGCGCGAAATTTTCCAAAGCGCGCTAGGCAGCTCGAACGGGCTGATGCTGTTCGACGCCTCCCTCGCCAACTGGCCGATCATCCAATCGTCCATTCGGAACGAGGAGTACGTGAAAGATTACCAAATCGGCATGAGCAAGCCCGGCGACGCGTCTTCGTTTATCGAAGGCAGCTACTACAACGTCAGCCGGAACTCGGGCGACCTGAACGTGTACAACGAGGAGTTCGGCACCTCGACGGGCGCGAACCGGTTCGGCGTGGAAGTCGTGGCGGACGCGACCGGCAAAGTGACCAAGATGGTCAACAAATCGCAAGCGATCAACTGGAACTGGGGAGCGCCTCAAGAAAACAACAGCGCCATTCCGCCGGGGGGCATGGTCATCTCCGCCCTCGACGAAAACGGCGTGCGCACGAAGCGCCAGCTTATCGCGAACACGTACAATATCGGAGACGACGTCAGGGCGGCCGCGCTGTCGGGCTTCCTGAACTATGACGGGAAAACGGTGGCGACCGCAACCCCCGAGCTGAAAGGAAACGTAAAAGTGCTCGGCGCAGGCTCGGACGTGGATGTGTACTTGAACGAAACGGCGGCGACGGTTGCCGCAAACGGCGATTTTGCCGGCAAGGTAAACCTTCGGGAAGGCAGCAATACCGTAACGTTCGCCGTTTATGTGGACGGCATGAAGACGAACCAGAAGTCGATTCAACTGACGTATACGCCGGGCAGCGGATCGGAAGAGCCGGGCGGGTCGGACGGATCGGATACTCCGTCCGCGCCTTCTACGGGCGGTATCGGCGGAGGCTCGGTAACGACACCGGAGCAGCCGAAGCCGACGGATAACGGCGTCATCCTTCCGGCTGCGGCCGTCCAAACGACGGACGAGAACGGCAAACCGGCGATGAAAGTGACGCTGGACAGCGCCGCGATCGACAAAGCGCTGGCCGCATTGCAGCAGCAAAGCGGCGGTTCCAAAGAAATGATCGTGAACGTATCGGCCGAACTGCCGATCGCCATCGTTACGGTTTCCGCACAGACGCTGGCGCGCGCGGCAGACTCGGTCGACGGCGCGATCCTGACCGTCAAATCCGGAGACGTCAGCTATCGGCTGCCGGCCGATCTGATCGATATCGACGAGCTGGCCCGCGCGCTTGGCGGGCAAGCGGGAGACGTTCAATTGACGATCGTGATCGAGAAGAAAACCGGAGCCGAGGCAAAAACAATCGCGGACGCGGCACGAGCGCAAGGCGGCGAGCTGATCGGCGACGCCTACGACTTCCGCCTTGTCGCGCAAGCCGGCGATCAAACGATCGCGCTGAACGATTTCGGCGATCGTTACGTCGAGCGTACGCTCACCTTGCCGGGCAGCGTGCCCGCCCAGGCGACGGCGGTCGTCATCGATCCGAAAACCGGAGAAATGACGTTCGTTCCCGCCCGTTTCGCGAAAGCGAACGGATCTACGATCGTTACGATCAAACGGACCGGCAACAGCACGTATGCGGTTGTCGCGGCCGATAAAGCTTTTGGCGATACGAAAGGGCATTGGGCGCAGGCCGATATCGAGCTGCTCGCTTCGAAGCTGCTCGTGAAGGGCGTCACGGATACCGCATTCGATCCGGACCGTTCGATCACCCGCGCCGAATTCGCGGCGCTGCTCGTACGCGCTCTCGGTTTGGCGCAGCAAGACGGTACGTCGTTCAGCGACGTCCGCTCGAGCGATTGGTACGCCGGCGCAGCCGCAACGGCAGCCAAAGCCGGGCTGATCGATGGCTACGAGGACGGCACGTTCCGTCCGAACCAGGTGATCAGCCGCGAGGAATTGGCCGTTCTGGCGTCGCGCGCCTTCGACTTCGTGTCGAAGCAGACCGCTTCCGGCGCATCGGCCGCCGCCCTGCAGCCGTTCGCCGACGCCGGCGCGATCAGCGACTGGGCGCGCGGCGCGGCAGCCCGCGTCGTGAGCGAAGGCTTGATGAACGGCGTCGCCGACTCCGTCTTCGCGCCGAAGGAGCAATCCAGCCGCGCGCAGGCGGTCGTCATCCTGAAGCGACTGGCGATCAAGCTCGGCTTGATGGACAACAATTGATAGGCATGGAAAAACGGGAGTATGGCCGTATTGGCCGTGCTCCCGTTTTTTGCGTCGGGTATACAGACTCGCCGCCCTCTCACCCCCTTGCCGCGGCGCCGAAACCGCAGCGATAGTGCGCTTTTGAGCACTATCCGCGCAGTTCACGCCGCTGGTTGGGGCGGGATAGTGTTCTTTCGAACACAATTCGCCCTCCCCCCCTTGCCGCGGCGCCGAAATCGCGCCGATAGTGCGCTTTTGAGCACTATCCGCGCAGTTCACGCCGCTGGTTGGGGGGGATAGTGTTCTTTCGCGCACTATCCCCCCTCTCCCCTCTTGCCGCGGCGCCGAAACCGCAGCGATAGTGCGCTTTTGAGCACTATCCGCGCAGTTCACGCCGCTGGTTGGGGGGATAGTGTTCTTTCACGCACTATCCCCCCTCTCCCCTCTTGCCGCGGCGCCGAAACCGAGGCGATAGTGCGCTTTTGAGCACTATCCGCGCAGTTCATGCCGCTGGTTGGGGCGGATAGTGTTCTTTCGAGCACTATCCCCCC